>JAAYYW010000104.1 GCA_012515195.1 Leptolinea sp.
AAACGGCTGAGATCATTGCGGCTGTGGTTGGGCTGCCGGTTCACTTTGACCGGCGCTTGCGTGAGATATCTCAGGGGGAAGTGGAAGGCATGTTGTTTTCCGATGTAATGCAGAAGTTTGAGAGTGCCCTTGCCGACCGCACCCGAAATCCGGTCGACTCTCGGCTGCCCGGAGGTGAATCCGTCGCTGAACTTACTGCCAGATTCTCGGAATGTGTGGATGAAATTGTATGCGCGAAACACAACGCACCTGTGATCATTGTCGCGCATGGACTGGCCATCGCCACCTTGGTCTGCCAGGCGCGTGGATATCCCATGGAGACTGTATATTCCCATATCCAGGAAAACGCTACTGCCCAGGTGATCGAGTGGAATCCAACGGGTTGCTGAGAGATTCATAGCCGGTTCCCCTGTTTTTCAATAATCCCTATAATAAACGCATATTCAGGGTTTCTTTTCATCTGATGGGAAGGAAAGGGATATGCCTTTGCGTAGCTGGAAACACCTGTTAAATATTGGTTTTATTTCCACCCGTTTAAAGGGAACAGATGGTGTTTCACTGGAAACCGAGAAATGGGCGGAAGTACTCGAGCGGGTGGGACATAAGTGTTTTTATTTTGCCGGTGAATGTGACCGGGCGCCTGAAATTTCACATGTAGTTCCAGAGGCGTTTTTCCATTACCCGGAAAATGATTACATTAACCGGATAGTCTTTTCCCGGTCGATCCGACCGCCGGATATTACTCATCTGGTCCATGAACATAAGAATCATCTGAAGAATGAGCTTTACCAGTTCATCAGCAAGTTTGATATTCAACTGCTTATCGCCGAAAACGTGCTGGCCATTCCCATACATCTCCCCCTGGGAATGGCGCTTACGGAGTTGATTGCGGAAACCGAATTACCTGTCATTGGTCATCACCATGATATGTTCTGGGAACGTAAGCGATTCTTGTCCAACTGTGTGTGGGATATTCTTAATGCCTGCTTTCCCCCGCATATGCCCAGTATCCGTCATGTGGTCATCAACTCATCCGCGTCCAACCAACTCGCATTGCGAACAGGCATTTCCAGTACGCTGATCCCAAATGTCATGGATTTTGATAATCCTCCTCCGCCGCCGGATGAGTACTCAAATCAAGTTCGGGCTGATCTTGGTCTTGCCAGCGGCGAGCATCTGATCCTTCAGCCTACCCGTATCGTCCAACGCAAGGGGATCGAACATGCTATTGAGTTGGTCAGCCGTTTGAATATGAACGCCCGGCTTGTCATATCTCACGCCTCTGGCGATGAGGGGTATGAATACGAACAGTTCATCCGCGAATTTGCCGAACGCATGAATGTGCCGGCATTGTTCATCGCCGATATCATAAAGGAGAAAAGAGGGAAAACAGATGATGGGCGTAACGTGTATACGCTCGAAGATGTTTACCCGCAGGCTGAACTGGTGACCTACCCGTCAGATTTTGAAGGGTTTGGCAACGCGTTTCTGGAAGCTATTTATTTCGGAAAACCGATCATGGTAAATAACTATTCCATCTACAACTTTGATATTCGGCCCAAAGGATTCAAGGTTATCGAATTTGACGGCTATGTGACCCAGGATACGGTTGCCATGGCACGGTCGGTGCTGCAAACACCATCGCTGGCTGCCGAGATGGCAGCCCATAATTATGAACTGGCGCGAAATCATTTTTCCTACACCATGCTAGAACGGCGTCTGCATACCATCATCTCCGAGATATTCGGCGAATAAAATCGATTTCACCTTTTTTCTCCTCTGAATCCAAAAAAGCAAGGGATTTCTTGAATTCTCCATTAAAATAGGCACATGCCTTTACTGACAACTGACCGACTGGCCAAGTCTTTTGGCGCTGTCGATATCTTTGAAAATATTTCCACCAGCGTGCCGGAAAAAGCCCGGATAGGATTGGTTGGACCCAACGGTGTCGGGAAAACCACGTTTTTACGTATTCTCGTGGGTGAAGAAGATGCCAGCAGGGGCTCCGTATTCAGCGCGCGCGGTCTGCGCATGGGATATCTGCCACAGGAGTCGGACCTCAACGGGAGTCAGACTCTATGGAATGAATGTCTTAAGCCTTTTGAACCGCTGTTGCGGCGGCAGAGCGAATTACACCGCATGGAAGAAGAAATGAGCCGGGCCGACGCGCCGGATGATCTTCTGGAAACGTACGGCCGATTGCAGCACGAATTTGAAATGGCCGGCGGATATGTATACGAAACCAGTATCCGGCAAACCCTGACCGGTCTGGGGTTCGCCCCTGAAGATGCTTCACGCCCGCTGCGTCAACTCTCTGGCGGACAACGGACACGCGCTTTACTCGCGCGCTTGCTGCTGAGCCAGCCGGACCTGCTTCTGTTGGATGAGCCAACCAACCACCTGGATATTGGCGCGGTGGAATGGTTGGAGAATACCCTGAAGGATTTTCCCGGCGCAGTATTGGTCATTTCCCATGACCGCTACTTCCTGGATCAGGTGGCAGATACCATCTGGGAGATGGATAACGGTTTCACCGTATACCACGGTAACTACTCAGCCTATCAACATCAGAGGGAAGCGCGGCGGGAGCGGTTGTTAAAGGAAGTGGAAGCCCAACAGGAGTTCATCCTCAAAGAACAGGAATATATCCGCCGCAATATGGCCGGTCAGAATACGCGGCAGGCCCAGGGGCGTTTGAAACGGCTTGAGCGGTTTATGCAGGACAAAAAGCTGGACCGTCCGGTGGTGAATGATACGTTGCGGTTGAACCTGTCCTCTTCCAAGCGCTCGGGGGATCTGGTTATCCGGACAACAGAGCTTTCTGTCGGGTATTCTGATGATGGGATCGTCCTGTTTCATGTTCCCGATCTCACCCTGTTGCGCGGAGAATGCGCTGCCGTGATTGGTCCGAATGGCGCCGGAAAAACCACACTGTTGAAAACCCTGCTCGGACAGATACCTCCGCTTAACGGTGAGGCTGTGATGGGCGCCAGCCTCAAAATTGGGTACTTTGCCCAGGCACACGAAGGTTTGGACCCCGATAACACACTGATGCAGGAGATCAACAAAGCCGCGCCCAAAATGCTGGTGGGAGATGTGCGCGATTATCTGGCGAAATTCCTGTTTACAGGTGATGATGTTTTTAAACAGGTTTCTTTGCTTTCCGGCGGTGAACGCGGCCGTCTGGCACTGGCCTGCCTGGCACTCAGCGGCGCCAACCTTTTGCTGCTTGATGAACCAACCAATCACCTTGACCTGGCTTCGCAGGATGCTCTGCAATCTGTGTTGCAGGTATTCGATGGCACCATTCTGTTGGTCTCGCATGACCGGTATCTGATTGACGCGCTGGCCACCCAGATATGGGACGTGCTTCCCGATGATCGATCAATGAAATTATTTCCCGGAAGTTACAGCGAATATGTGGCTTTTCGCCGGCTTGAAAATGAAAATGAAGAGAAAGCCTCATTATCCGCATCCACACCGGTCCGGAAGGCAGAGGGAAAAAAGACAGGTACACAGTCTGCCAACCGTCCCAGCCGGAAGCAACAGGAAAATCTACGGAAACTGGAAGAGGAAATCTCACGTCTGGAAGCCGAATTGGAAACCATCGGCCGGCAGCTGGAGAATCCACCCGATGATCCGCAAAAGGTGCATGACCTGGGGGTTGAGTTCAACCGGATCCAGCAAGAGCTGGATGGACTAATGGAAAAGTGGGAAACACTATCAACTGAGATGTGACATTCATCTCTACCACCTTCTGAACAAATCCTCCTATAATCAACCAGAGAATAATTGTTTCTTTGGTCCTTCTCATATGTTCAAACAAACAAAATACTATAATATAGAAGTCATTCCTGTTCTTTTGAGATTCCGGAGGATTGAGGATGGAGTATCGCAAGCTTGGTTTCACTGACCTTAAGATGTCAGAAGTAGGGGTTGGCACCTGGATCATCGGGGGCGACCGCTGGGAATGGGGTTGGGGACCGACCGATGACGAGGTATCCATTCGCACCATACATAAAGCACTGGATCAGGGAGTGAACTGGATTGACACGGCGGCCTGTTACGGGTTGGGACACGCAGAGGAAGTCGCTGCCCGTGCGATCAAAGACCGGCGTGACAATGTGATTGTAGCCACCAAATGCGGCCGTGGATGGAATGAGGAGACCGGCGAGGTCTTCGGTCGTTTGAAGAGTTGGAGCATCCGCCAGGAATGTGAAGACAGCCTGCGTCGTTTGCAGATAGATGTGATTGATCTGTGGCAGATACACTGGCCCAATCCAGAAGAGGATGTGGAGGAAGCCTGGGGCGAGATGTCCCGTCTGGTACAGGAGGGCAAGGTGCGTTACATCGCTGTTTCAAATTTCAATGTTGAGCAGCTGAAACGCATCCAACCCATCCACCCGGTGGCATCCAACCAGCCGCCTTACAGTATGCTTCGCCGTGATGTGGAAGCCGAGCTGTTACCGTATTGCGCGGCAAACAACATTGGCGTGGTGGTTTACAGCCCGATCGAATCGGGTATGCTGGCGGGAAAGTTCAGTCATGAATACATGAACAGCCTGCCGGCTAATGACTGGCGCCGCACTAAAGGGGCGGCGATGTTCGATGAACCGGAGTTCAGCGTGAATCTCGAATTCATTGATAAATTGCGTCCAATTGCCGCGCGCAAAGGGTGTAATCTGTCGCAGTTGGCCATCGCCTGGGTGCTGCGTCGTCCCGAAGTGACGGCGGCTATTGCCGGCGCACGCAAACCTGAACAGATCGTCGAAACTACGATCGTCAACCACCTTAACGCAGACGAGATCAAAGAAATTGATGGTTATTTAAAAGAACGAGATACCAAATTAAAGAGATGATTATTTTTTAGGAGAAAATCTCATGGCAAAAGGTTACTTACTCGGTATTGATATTGGCACATACGAATCCAAAGGTGTACTCACCGACATGGAAGGCAAAGTTGTTTCCGTTCAGGTCGTTCCCCACACCATCATTATTCCCCGGCAGGGGCTGGCGGAGCATGACCCTGAAAAAGTATGGTGGGGGGATTTCTGTGCCCTGACCCACAAGCTCATTGAAGTCACCGGTATTGATCCCAAAGAGATCATGGGAGTCGGGGCCAGTGCCATTGGCGCCTGTGTTCTCCCTGTGGATAAGGACGCCAATCCGTTGCGGAATGGGATCCTCTACGGTGTGGATACCCGTGCCTACGCAGAGATCAACGAGCTGAATGATAAGATCGGCAAGGAGAAGATCTTCAACTTTAGCGGAATGGACCTGTGCACCCAGTCCACCGGCCCCAAGATTCTATGGCTCAAGAAGAACGAACCGGAGGTGTACAAAAAGACTCACAAATTCCTTACCGCCTCCAGTTTCCTGGTAGCCCGATTGACCGGTGAGTTCCGCATTGACCATATGACGGCTGGATTTACCATGCCGCTGTATGATCTCAAAAAGAACCGCTACAGCGATGAGTTGACAAAAGAGATCTGTGATATTAACAAACTCCCCGAACCCGGCTGGTGCCCGGATATTGCCGGCAAAGTGACAAAGAAAGCGGCCACAGAAACCGGTCTGGCGGAAGGTACCCCGGTGATCGTGGGCGCGGTCGATGCGGTTTCCGAAGCGGTCTCCGTTGGTGTGACTAATCCCGGCCAGGTAATGATGATGTATGGTTCGACCATCATCGTTCTGCTGGTGCTGGATAAACCCGTCACCGATACCCAGCTATGGTGCAATCCGTATATTCTTCCCGGCACGTACTGCTCCATTGCCGGTATGGCCACCAGCGGTTCTGTCACCCGTTGGTTCCGCGATCAGGCAGCCAAAGACCTGGTGGCTGCCGAAGCCGCCGGCGGCTCGAACGCCTACGGCGAGCTGGTAAAGGAAGCCCTGGATATTGGCCCTGGTGCTGAAGGTTTGCTTCTTCTGCCGTATTTCAGCGGAGAACGCACCCCCATCAATGACCCGCGCGCCCGCGGTATGTACTTTGGCCTGACACTCTCCCACACCCGCGGGCATTTATTCCGCGCCGCCGTGGAAGGTATCGGTCACAGCATTCGCCATAACTTTGACTTTATGCGCGGCCTGAATGCGAAGATCACCGAGGTTGTGGCGGTCGGCGGCGGCACCAAGAATCCCATCTGGCTGCAGGCTACCAGTGATATTTGTAAGATTGCCCAGCAGGTCCCGGCCATCACCTTCGGCGCGTCATACGGCGACGCTTTCATGGCTGGCCTCGGTGTGGGCGCCTTTAAGTCTGCCCAGGATGTCAAAGGCTGGATGAAGGATATCCGCACCGTGGAACCCAACCCGGCAACCTATGAAGTCTATGATAAATATCACACCGTCTACAAGGAACTCTACAAACGCAATGCCGACCTGATGCACGATGTATATGATCTGGTAGGATAACTTTAGATCATTCCGCGCTATGACTGAGCCTGTCTCATCTTCTTGAGGCAGGCTTTTTTCTTGTAGTCCGTGGTGGAAATTCAATTGTTGCTATCAGGCGGTTCATAACCGGGGATGATTGTCAGCAGCCATTATGGCGGTTATTGGGACAGTGTTACTGTGGGCGTGAAAGTGGGGGTAATTGTCGGTGTGAATGTCGGTGTGAAGGTTGGATAGACAATAGCTGGTGGTGTGTCTTCCTCTGGATCAGGCCGGGAAGAGGCCGCTTTCAGCCTGCCCATGAGCCATTCAATGGCATGGCGGACCTGGATCAGTCCGTTGCCAAAGTATTGGTCCCAACCGTTTGCGCCCAGGTCTTTGGATGTTGTCTCAATGGTGGTCTTTATCTGGGCTGGTGTCATAGGCCGGATACTTTTTAATAAGGAAGCCAACCCTGTAACCTGGGGCGCGGCCATGGAAGTTCCCGTCCGATAATTCAGTCCAGATCCTTCCGTTGACAGCACATTGTTGCCCGGTGCGACCACATCAAGGGCAGAACCATAATTGGAATAAAAAGCACGATTCTCACTGTTATCCACCGCGCCGACGGCGATCACCTGCGGCAGAGCGGCCGGGTAATTTACGGTTGAATTTGTATTTCCACTCGCGGCAACAACGGTAACACCCCGGCTGCTGGCATAATCAACAGCCGCGGCCACCAACGCGGAGTAGCTGTCGAGTGCCAGGCTCAAGTTGATGATTGACGCGCCGTTATCCACCGCATAAAGGATGCCGTAGTACACATTCAGATCGGAACCAGAACCGGACGCATCCAGTACTTTGATCGGCATGATCTTTGCCTGCCAGTCAAGGCCGGCAATGCCGTTGCCGTTGTTTCCGGTGGCGGCGATAATGCCCGCCACATGAGTACCGTGGCCGTTATCGTCAAAAGGATCGTAGTCATTGTTGACAAAGTCATACCCGCCCACCAGACGACCGGACAAATCCAAATTCGTATAATCCACGCCGGTGTCTATCACGGCGATGATCACATTGCCAGAACCTGTGGTGTAATCCCATCCACCGGCTACATCGATCATTGTCAGATATGGCTGGTTTGCAAATTCCGGATCATTGGGGATAATGTCCAGGGCAGTGGCTTCCAGCATGGGCGCGGCAGACTGGATGCCAGCGAGGGATTCGATCAAAACAGCCGAATCTGTTTCACTGCCTGGCGGAACATCCAGCACCAGAATCCCCTTATCACCCGGATCGACTACAGAAAAACCGAGTCGATTCAGTTCGGATGTCAGTTCTTCCAGGTTGATGGATGTTTCGCATTCCACTAAAATCTTCCCGCTGACCGGGGAGGAATATCCATCGACAGCTTCCAGTGTTGGATCCTCTGAGATCAACAGGGTTTCTTCTGCAGCTGTCGGTTCGGGGGTTGGTGTAGCAACAGCAGGCTGCTCTGAGACGACAGAGGTTGTCGGGACGATGGTCTCTGCCGGGACCGTTGGCAGGATGGTAGTTTCGGCATCAAGTGCCGGAGGTTCCATTGATCCATCATCCGGCAAGACCTCCGCCGTGCTTTCGATCGTTTCGATAATTGTTGATGTTTCGGGGGTTGGGTCTGTCGTTTGCGGAGAATCTTCGGGCTCCGGTGTGGATTCGACTTCCGAGGGAACCTCCGGCACGGGCGGACTCGCTTCATCAGGCTGTAGTAACGCTTCGGGTTCCCCATCTTCCCCAATTGGTTGGTTAAAATCTTCGACCGGCGTGTCAGGAGTCTCATCCAGCAGACGCGCGCCATAGCCAACCGCGGCCGATTGCAACGGTGAGAGAGTTAGCCCTGCAGCCAACCAAAGAGCTATGAAAACCTGCGTGACACGTTTGAATTTCATTGTTATCTACTTTATCTTATTATCGGCTGCCGTCAAGAAAATGTGACACTTGCATTTCTGTTAGCTATAATGAATTTGATGGCACAATTGATGGAAGTACTGGATAGCCTGACCAAACCCGCCCAACTGTTTGAACCGTTGGAAAATGGCAGCGTGCGGTGTCTGGCCTGTGCCCATGGATGCCGCATCAAACCCGGCGGGAGAGGTTTTTGCCAGGTGCGCTTCAACCGGGACGGCACGCTGATGGCGCCCTGGGGGTATGTTGCCGGTGTCCAGGTTGACCCCATCGAAAAGAAACCTTTCAACCATTTCCTTCCCGGCACAAGCGCGTTGACTTTTGGGATGCTGGGTTGCGATTTCCACTGCGATTTCTGCCAGAACTGGCTGTCCAGCCAGGTGCTGCGCGATGACCAAGCTACCCGGTCCGTGGGTAGCATCCAACAGGTACAACCAGAGAAGCTGGTAGATTTCGCCGTAAAAAGCGGCGCGCGGATCGTGGCTTCTTCCTATAACGAGCCGCTCATAACCACCGAATGGGCAGTGGATGTATTCAAACAGGCGAAGAAATCCGGTTTGAAGTGTGTTTTCATCTCCAATGGCAACGCAACCCCACAGGCGCTGGAATACTTGAAGCCATATCTGGATGGATATAAGATCGACTTGAAATCCATGCAGGACAAGAACTACCACGAATTGGGTGGCAAGCTGCAGAATGTGCTCGATACTATCAAAAAGGCGCATGAGCTGGGCTTCTGGGTGGAGATCGTCACCCTGGTGATACCGGATTACAACGATTCCAACGAAGAATTGTGGGAGGCGGCGCGCTTCATCGCATCGGTATCGCCGGATATCCCCTGGCACGTGACTGCTTTCCACCCGGACTATCGCATGAATGATCGACCGCCCACATCTGTTGATACACTGGTACGCGCGGCGGAGATCGGGCAAGAGTCAGGACTACACTATGTATACGCCGGCAACCTTCCAGGGAGGGTCAAATCGTTGGAAGACACTTTTTGCCCCAATTGCAACACGCGGTTGATAGCCCGCATGGGTTATATGCTGCATGATTACCGCATCACCGGGCAGGGGACCTGCCCGAAGTGCGGCGCGAAGCAGCCCGGGGTGTGGATGGACGACCCCGGCAAGATCAATTACGGGGAAGACCGCTTCCCGCGGCGGGTGGTATTCTAGATTATCTGGCTGGAAGTTGTAGAAAGCCGTGATGATAAATTTTTTGAAATAATTGCATGTATATCCCCTTTACCTAAAAACCGGATGCCTTGCCTTATCGAGTCTGGACGGCTACAATCATCCGTAACCTTTATTGATAGAAAGAATTTGCGATTTATGTCTCCTACTCTGGATGAAATGAAAACCATTGCCCGCGAAGCCGGTGAAATCCTGCGCGCCGGTTACGGTCAGGTGCACCAGGTTGAAATGAAAAGCCTCATCGATCCGGTTACCGAAACCGACAAGCGTTCGGAAGAATTTATCGTCTCGTATATCAAGAAACACTATCCCGATCATTCCATCGTGGCCGAAGAATCCGGTGTCCACCAGGGTAGCAACGGATCATGTTGGTATATCGACCCGCTCGATGGTACCGTCAACTTCTCTCACGGCGTTCCCATCTTTTGTGTCTCCATTGCCTACGCTGAAGATGGAGTGATGAAGCTGGGCGCGGTTTACGACCCCATGCTGGATGAGATGTTCAGCGCGGAAAAAGGCAAAGGCGCCTGGCTTAATGACCGACGAATCCAAGTGACAGAGATCAGTGATCTCATCCGCAGTTTGACGGTGACCGGTTTTCCCTATGACCAGAAATCTGCTGAAATGCAACAGGCTCTCGATCTCTACCGGCGTTTCAGCCTGCAGGCTCAGGCCTGCCGCCGTTTCGGATCTGCTGCGCTGGATTGCTGTTATGTGGCCGCCGGGCGTATGGACATCTACTTTGAAATCACGGTGAATTCGTATGATATTGCCGCCGGAATTCTCCTCGTGGAGGAGGCGGGCGGTATCATATCCAAATATGA
>JAAYYW010000105.1 GCA_012515195.1 Leptolinea sp.
CAATAACAAGGATTGTGTTCTCGATCTCAAATACTGAGTTAAACAATTCGACTTTAACATCCGATCCAGCGGATAACCCTTGAATGCCCCGGGGAATCTTAACAATTCCATCAGCACGCACCAGAGATGTGATCATGCCTGCCCCACGGGATAATGGGGCCGCGAGAATTCTATTACCAACTTTCCCAACCGAAACCCTTAGGAAATCATCATCGCCAGCGGGCGAGTTCGTTTTTTTTGTGATCGCAGCGTTGACCGTTGGGCGGTGCTGTGGAGGGCGGCCGAGCCAACGGGCCAGCAAAGGTTCTATGATGACCTCCGTGGTCAAAGCTGCGGATACAGGATAACCGGGAACACCAATAGCTGGCACATGCTTTCCATCTGCGTTGATGATACCTAAAATGACAGGATGCCCCGGACGAACAGCGATGCCGTGAACCAGTACCTCGCCTAAACTTTCTATAACCCGTGACGAAAAATCCTCAGAGCCTGCTGATGAGCCGGCATTCAACAATATCAGGTCGCTGTGCGCGGCCATTTCCCGGACAGCACTTTGTATCCTGGAAAAATCGTCTTTTACGATGGAATGACGTAGAGCCTGTCCACCCCATTCATTGATCTGGGCAGCAAGCACACATGAATTGAATTCAATAATATCCCCCTGGTGGACCGGTTCGCCGATGGATATCAGTTCTGTACCGGTTGGAATTATGCCAACAATGGGTTTACGGGAGACATTCACCAATGTGTGACCGGAAGCAGCCAGAGCACCAAGGTCCACCGGGCGAAGGACCTTCCCTTCGGGTAAGACGAGTTCTGTGGCAACAATGTCCTCTCCCATCGGCCGGATATGGCTCCAGTGAGCCGCAGCGGCACGGATCCGAATAGCAAATGGCAGACGGGTTTGAATGACATTGCCTTCTTCATCAACAGGTTCCACGTTCTCAATGGGAATAACCGCGTCAGACCAATCGGGTAACGGATCTCCTGTATCAATATATGTTGCTTTGCTGCCGATCTGTAAGATCACTGGTTGGGAGGGAAGAGCGCCTTCGGTGTCATCCGCTTTAATCGCGTAACCATCCATTGCGGACGCGTGGTAATGCGGACTGGATATTTTTGCCCATACCGGACTGGATAGAACTCTCCCCGCTGCGTGTTCATCCAAGGGAATTTCTTCACTTTCCAACCTTTGCCATAAATTTACTTTCTCCAGGGCGTTATGAAAGGTTAGTAAAGCTTCCTCCAATGGGATGTCGTGTAGATATACGCTCATCTGCCAGGTCCTTCTCTTTATATTGGATAAATGTTAACGATCTCACCCGCAGAAAATCCAGTGACGGCCGGCGGAATTCGCATTAGCCCGTCGGCAGAGGCCAGATTGAAGATCAGGTTGCTTTTGAAGAAAATTGGGTCAACCTGATATTCATTTTGCAGTTCTTCCATCTTAACAGGGATCCAATCTTCTCTTCCTGCCATGGAGGATATGTTCACTTTCAGGCGGGCGGAGATCGGACCGGAGGGCCTCGTCTGTTTAATTCCCATAAGCCGTTCTATCATGGGAGAGACAAATAACGTCGCAATCACCAGGGCGCTAACCGGGTTGCCGGGAAGACCGATCACCGGGATTGAATCGCACACTGCCAGGATCGTTGGTTTACCAGGCCGGACGTTTACACCATGAACCAGTACCCCCGGTTTTCCCGCTTTCTGAATAATCGTCGATGTCAGGTCACGTGTGCTGGCCGAAGAGCCAGCAGTGATCAAAACGGCGTCATTTTCTAATATTGCCTTGTTGATCGCACCGCGTAATTTCTCAGGATTGTCGGGAATGATCCCATAATGAATGGGTATCCCCCCTTTTTGTTCGATCAACACACTGAGTGTATATTCGTTAACATCACGTACTTGCCCGGGTAATGGCGTTTTATCAACCGGGATGACCTCGTCACCACTGGAGATCAGACCAATTCTGGGTCGTTTGGCAACGGAAACCATTTGAAAACCCAGGGCTGCCAGACCGCCGATCTCGGCGTGGCGCAATCGTACACCGGCCGGTATAACCTCCTGCCCTTGGTGAATGTCTTCTCCCTTAAGGATTACATTCTCATTGGCTGTCACCGGTTGGTAAACTTCGATCTCTCCCTGCCGGGTTGTCTGGGTGTTTTCCAGCATGACAACAGAATCCGCGCCCTCGGGAATCATACCGCCTGTGTGGATCAAGGCAGCCTGGTTCGTTTTCAATGTAAACGCCGGAATAGCCCCCATGGGAACTTCTCCAACCACATTTAGATAGGATGGAAGACCTTCACTGGCCCCATATGTATCTCGTGCCTGAACAGCATACCCATCCATGGCAGAGCGATGAAACTCAGGCAGGTCGTGTGCAGCGATTACCGGTTTTGATGTCACCCGGCCGGGAGCCTGCAACAATTGAACATCTTCGTTCTCAAGCTTACCGGCTTCAAATGCCGAAAACCATTTATCGAGAGCTTCTTTTGGAGGGAGCAGCGTGAGAAATTCCGGCATGATGAAACCTCATGTATCTCTATGTCTTAAACAAATGGGAAGACTATTCACCGGCGTCTGGAATGTAGTGTCCTTCAATCCATTCTTCGCCTGAAGGTCCAATTTCTTTTTTCCACACCGGAACGATCTCTTTCAAACGATCGATACCGAATTTTGCCGCGTCAAAAACCCCGGTATCACGGTGAGATGCGGTGCAAATGATGACTACGGTTGGTGTTAGCGGGAATAGTATTCCAATGCGCTGCACCAGTACAATCCCCTCGACGATAGGCCATTTTTGATGGATCTCGTCGGCAATTTGCCGCATTTTGGCTTCTGCCATTGGGATATATGCTTCGTATTCCAGGTGTTCCGTCTTCCTGCCTTCACGGGCAGTTTCACCCCGTACGATCCCGGTAAACATGGCAGCTGCACCTGTTGTTGGCAGGGTTACCTGTTTCAGTAGTTCGTCCAGATCTAGAGGATCATGTGTGATTGAGATAATGACTGGCAGTACTTCCATGTTGTTTTTATGCCAATCTTTCGTTGATGATATCACCAGAACGTCCGCCGTGTTTTTCGATAAGACGAATATTTTGAATTCGCATAGTTTTTTCGACGGCCTTTGCCATATCATAAATGGTTAGAGCTGCAACAGATACGGCTGTTAGTGCTTCCATCTCCACACCTGTTTTCCCGACAGTATGAGAGGAAGCTGTAATAATTACACCGGGCAGATTCTCGTTCAGCTCCAGTTTCACTTCGATATTGGTCAGATTTAATGGATGACAAAGCGGGATAAGTTCCCAGGTCCGTTTAGCTGCTTGGATGCCGGCTATCTGGGCCACTGTCAGAACATCCCCTTTTTTAAATGCGTGATCACGGATCAAAGCCAGAGTCTCAGCTTTCATGGCCACTTCGCCACAGGCTATGGCTGTACGGATGGTGTCTGGCTTATCGCCCACATTTACCATCTGTGCATTTCCATCTTCATCGATATGAGATAAGTCCGGTTCCATAGTCTTCCTTTTTGTGTGGTTTCCCATTTTTTACCCGCCACTTACTGGCGGAAACAGGGCAATTTCATCACTTGATGAAATGGTTTGGGACGGAACTGCGAATTTGTGGTTAACGGAGACCAGTATGTTTCGGGTTGTTGACCTCAGGGCAGGGTATTGCGTACTTATTTTTTCGAGAAGGGCGGCCACTGTTGCCGGTTTATCCACTACAACTTGTATCTGGTTCGTGCCTGCATTTTCTTTCAAGGATGCGAATAGATGAACCGTAAATTCCACGTGCTCTCCTGTAAATTCTCTAACTTAAGGTATTAGGAGGATGTTCTTCCAAATACAACGGGTAGGGGGGCGTTGATGTAGCCATCGTACGATCGTCGTGTCTAAATTTTAGAAATTTTTTGCTCCCAATCAATTAATTATACTGGCAGACGGTTTCCTGTTTCAGGCTGTCTTGCCAGTTGATATGAGATGAATGGCTGTAACTTTAAAGCCGGCGATCACTTCTTTACCCGGTTCAAGTTCCATTTCTTCCCGTGATAATCTAGTAATAAGCGATGTGAGTGGAATCCCGGCGTCGAGGAATACGCGTAAAAAGGGACCCTGATTCACGATCCTGGTAATTTTGCACGGCAGGTGATTACGGGCAGTGGATAAACGGATCTCTTTGCCGGCAGGAAATAATGTTATATCTTCAGGACGAATGCAGATGTATACCAGAGTACCGTTTTTGATATTACCGGCAGCTTCGAGGATGGTGTCATCTACTTTGACCTTCAACAGCTCATGGTGGGAGTTGATAACCTGACCGGGGATGATATTTTCAACCCCCATGAATGCCGCAACCTGTGGGGATGACGGCTGGGAAAATACTGCCTTTGTCCGGTTGATTTGATGCACTTCACCTTTAAACATGACAGCAACCCGGTCGGCAATAGCCAATGCTTCTTCGTGCTCATGGGTGACGTAGATGCAGGTCTGGCCGGTTTTCTTCAGGATGTCACGCAGATCATCCAATAACTCCTGCCGGGTAGGCGAATCGAGGGCGCTGAATGGTTCATCCATTAATATCAGATCGGTTTCCAGACAGAAAGCCCTGGCCAGGCTAACCCTTTGTGCCTCTCCGCCCGAAAGGGTGGTCGCTTTTCGTTTTGCCAGATGCCCAATTTTTAATAAGGCCATCCAGCTGTTTACACGTGCTTCTATTTCTTGCTTATTCAATCCGCGAA
>JAAYYW010000106.1 GCA_012515195.1 Leptolinea sp.
AAGAAGCAGGCTGAAAAAGCCGGCGAAACCGACAACGAGACTACCAATATATGACAGGGTCCCTGAAATAAGGAAAGCTAATATGTAATCCTGCGTTTTAGCTGTTTCAAACGTCTTTTGCTGTGACCGAACACATTCCCGGCAGCGGTAGCCTGTGGGAGTTTTAACGGCACATTTGATGCAGATCGGTTTCTCGCAGCGATTGCAGCGCAAAAGTGTTTCACGGTTTGGATGGTTGGCGCAGAAGAGTTTATCGGGTTGAGATGTTGTCATCGATCGTTTCCGGTGCCTGGATGGTTTTCCATATAAAGTGTGATATTCCGGTAGAAATACCCCGGGTCTTTTAAACGAACCATTTTCAAATGGAAATTTGACGCAGTGCTTTCAATTTTATCGCCATCCACAACGACAACCGGTGGATGACCATCGACACTTAATACAGCTTCATGGCTGGTTTTTACTGTAACGGTTACTTTGGCGCCTTCTGGAAGGATAATAGCCCTGTCCATGGAAAGGTGTGGCGCGACTGGGATGATCAACAGATTGCGCGTTTCCGGAGGGAGGATAGGTCCTCCGGCAGCCAGCGCGTAAGCAGTTGACCCTGTTGGGGTGGCCACGATCAGCCCATCTGCTACGTAATTGGATATTTGATATCCATCAACATTGGCTGACAGTTGGATCGGGCGGACAAACTGCCCGCGACAGATCACTACTTCATTGATCGCCTGCCAACATCCAAGGCTATCATCACCGCGAAAATGCTCGATCTTCAACATCATCCGATTTTCCAGACGGTAATGACCGTTCAACACGCTCTTGAGTGCACCCTTCCAGTTATCGCGTCCGACTTCGGTCAAAAAGCCGAAATGCCCCATGTTTATTCCAAGCAGGGGAAGATCGCGTGGGGCGCATAAATGGCCGGCACGAAGCATGGTGCCATCTCCGCCAAGCGCAATGAGCAGATCGTATGACTGGGAAGACACACAATCGGCCATATCGCTATCGTACGCCGGACCACTCTCGGCTACATCTGCCCCATTCTCAAGAAGAAAACGAACAACTTCATCGGTTGTACGCCCGGCATCGGTCAGATCCGGATGATACACAATGGCAAATTTACGTAGGGCGGTTAATACCGTGTCCATACGCGTATTATACGGTATAGTCGCGCGGGCTGTGGTTGAAGACCTGCGGTGATTCTGGTGTTATTCCGATTCGTTGATTCGTCGTGTGTATTCGTCCAATGAGCGCTCCATATTCTGGAATTGAAGGCTCATGGTGAGATCACCACGGGTTTTCTCCACGATGTTGCGCACCAGGTCCGTCTGCCGTCGAAGTCCCTGGGTGACAGCGTCAGGATAATCCATGGTTACCAACTGAGTGTAGATATCATCCATACAGGTGAGTAAACGTTCGGCTTCGTGCGAATAACCCTGCCGCAGAATATCCAGGCAACGGCGGCGTAATTCGCCCACTACTTCCGCGAGACCATTCCAGTAGGTGGCGGTTGCTACAGCCAGATCTTCCGGCGAGGGAAGGTCCTGTCCCTGGATCAAGGCATAGGTAATGCTGGCTTCAGTAAACTCTTTAATGGCATCCTGGGTATAGCCGGCAAAAAAGAGGTCAGGGAAATCGATCAGACTCTTTTTAAGCAATTTGACCAATTCCCCTGCCTGTTTTAGTTCTGTAAGAGCATTCTCTTCTTCTCCCCGGTGAATGGCGCGAATTGTGTGCGCTGAATGCCGGGTTAACTGGCGTGCCTGGGCAAGCGCCTGATCGCGGCTTTTTGTTCGCGCGTCAAAGTCTTTGTGAGAACGTTCGCTGATTTCCTCAAGCGCCTGAGATATTATCTTCATGTTTTTGGCTTAGAAAGGAAGATCGTCTTCCACTGAGCTGCCTGTTTCCAGGTCTTCTCCACCGGCAGCTGGTTCGTTACCTTCGGTGCGTGAGCTGAGGAAGCGGACAGTAGAGGCATTGATCTCAAAAGACGCGCCTGAGGAACCGTCGGAGCGTTTAAAAATGCGAGGTCCACCGGAGGCTGGATCGGCAATCAGACGGCCTTCGACGATTACCTTGCTACCCTTTTTTAGGTAATTATGCGTTGATTCCGCCTGTTTCCCCCAGACAGAAACCCGAAACCAGATCGTCTCTTTGACCTGCTGCCCGTTAGAATCTGTGTAATTGCGATTGGTGGCAACATTAAAACTGGTTACTGCCTGTCCTGACGGCGTATACCGCATCTCAGGATCTCTTCCAAGATTGCCAGCGATAATAATTGTCTGGAACATTGCATTTCCTCCTCGTGGTGTCGAGACAGCGTGAATAGGTAACATATGTATTTTACCTTCTCTCACAATTTCACGCATAACAACTTCATTTCCAGTTGATGAGCCGCCGAATCTTAATCGGATTATATTGGGTATAATTCATTACGATCCTCATTGATCCCATCGTCAGTCTTTATAAGAGTGATGTTTTCAACTACCGGTGACCCAGCATGAATTATGAGGACAGTATGCCGCCTGAAGTCCCAGAAAAACCTGCCCTCCGGGTAAGCCTAAAGATACTTGCGGGCAGCCTGTTGATACTACTGGCTGTGATCTATCTGATCGTATCGTCCACCCGGTCAAGCGCTCAATATTTCCTCACGGTTGATGAAGTAAAATCCCGTGCCCCGGAGTTTACGGGGAAGAATATCCGGCTTTCCGGTGCTGTTCTCGGTGATTCCATTCAATACAACCCGCAAACGCTTGGTTTAATATTCACAATCGCGCATATTTCCGGGAATAACGCGGAAATAGAAGAGGCTGGCGGTCTGGCTGCTGAACTTCATAACGCGGTTTATGATCCGTCCCGTCATACAATCCGGGTTATATATCATGGTCCCAAGCCTGATCTATTGACCAATGAGGCGCAGGCCATTCTATCGGGCACATTAAATGCGGATGGGACTTTCTCCGCGTCAGAGGTCTTATTAAAATGCCCGTCTCGTTATGAGGAATCAATACCCGGGCAGGTCGATTAACCACAATGGCAGCCAATCTCGGTTTTGGTTCCTTGATCATCGCTTTTCTCTTATCCGTGTATTGCGGAGTTATGACCGTAATCGGAGGCTGGCGAAAGATTCCTGTACTAATCGAAAGTGCTCGTCTGGGTGTAAGGTTGTTATTTCCGCTCACGTCACTCTCGGTTCTTTGCTTGACCTATTTACTTATTCGCGGTGAATTTAACATCTACTATGTGTACACTGTCATAAGTTCGGACCTGCCCGTCCATTTGCGGTTGACGGCCTTATGGGGTGGGCAGGAAGGATCATTGCTTTTCTGGTCCTGGCTGTTGGCGTTATATGCTTTTGGGGCATCCGGGTTCCGCCGAGATGTCGATGATGATCTTAAACCCTGGGTGTTGGCAGTATTTGCCATTACCATGGCTTTCTTCCTGTCGCTTTCTGTTTTCTTTGAAAATCCGTTTGTTCGGATGTGGCAGACAACCAGTGGAGACCAATTGACAGCCATGTTTCAACCGGAAGGGGCGCTTGCGGTCGCACCGGGAAACGGATTCGGCTTAAATCCACTTCTGCGGCATCCGGGGATGATTTACCATCCCCCGGCTCTATATCTGGGATTTGTGGGGTTTACTATTCCATTTGCCTACGGGATTGCGGCACTGATAACCGGTCGAAAGGATTATCGCTGGATACGGTACACGCGGCGTTGGACATTACTGGCCTGGCTGTTCCTTTCGTTGGGGTTATTGCTTGGCAGCCGATGGGCGTATGATGTTCTGGGATGGGGAGGATACTGGGGGTGGGATCCAGTGGAAATTGCTGCGTTGATGCCCTGGCTCACTGGAACGGCGTATCTCCATTCGATCATCACGCAGGAAAAAGTAGGAATGTTCAAACGCTGGAATATAGTGTTGATCATTGTGACATATGGGCTGGTCATTCTTGGCGTTTTTTTGACACGATCCGGTATTCTGTCTTCAGTACACGCGTTTTCTGAGAGTGTCATTGGGCCATATTTCTGGGGTTTTGTCGCTGTGGTACTTTGCCTGTCTTTTGGCCTGTTGGCCTGGCGCTGGAATGATCTGCGTACTGAAATCCGATTGGATTCCCTGTTCTCGCGGGAAGTATTGTTTTTGTTCAATAATTTTGTTTTCGTCGGTATTATGTTGGTTTGCCTCTGGGGCGTTCTGTACCCTATTTTGACCAATGTTTTCCTTGACCAGAAGATCACAGTTGGGCCGCCGTTTTATGAACGGGCAACTGCCCCCTTGTTCGCGAGTTTACTTCTGCTAATGGGTGTTGCTCCTCTGTCAGCATGGGGGCATTCCACATGGAAGACAACAAAACGAGGGCTGGTGATCCCGGCTGTCATAAGCCTGCTTGTTATCCTTGTTACGTTCATCTCAGGGGTCCGTTCACCCGGCGCCTTATTAGGGTTCGGGTTGATCATGCATGTAATCACGGTCACTGTTCATGAATATGCGCGCGGGATAAGGGTACGTTGCAGACAAACAGGAGAGCCAGTCATTATTGCGTTCTGGAAATTGGCAGACCGCAATCGACGGCGTTATGGCGGATATATCATCCATCTGGGAATTGTGCTGATGGCACTGGGTATTATCGGAATTGAGGTATTTCAACAGGAAACACAGGGGACGATCTCTCGAGGAGAGACCATGCGCCTTGGGCAGTATGATTTTACGTATAGAGATCTGGCCGTTTTCGATTCTTCTGATGGACGTAATATTGCCCGGGCAGTCGTATCGGTTGAATTGAATGGACAGGAGCGCGCTCAAGTTTTCCCGCGTCGTGATTATTATTACGATTCCCAGCAACCGGTTACCGTTCCCGGGGTTCTTAGCTCACTCGAGGAAGATCTTTACGTGGTGCTGGTTGACTGGCAGCCCATCAGCTCGCGTGAGGCAACATTCAAAATCTACCGGAATCCACTGATCAACTGGCTCTGGTTGGGTGGTTTTGTATTGATGTTTGGAACTGTTGTGGCTGCCTGGCCTGTAACCCGGGATGAAAGGGATCGAGCGGCTCAAATGGCGGCAAGGTTATCCATGAAAGCGTCTGATCAATGAGACGGTTCCTGGCCATGCTGGCGGGAGTTTTAATTCTCGTACAATTTTTGCCGGCACGTTCTGTTCTGGCCCAACAACCCACGCCTTCAGATGATGATGTCAATGAATTGGCGAAGGAGATATATTGCCCGGTGTGTGAAAACACTCCTCTGGATGTGTGTCCCACGAAAGCATGCGCGCAGTGGAGAGAATTGATCCGGGAGAAGATGCAACAGGGTTGGACGGAGGAAGAGATCAAGCAGTATTTTGCCAGTCAATACGGTGAGAGGGTATTGGCTGAACCTTCATTGTCCAGCCCATTTGGAATAATTCATTTATTCCCGCCCCTTGTTGTCGGTCTACTAATCATTGTTGTGTTCCGGGTAGTTAAAATGGGTAGAAGGAAGGCAGCAGAAAGGACGGTACCTGAACCGACGGAAGGCTCAGTTCAGGAAGAGTTACTGGCTAGAGTGGAAGATGAATTATCGCAATACAATAAACGCTGACAACAAAGATGAATACAGTTAACCTTGACCACAAAATGAATGATAAGAAGCGAACATCCAATTGGATGGTCGCTATTGGTGTTTTGTTCCTGCTGGGATTTCTTGCCGTTTTGGCACAGGGATTGCGTTTGAGCGGACGTGGACCTTTGAAGAAAGGTGATCCACTTCCGGCATTTGAATTGTCAACATTCGATGGACAGACCCTGCGTACGACAAATTTGCCTGGGAAAGTAGTTGTGATCAATTTCTGGTCTTCCTGGTGTCAGCCCTGTGAGCAAGAAGCGGCGGAATTTGAGTTGGCCTGGAAGGCTTACAAGGCGGAAGATGAAGTCGTGTTCCTCGGTGTTGCCTATATGGATATAGAATCAGAAGCGAAACAATTCATTTCCAGGTATGGCATAACATATCCCAATGGTTCAGACCTTGGCGCGTCTATATCAAAGCTTTTTAAAGTTCGAGGTGTCCCTGAAACATTTATTTTTAACCGGGATGGAACCCTTGTACATTATCAGTATGGCCCCTTTTTATCAAAGGGAGAGATTATGTCGATTGTTGACCCATTGACTGAATAGGTGATAGATTGGATACAGGATCGCTTCTTCTCATTCTCTCTCTTGCATTACTCGCGGGTTTGTATGTTGCACGACCGTTTTTTTCCGACACGCCGGCTGAAAAAGAAAATGAACAGACGGTTGAAGAATTTGCCCGCCAGGAAACTGAATTTTTGCGACTTCTCGAAGAAAAAGACCGGATTTTGTATGAGCTGCAGGAATTGGAAACCGACCATTATCTGGGGAAAGTAATGCCAGAAGATTATCCACATCTACGCGATCAACTCAAAACTTCTGCCGCAGCTGTTTTGCAAAACATCGAAGAATTTGACAAGAAAATCCTTGATGGACAAAAAAAATCACAAAAACCGGAAGAACACCCTTTGCAACCCAGGATTAAAGAAGATGATGAAATCGAAGAGATGATTGCCGCCCGTCGTCGTTTGCGCGATGAAAAATCGGCCGGTTTTTGCCCGCACTGCGGGAAGGTTATCCGTAAGTCGGATGTGTACTGCCCGGCTTGCGGATCAAAGGTAGCCTGATGGGAAGCTCCGCAAAAAACCGCGAACCCGGCAGTGGTCTTTTGATTAAGAACAGGTCACTTTTCCTGGCGGCTGTGAGTGCATCATTATTCCTGTTGGCATCCTGTTCTTCCATGCTGATCCAGGATGTAAAACCACCACCTGGCTTTATCCCTACCTGGCAGATTCCGCCCGTGGACAATTCCACTGTCAATATTGCTCCTTTGCTTCCCCCTGACCCCGCGGAAGGTAACGTTGTCTATGAGGCAAATTGTGCGTCGTGTCATGGTTTTACTGGTATGGGTGACGGTCAAAAAGCTGGAAACTTGCCTTCACTACCTCCTCCCATTGGATCATTGCAGTATTCCCGCTATTTTTCGCCAAGTACCTGGTTTCATGTTGTAACCATAGGTCGAATTGACCGGTTGATGCCGGGTTTCGCGAAATCCCTGAGCGATAGGCAGCGGTGGGATGTGACCGCCTATTTGATGTCTATGGAAGAAAGTTATGTTCAACTGGATGATGGTCGTACCGCTTACACTGAAACCTGCCAGCGCTGCCATGGGAAAGACGCCAATTCCGGTCCTGCCCCAGACTTAACGAATCCCCTGATGCTGAAACGCTCTCTAGATGATGTGATCGACATCATTTCAGAGGGTTATGGATCAATGCCAGCCGTCGGGCAAGGACTATCAGGCGAAAGACAGTTGAATACCGCCCTCTATCTTCGTTCGCTGCAGTTTGCCGAACCTGGTTCGGACAGCCCCCGAGCTGATGAATTACCTCAAACATCCACACCGGAAGACGTGTCCGCTTTGGATGGAGACCTGAGTAAGAATATGATCAGTGGTCGGGTAATTAATGGTTCTGGCGTCGATTTACCGGCTGGCTTACCAGTAGACCTGCTGGTATATGATGCGGAAAATTTGAAATTTACTGACCGCCGGGCCATATTGAAAGATGGTTCTTTTGTTTTTGAGAACATCCCTGGCGGTTCTGGTGAGGTCTATCTGTTAACAACAACCTATGCTGACATTGTTTATTCATCCGATGCACTGCATTCAAATCAGATCAATGATTTCACGAACCAGATAATTACCGTCTATGAAACAGACACGGATATTTCATTGATCAAAGCGGAACGGATGCACATTTTTTTTGAATTTCCTTCGACAGAAACAATTCGGGTTATTCAAATGTATATCCTGTCAAATCCCACTAATAAACTGATAACATCTCCGGCTGCCGGTGAACCGGTCATCCGGTATCAGCTCCCAACGGGTGCTTCCAACCTCCAATTTCAAGGAGGAAGTTTGGGAGAACGATTTGTGAAAACACCTGATGGATTTGGGGATATTCAGGGAATCCCACCGGGAACAGGAACCCAGGTTCTATTCTCATTTGACCTGGGTTACAAGTCTGATTTGCCATTCTATTTACAACTTCCTGTTACAGTTGAAACGATCAACGCGATGCTTCCTGCCGGGAACGTGTCAATCAAGAGCAGTCGTTTGCAGATATTGGGAGAAAAAGATATTCAAGGCACAAGTTGGAACGTGTACATTTCTGACCGGATGGAAAGCGGTACCCCGTTGGATTTGTTAGTTTCAGGGAAACCAGTGATATCAGACATGATCATGGATGACTGGGACACTAATCTGGCTGTTGGAGTGATTTCTCTGGCAGTGGTACTGATGATCGTTGCGATGCTTATACACCAGAATGTTGCTTCCAGAAAAAAAATGGCTTATGTCGAAAATGTCGCGCGGATGAGTGATTCCGATCGCGAAGCTATTCTTGATGCGATCATCGCGTTGGATGACCAGTATCATGCCGGTCAGATACCCCATAATGCATATATTGAGCGAAGAAATGAATTAAAAACCCGTATTGGCGGGGATACCTGTGAACAATGATGTAAAGGCCGGTTCTATTTGTGTTAGTCAAGTTTCCAAGAGACTCGGCCGGAGATCTGTTCTTGAAGGTTTAAATTTCACAGCAGAATCCGGACAAATAATTGGGATACTGGGACCGAATGGGGCAGGAAAAACCACGTTTCTGCGCTTGCTTTCCACTTTAATGCGGGCAGACAAAGGAACGATAGAGATGGCTGGATACCAGCTCCCGAATGAGGCTGCCTTCGTGCGTCGGGCTGTTGGTTTCGCTTCGCATGCGCCTCTGCTATATACAGGGCTGTCGGCAGAAGAAAACCTGCGTTTCTATACCCGGCTCTATGATTTGTCTGATTCTGATCACTTGATCCAGAATATTCTTGAGCTTGTAGGTTTGAGTGGTAAACGCCATGACCAGGTGCGGACGTTCTCGCGCGGTATGCAGCAGCGTCTGGCTCTCGGTCGGGCCATTCTTCATCACCCCAAAATCTTGTTGCTGGATGAGCCTTTTAATGGTCTCGATCTGGATGCCTGTGAACGATTTGCCGGGTTTATCAAAAGAACGACGGCTGAGGGTATGACGGTATTGCTGGCAAGCCATCAGTTGTCGGGTATTGAACTGCTGGCTGATCGTTTTGATATCCTTATTGACGGCCACATAACCCGGAGTTGTAGCAAAAATGAGATCAAGAGTTATGGGCTTGAAGAAATCTATCGCGAGAACCTCAAGACCGTTAAAGCGCAGAGCTCCCGGAGGTTAATATGAGAGCTTTTCTGCGAACGGTATTCATCATAGTTGAAAAAGATATCATTACTGAGTGGCGCAATAGGGGGTTGTTTTCCGGGATGATCCTGTTTTCTATTTTGGTGGTCCTGATCTTCAATTTTGCTCTGGAGTTGGAGACGAGAACCGGATCCGCTCTCATTGGCGGTTTAATATGGACCACATTGTTGTTCACCGGAATCATAGGATTGAATCATTCCATGCCGGTTGAAAGAGACACTGCCTGCCTTGATGGTTTATTGCTTGCACCCGTTGATCGTTCTGTGATTTTTTTTGGAAAAGTGGTTTCCATCTGGATCATGATGCTTATTGTGGCGATGATTCTGCTTCCTATGTTTTTTATTCTTTACGATTACACCCTCTTTTCTTTCAGCCTGATAGCTGTCATATTGTTGGGTACGTTTGGTTATGCGTTGTGTGGAACATTGCTAGCAGCTATGGCCATGCAATCCCGCTATAGTGACCTGTTGTTGCCATTGATCCTTTTTCCAGTCACCTTCCCGCTCTTTTTGGCTGCCATAAAAGCCAGCGGTGGAATATTACAAAGGCTGCCATTATCAGAGATCGAGCCATGGATAAACCTTCTTCTTGTATTTGATGTTATTTTCGTTGGTCTTGGTATGATGTTGTTTGATCCAATCATGGAAGAATGACGGGATATGAAAATGATGAAACAATCCGGATGGTTAACCTTGCTTGATGCGCTAACAATCATTCTGTTTCTCTTCGCCTTGGGAGTGGTTTTCTTTTTTACTCCCATTGAGGCGGTTATGGGTGCGGTGCAAAAAGTTTTTTATTTCCATGTGGCAGCCGCCTGGGCTGGGATGCTTGGTTTCCTGGTGGGGTCGATTTTTGCCGTGTTATACCTGCTAAAACGGGGGCGATCCCATGATTTGGTATCAGTTTCTGCTATTGAAATCAGTCTTTTGTTTTTTGTCGTCAGTATTATTACGGGGTCGATCTGGGCCAGGCCGATATGGAACACGTGGTGGACATGGGATCCGCGATTAACCACATCCACCATCACAGTTCTGGTTTACGCGGGTTACCTGATGTTGCGATCTGGCATTGATGACCCTATGCAGCGGGCCCGGACATCTGCGGTTTTTGCG
>JAAYYW010000107.1 GCA_012515195.1 Leptolinea sp.
GAGACCCCTCATTGAAAAAAGAGAATAACGTTTTTCGCAGCCTAAAGAATCTTTTTGTGGGGTTAACCTCGCACTATTTTTTAGGCTCTTTCTTTTTTTTATGTGCAATCGAAGCAGCGGCAGTATTTCTTCATATTGTCCTCCTTCCGGTAGATCCCAAGAACAGTCTGGTTTTGGGCCTGTCATCTCAAAGAATACTCCTCCTTGCCGGTGTTCTTAGTTATTTTTTAATCTCAGCAATTGCGCTATCCTGTGTTTCAGGGAAAGGGGAAAAGCTTTTTCCTCTCACCTTAATGAAAAAATTAGACAACACAAAAATTCTATGTAGTAGTCTATTCATTTTCATACTGACTTTATGGGCATTGTTGCTTCCAGAAACAGGTTTGCGGGGACAGTATCGTTATATCTTTGAAAAGATAGATCCAATTTTTCTACTGATTGCCCTGTTTACATTTCAAGTTGCTAGCCTGATCGCCATTCTTCATTTCAAGTCTATTTCTCCGGAGGAAAGAAAGCAACGGATAAATCACCTCTTAAACCGTTATGCCATACCCCTGATTGTTTTCTTCTTTCCGTTTCTTTTCTTTTTTCCACGGACCCTTCCCATTAATGGCGAGTTCTTCGGAATTGCGAACGATTTTATACCGACATCTTACACCTATAAAGTTTATCTATTGGATTGTCTCAGTCACTTTCATTTGCCCCTCTGGTCTCCATCAGAAGCAGCAGGTTTCCCCTTCTTTTCGAATCCTTTTTCGCAGTTTTTTTATCCCCTCAACATACCGCAAACCCTTTTATATAGACTAAATGGTGGATATTCAATTTTAGATCATCAAAGATATTCAATACTTGGTATTTCAATTTTCGCCTTGGGAATATATTATTGGCTAAAACAATTTGACCTCTCATCTCGATCTATATTTATCGCATCCCTTCTTATTCCAGTAAGTTATCGTCTGGCAGACTTGATTCGATACCCTTCCGGGATGCACTCCATTGCATGGTATCCCTGGATACTCTATTCCCTGACAAGGATCAGCATCGAGAAATCAACAAAAAAGCTAATACTGAATGCAGCGATACTTTTCTATTCTTGTTTTAGTTTGATTACTGCTGGATACCAATACTACCTGTATTACAGCTTGTTCCTTTTTTTCCCATATCTTCTGCTGCTTTGGATTCCTCCTATTCGCAGATTGTTTTTCCGGGAACCAGCTGTTTATGGATTAAAAAATCTGTTGACTCTTGGGTTGACAGGATTATCAGCTTTTGTTGTTTGCGGTCCTTTTGTTCTACGAATGATGCGCCTTCTCTCCAAGACTGTCGCAAGAGGCGGAGACGATTACGCCTTTTCAACAATGAATGACTTCAACTTTATAGATTCTCTTGGCTCACTTGTATATCCACCTGTATCACAAACGGAAGGTTGGTATTACTTTGGATTTGCGTGCCTGATAATCGCAATTATGTATTTGATCTCTTCCCCTTTTCTAAAGTATGAGACATGGGCAACTCCAGATAAGGGGAAAACATGGGATTTTTGGTATCTCAACAAATTCGTTAAAGGCATATTATTTGGATGGGTTGTCATCATTTCATATATCTCATACGGTCATTCATCGCACTTATTTAATTTCCTTTGGACCTATCTGCCATATTTTTCTCGAATGCGCTATTTATCCAGAATCAATATATTGCTTATCCCGGTATTAGCTCTGTTGATTGCCATTTCTCTTGACTGGATAAATGAAGTGTTTTTCGTTAATAAAAAAACTGTTTCAAAATCCCGTAGGCAATTGCTAACATGGAGTATAGCCATCTGTTGTATCTATGTATTCTTGCTCGGGATACAAACCTATCTATTTTTCTTTCAAGAGACAGATAAGAGTTATTGGCAGGTTTATTTCTATATTTTTGATAAAGAAAAACATTGGTTCCTTATTAATGGTTTGATTGCATTCGTTTTTATTTTGGCAACTCTCAATACCATTTCAGTATCCAAAAATAAGTTGCTTTCCGGGATAAATTTTTGGCTGTTTCTTTTATCTATAGTCACGATAACGGATATTTGGCGTGTAAGTGCGTTCTGTTGGTGGAATGGGACCATGCAAACAGATGAAGATATTCGAAGACCTGTCCAGATCTACGACCGAGTTCTTATGGAATCCTTTTCCTTTAGACGGGATGGAACTTTTTTCCCACCCAAGGTAAGCCTCAAACCTGTCTACTATATTAGTTACAACGACAGTTGGTATTATGAAAACTATCGACAGTTCTATAAAAAGCATGAATACGAATCGGATGCCAGAAACGAACTCCTGGGTGTAAAAAACGGGAACAGGATATTTTTCTCAAAATCAATATCACACCAGACAATTACGGATTTCTTAAATGATTCTAGAGAACTAAATAATGAGTATGAAATTATCGAATTTACCGGTAATAAGCTTAAAATTCGTTTGCTGTCTTCAGATGATGGATATATTTCTTATGTGGATAACTGGGATCCAGATTGGAAAGCGTATATTGATGGAAACGAAGTCCCTCTTGAGCGTTTATTCGAAACGTTTAAATCCGTGCGAATACACAAAGGAGACACTGTTGTGATTTTTTCGTATGAGCCAAGCCTGTGGCCTTAAAAACTAGTCGGGGATTACTATCAAAGCAAGCCCCTAATACTATCCAGTACATACGTCGGACTGAGCCCTGAGGCTGCCAGTGATTCGCGTGTGGCATCACCGGTAAGGACCAGGCAGCTATCCATTCCCGCTTCCATACCCATACGGATGTCTGTTTCCAACCTATCGCCCACCATGATGCAATCGGATGGAGGCAGATCCAGCATATCCATGACTGTCTTGACCATAATTGGTGAAGGTTTCCCGACAATCGGATCACATTTCACTCCAGTACAGGCTTCGATTGCCGCGATAACAGCGGCACAATCCGGCTCTCCCCCGGAGGGAGTCGGGCAAAACCGGTCCGGATTTGTCCCAACCAATCTCGCACCATGATTTATAGCGTCAAACGCTATTTGCAGCTTTCGGTAATCGAATGACCGGTCAAAAGAAGCCACCACAATATCAATTTCCTTCGCGTTTTCTGATAGCGGAAAACCGGCTGAACGCAGCTCGCCCATCAATGGTTCTTCACCCACCACAAACAGATGGGCATGCGGTGTGTTTGCTTTCAGCCACTGCACCATCACAAACGAAGAATTTAGGATATCTTCTATCCCAGTAGGAATCCCCAAAGCTGTCAGCTTCATCGCGTATTGTTCACGAGTTTTGGTTGGATTATTGGAAAGAAATATTGTCCGGCTGCCGTAGGCGCGCAAAGAGGCTACGGTATCCACCGCTCCCGGCAACACCCGGTCGCCAAGATACAATGTCCCATCCTGATCGAATATGTACGCCCGGTAACGTTTCATTTTCCTTTTTTTATTCCAATCACGACCAGAATCCACCCGGAGAGAATAGTTCATCCAGGCATTCTTCCATGCAGCCGGTCTCTGCTGCCAAATCAAGAACGGTGTAGCGGCTGCGGATCAATCTAGCCTGGCGATACGCAGTCTTAAGATCATCGAGCGATTTCTCCATTTGATTCGGATGTGTAATACATCCGGCATCCGTTAACATTTGTCGCATCTTACTTGCAGGGATCAATTGGACCAGTAACCTTGCCTTTATCGCCTGCCAATTCTCCTTTAAAACAGATAATCGTTGCAACAGTACATCGCGGTCAGGATACTTCGCCATACACTGAGATATTGTTGATTCAATAACCTGTGGATTACTATGGATACGCTTTATCTCCTCATTTATCTGGTCGCGTGAGGGATAGTCCTTTACCGTTTTTTCAACATCAAGTTTCTGAAAATCACGCTCCAGCACTTTTTCATAAAGAGCAGCCGAAGCGATAGTTGCCAAACCCACTTTCAGGCCATGCGAATAGACGCCATGGGCAACCTCGTGCATTTCCCATAGATGGCTCATCAGATGCTCCGCCCCGGATGCCGGTCGCGATCCTTTATAGTATTGCAATGTCAGGCCGGATAGCATCAGTCCCTCAACAAATCTTTGATAAATCACATGGTCTTTTGTACGTAATAATAGAGGATTTTCTATGCTGTTTAGAAGGGATCCCTGAACCATATCCCACGCGGTTTTGTCAACCGGTTCAATACCCATCGCCTCAGCCACCAACCAATCTGCCCCGGCAACATTCTTTGCGATCAAGTCCCCATAACCGGAAGCAGTCATTTTATAAGGGGCTTTCATTAGCACATCAAGGTCAGCCAGCACAATACGGGGGGCCGGACAGGCAAATGTTTGTTTGAAACCATCCCTTGAGATAGATGCGCCAGACGCGGTATACCCATCCATTGATGCGGCTGTACAAACCACCATATATTCCCGGCCTAGGTGATGTGATGCCAGTTTGGTCAAATCATTAAGCGTACCCGAACCAACCACGACCGGCACGCCAATTGTTGATCGAAGCTTTTCCTCCAACAGGAGGACATTATCATAATTCGCATATAACATGGGGCTGCCCGGAAAAACAATAGGATCAATACTCGTAAGATTAGCCGCCCTCAACTGTTGGTAGATTTCTTCTCCACAAACAGAGAATGTATTTTCATCTGCTATGAGAATTGCCGGCACTCCATCAAAATGATTTTGATAAACCGAGACCGCTCTTTCGATAACCCCATTGCTGAGAACTATATCGCGAGTTTCGGTAACCTTATTTAAAGCTTTTCGGATATTTGAATTACTCATAGTAATCTTCCAGTCTGAACCAGTAATGCTTGAGAGGTTAATTAGTCCTTAAGCCACACATGTGGCTGTGTAAATTGTAAGCGAGAACAACCTCAAATTTTTTTTTGAACCTCATGGCAGGATCGCTTCCCGGTTCTCCGATTACTCGAATGATCTTAATTCTTTTTTTCCTGCGAAAGCATCCACTCATAGAACGCTGGATCAGAATACATGTCAGTCCAGACATCATGGTCGTGATCGGGTAGAAGAGAAAATTTTACATCCCCGCCAGCCTTTTTCAGTTTTTCTACTGGTTTCTGCCCCCAGGACGGTTTAACAACCTGGTCATCCGCCCCGTGTATGGCCCAGACCGGGATATCCTTGATCTTTTCAATTTCATTCAAACTTGGATCAGGAAGAAACGCACATAGGGGAGAGATAGCCGCGAAAACATCGGGGTGCGAAATTGCCAAACGGTATGTTGCCTCGCCGCCAAGGCTGAGCCCGGTGAGATAAATATGATCTCGATCCACCCTGTATTGCGATAGAATTTCGTTCAGAGCCCCTTCAAGAAATTCGTCCGGGAAGAGTTGGTAATCAGTATTGTTATTCAACAGGGGTGCTGCAATAATCGCAGGCAGCGGACCTTTCTCCCGAATGAACATAAACGGACTCGCCTTTGCCAGCAGAAATAAATTATCTCCCCGATCACCAGAACCATGCAAGAATAGGATCAACGGCCATTGTGTCTGATCATCCGCATGATATTCTTCCGGCAAATAAACCATATACCCCTGACTGAAGGTTTCAAGGTTGGTTTCCTTCCATTCTTGTGCCGTTATATCTTTTCCCGCCAGGTACGAGGCGTAATCCTTATATACAAAAAAAGATTTATCTCGGTTCAACGCATAATTGTCTAGTTGTTTGCCCCAAAAAGGCGAAACAGCCTCCCCTTGAAGCGTTTGCGAAACCTCATCGAGGTTAAATTTCAGTATCCTTTCACTGCCATCCAGCCAGGTCATCCGAAATTGGATGGAAGGATCACCCCCGTTTCGCACCACCCTGAATTCTGTTTCTGTGACAAAACCCGGGTATTGAAGGTTTGTTCCGATCCATCCGAAAAGTTTTCCGCCCTGTTCAGTGATATCTGAAACGAACAAAACCATTTTCCAGTCTTTTTTTACCGGTGGGGCAAAGCCATACCCCTCCCATCGGCCCAGGAAAGCAGCCAGATCTGCCGGAATGGACTTCGAATCAGCCAGTACCGGGAGAGCACCAAATATAATATGCTCGTTATCATCCCCATTTACCGGCGAATGAAAATCATTGAAATTCTGGATAATCATGGCCGTGGTTGCCGTGTCATCCAAAGACAGAGGTTGTGTACTTCTGGTACCTTCAGGTGAAAGAGAAGTGCCAACCGGGTTGCATCCGATACAACCAGATAGAAGGAAGACAGAAACCAGAAATGGGAAGAGCTGCTGAAGTTTCATGATACTCCCTAGAGTCTAGTTTTTTGTTTCACGCATTATATCCAGCGCATTTTATGGGGGGAATTATTGCTTTGTGGACATTCTTATGATCAATAGATTATATTCTTTTTGAAGTTGCTTGAAAAAATCTCTTACGCAGGTCAAACATCTTCCAAAACCACCCTGTCAAAAAGCTCTTTTATTTGTTTCTCTGAACCGGCGTCGGTTCCGCCCA
>JAAYYW010000108.1 GCA_012515195.1 Leptolinea sp.
GCAAAACGGTGTCCGGTTGATTTTCTCCGGCAAGACTATTTCGGAGGTGGTGGAGTTCCTTGTTAAAAACCATTACCTGCCAGACGTGTCTTTTGGCCAGAAACATATCGATAGCGGCATCAAGGTTCAACCTATGCCTGTTCCGAATTCAGAACCCGCCCTGTGGGATAAAGCGAAGGAACATTTCTGGAATTGGGCAAAGGTAAAGAACGTCAATCCAAAGATCGTCGATTCAATCACGAAGAAGATGATGGATCGTGATAACTACGGGTTCGAAAAATATGGCACACGCCTTCAGCCTTTCAACGGACGCGATTTTCGCAGCGACGCGATCGATGAGCTCCTGGATGCCCTTGTTTATCTTGAAGGTCTGCAAACCGAGTTACAGAGTACTCCGAAATAATTACGAGAAACAGATCAAAGGAACCCGTCAATGCTATATGCGGAGAAAGAATTACAATACCTTTTTCGGTGATGCCAGGAAGCATGTGGGAGAATATCAACCGGAAAATATCGTTCACTTCAGAATTCGTGAATGGAATTGTCTCAATGAAGAACAACGGATTAAGCAGAATCCGTTGTGGGTTGAACCTTACTTTCTAGAGGTGCACATTGGAAATAACTGAGTTCCACCATCTCGAAATCGGACAGCGGTTTATGCTGGAGAAAAATCCAATATCAAAGATCCTCAAGAATTTTCGGGGACCCTTTATGAAGACGGGGCATTTCTCATTTTCTCGACTAAACGAGAGAGGCAATTCAACCGGTCCATCTTTCAGCGCCATGTGGCACGATCCCATCCGTCCCCTCACCATTGATGAAGCTATCAAGGAAAACAATAAAAATGTCCTTACTACTATCCTTGTCGAATCTCTCTGAAATACAGAATTACCTGAACACAATGCCAATCACATTGGCGATGTTTTCTTCTCCAGACTGCAAACCTTGCAAAGATCTGGAACCGATCATCGCGTCAGCCGCGGCAAAGTATCCAAGCGAATTTGGATTCTTGCACATCGAGGCGCTGGAAGGCAATACAGAAACCTTTGATTTCTATGGTGTTTCGAGCGTTCCCGTTCTTATCCTCTTCAGGTTCAATAACCCGGTGGAATACCATGCCGGTTTCAAAAGCAAAGAAGAGGTTATCCAGTGGCTATCCGGAAAAATGGTGTGACATGCGATCGGAAATCAAAAGAGCACACGACTTGAACTTGAAACGATCCAGGCTGATTTGATATGGCCAACCCTAAACCGCATGAGCAATACAGGCAAATGCTCAAATTGATGCTCTCTGAAGAGAACGCCAAAGCTATTGAAACAATCATCCAGGAAGTAGCCAGGGAATACAAGATCAGCCTTGTCACGGATTCTGAAAAACAAAACTTCGCTTACGGTGTCACATACAAAATCGTTGTGTTGATTGCAAAGCTGGCAAAGACTCAAGGATTGACGAACTTCTGGTTTGGAAAGTAAGTTCACGAATGATGAAAGACCTCTTTTCTGGAGAGGTCTTTTGTATTTACACCTATTTGATTTCTTGGTTTTTGATCTAATCTGGTAAATTACGCGCCCGAACCATTTTTCATAATGACAATAAGGCCTTTAAGCCCTTTCAAGGCGTTGTCCAGGATAATGTTATAGATCAAAGTGGCGTAACCCACGACCGCTACGGCCAGATTCACGAGAGCGCCAAGGGTGGTCATCGGATCGCCGGAAGCGAATGCCAGGGCGACCGCGGGGGCAGACCAGAGATACCCGAGAATGAGAGCCACGATCATAACCAGGATGGTCAAAACAGTCTTATCCAATTTGATCTTTTTCAGACCCAGGACAAACTTGAGGAATTCAATGAGAACGGTGGAAATGCCACCGATCCAAACCAATTGATCACCAGTAAGCTGCATGACATTACTCCTTACCACTAATGAAAGAGCTTCTTGTTCTCGTCATAGAGAGTAACAAGATTTGATAGTGCAATGGCAGCCCGGGAGGAATAAGACCTGATCAGACCATAATCTTCATCGGTCAACCATGTATCCTGTAGGAACGCCATGGATATTACTCCGATCAGGCCGCCGTTGACTCCACGAACGATACCGATAAACATCTTCTGGCATTGATTCGTACCCATCAGATTTCGGATGGCAGAATTTACCTTTTCATCAAAGAGTGACAGACTTGACACCTCCTTCTCGATCAAATAGGCGTTGTCATCCAGAAAAAGGCTTACCGGCATGTCTTTGAACATGTGAGCCTTTGGACTTACGGTTGTAGATGTTCTTTCGTGTGTTGCAGAGATTTTGAGAAAAGGAACACCGGCAATTGAGTTCACCCCGTTATGAAATTGCCACAGGGTTACCCACTGTGCGTTGTAGTGTGCCAGCATTTCAGCGATGAGGATGTTGATCTCGGAATCAGCCTTGAATATCTTTTCCGTGAGAGCCTGTTGAGACTCTCTTTTGTCGATCATCGCCTGGTATTCATCAACGATTTCTTCTTTTTTATTCA
>JAAYYW010000109.1 GCA_012515195.1 Leptolinea sp.
TCTGGGGAAGTTGGGGGATATTTCCGTGCGCAAGTTACTCTCACTGGACAATCCAAAGATCAAAGATTCAGAAGTGGAAGGGACCGCTATCATTCTCCCCACTCAGTTACGATTACGGCAATCCACCCGGCATTGAGGATTTTGACGGAGCTTCCTAATTACGAATGACCTGTTTTCTGGCATGATACAATCACACCGCCTGGATATGCCTAATAAAAAAACCGATCATCTGACCTTGCTGACTGCTGTTATTTTATATACACCATTCCTTTTCATGGGATACGGATCTGATATTGATACATACGGCGTCCTGGAAGTCGGGCGCCATTTTTCACTTACCTTTGATTACATACCATCCCGCGGGCCTGGTTTTTTTGTCTTTGAGACTATTACATTCTTCATGGACCAGCTGGGCGGCAGCATACTGACAAATCTGACCGTTATGGCGATGGCCTTGCTAACCGTATACGGCTTCATGCGTCTATGCCGTGAATACAAAATTCCCGGATACCAATGGTTAGCACTCGCTTTGGTCGTTCATCCATTCATATGGGCTAACGCCGCCTGTACCATGGACTATCTAATGGCTGTGGGATTTGTATTTCTTGGGATCATCCAGGTGCTGCGCGGTCATTATTTTACCGCCGGCGCAGCTTTTGCTTTGGGAGCTGGATCCCGCCTGACCATTGTTTTACTGGCAGGCGGATTTCTTCTATGGCAATATGCCATCAAGCCGGAAAACCGCTGGAAACTCATTCAATCTGCTCTGGTGTTTGGTCTTTTTACCGTTGTTTTTTACCTGCCCCCTGCTGATTTTGCTCAATGGACCACCCGCTTCCTGGTGGCCTCTGTGGGAGGGAACGAATACTGGTCACCCATAATGCGCGTTGGACGCTGGGGATATAAGAATCTTATGTTTTGGTCAATTCCAACAATTCTCTGGATGGGATTCTTTATTCTCAGAGGAATAAAGAACAAAGGGTTTACATTATTCGTTCGTTTCAACTGGCTGCCCGCGGCGGCCGCCCTGATTGCCCTAACCTACGAATCATTCTACCTGGGAATACCAACTGAACCTTCGTATCTCATACCAACCATCCCACTGGTTTTGATCGTTTTTGGAACAGCGGTCGGTCAACGAAGCTGGCCAACACTGATTCTGTCCGCGATGCTCTGCATTTCCGCGTTTGTGTCAGTCAACGTTGCCAAACCTGATCTTGGCAACCGGGCCACTTCGGCTGATATTGGTCTGTGGATCGAACCGGGACATTTATCAACATTAACCCGCGAGCGATTAAATTACCGTGATTGCGGTCGCCCATACTGCAATACCCGCCACAATCCTGTACCTTGGGATCAGTAGAATTCTTATAAAACCCCTATAATCAGATAAAGGGTCTATTCCAACTATCCATCGAAAAACATGGAAAACCTACCAGCATCACGATCTGAGAAAAATTCCCGATATCTGACGGCGGTTTTGATCCTGCTTGTCGGTACCGTGGCCATCTATTTCAGGTTTTTCGATCTTCGCCATTATCCCGGCTGGTATAGCGATGAGGGCAATCATATAGACCTGGCTGAGAATTGGATGCAGGGCGAATGGCGAAACTATGGTGTACTGGGTGCTCCTTACAGCCAGCGACCTCCCTTATATATGTACACCGTAGCCACAGCCATGTCAATTTTCGGCACTGACATAACCGTATCACGGGGAGTGGGTGCTATTGCCAGTTTGATCACGATCGCGTTAACCGCTTTGATTGCATGGAAGGCTCTCGGGCGCAAAGAGGGGATACTTACATTTTGTATGGGGGCGGTGGCCCCCTGGATCGTCGTTTTTGGCCGGCTGGGTTTGACATACAACCTCATGGGGTTTTTCTTCCTCTTCTCCCTCCTTGCTCTATGGTATTACCTGAAAACAGCATCGGCTTACTGGTTAGCCGGTTCAGCCGTCAGCGCAGCACTTGCCTTCGCCACCGATTACCTGGGCATTTTTTGTGGAATAACCATTAGTGTGGCACTTTTGGTCTGTCGCCCCCGTTCAATAATTCGATTTGTGGCCATTTACCTGCTCGTGCTTGTGATTTGCTTTATTCCGGTCATTCTGGTCAATTCCAAAATCTTTTTCTTAGATACATGGAATACTATATTCTGGAGAGGCGTAGTTCAATCCACATCAAGTTCCTTGATCAGTATTCTGATAAATTATTCGGAATTGTTACGCCGCGAAAGTTGGATACTTATAGGCCTTTGTGGCCTGTTCCTTATCAAAGACGATCCACTTCGCAATATCCTACTGACAGCCGTAGGTCTGTCTTTGCTCGTGGTAACTCGCGCTTACACGCCGGTCGGCGTGGGACTGCATTATCTAATGCATCTATTTCCCATTTTTGCACTCGGATTGGCCGTGTTCATGTTGCGGGCTTATGAAACTCTTAAAGTGCTGTTCAATGGGCAACTTTCCACCTTAACATTGAGAATCTCTACTTCTCGAAACTCCGCCGAGATTTGCAGTGCGAACTCCCGGATATCTAAAGCATCATCGTTTGTATCTGCATTGCTGGCCGCCATGATTGTTTTCACACCGCTGGCATGGATGTTTCTCAGTTCGTTCGCGATGGTTACCTATAAGACGGATTACATTTTTACCGGTAACGACGATCTGCGTCTGGTTGAAGTCAATTCAGCCAATCAGGTGCGCGAGTTCTTATCCACCCATACCACCCCGGACGACCTGGTTATCGGATCGCCGGTTTTGATCTGGGGTTTGCCCACCATGAACCGGGCAGATTTTCTCGCCGCGTTGGCTTATAACGGATACAAACCCAACAATTATATTGACGTGGACAAGATGCGCTATAGGAACGAACTCACAATGGAAAGAGCCACGTTCATTGTTCTGGATCCACTGGCGGAAGAATTCGCCCCTCTGGTTCTGCCTGGAATGAACCTCTGGCTGGAGAATATCCACGCATGGCCAGTGGTCTTTGAAGCCGGTAATATCCGGGTTTATCAGCGCTAAGTAAGGAAAAGGTTCATTTCATTTCTCAGAATTTATCCAGTTTTCGTATCATTGTTCCAGATACTCGGTGTAACGATCATTCCAGATCGTGTAAAAAAGATCTGTAGTTCCATCAAATCTCCTACGTTTTCTGATGCAATTCGATTAGAATTCTCACATAATTCCAAAAACACGAGGCCTGATCATGACCCAGAGCAAACGAAAAGCAAGGATTGCCGCAAA
>JAAYYW010000110.1 GCA_012515195.1 Leptolinea sp.
CCTCTTTTGTGTGCTTCTTTTGTGAGCCAGAGGTTAAATTCCAGTTGATCGTCTGCCGAAAGCTCAAATCCGGTTTCGTTCTGATACCCATCCAGATTATCCGGTTCCACACCGTCGAAACCTTTCTCGCGACAGAGATCAAATCGGGCCGAGATCAATGGATTCAGTTCTTTTGTCCGCCGGATATCGAGCCATTTTTCTCCGGGCCAGCCTTCGTAATCATTACCAAGAAGAGCGGATGGGTACTGGGTTGCGTCAGGGCGCCAATCCTCCCACGCACCGACATTGATGTAACACAACACACGTTTTCCCCGGGCGTGAATGGCTTCGATGATTTCAACAGTTGTATCGAACAGATCAAGATCGTATACTTCCACATCCTCATGGAATTCAAAATCTCCAGAAAACTGGATCTGCAAATCATCGCCGATCTGTGGGGCCCAGTACCCGGATGGTACGGAGTCTTCCTGAACTGATGCAGACGAGTATGTTTTTGGAATATTGCAGGCAGCCAGAGCACAGGCGCTTAGCAGAATTCCTGAAATGATGCGGGCGGGATAATGATTACGGCCGGGCGAGATAGTCACCTTCGATCACCCATTTGAAGGTTGTTAATTCACGAAGAGCCATTGGGCCGCGGGCATGCAGCCGCTGAGTCGAGATTGCCACTTCCGCTCCCAATCCCAGTTGTGAACCGTCGGTAAAGCGGGTGCTGGCGTTCACGTAAACTGCGGCAGAATCAACCCGGCTGACAAATGTATCAGCATTCGCTTTATCTTCTGTCAGAATTCCGTCCGAATGGGCGGTTGAATGTTCCGATATGTGATCGATTGCTTCGTCCAGTGAGTTGACCACTTTTATACCCAGTACAAGCGAAAGCCATTCCGTGTCAAAATCCCCTTCCCTGGCTGGAGCGACTGATGAGGGCAGTGGCGTGGGCAGGGAATTCGCGGCTGCCTCATCAATGTGAAACGTGACTCCATCTGCGGTCAGTGTGCTAACCAGCTCTGGGATGAATTTTCCGGCAATATATGAGTGTACCAATACAGTATCCAATGCGTTGCACACACTGGGCCGTTGGATCTTGGCGTTACGCACAACTGGCAGGGCTCTTGCCAGATCGGCGCTCGCGTCGACAAATAAGTGGCAAATACCAATCCCACCGGTGATGACTGGAATCAGGCTATTTTCGCGGCAGAACTTATGAAGTGATGACCCACCACGCGGAATGATAAGGTCAATCTCATTGTGCAACTTGAGAAGTTCGAAGACCAGTTCGCGGTCTGCGCTGTCGACAAATTGAACAGATCCTTCCGGCAATCCGGTTGTTTTTAATCCATTATGAATGGACTGAACCAGAGCGCGGTTTGAATTCAGCGTCTCTCGGCTCCCGCGCAGGATCACCGTGTTGCCGGATTTAATGGCCAACCCGGCTGCATCCACGGTAACATTTGGGCGGGCTTCATATATGATGGCAAGTACCCCCATGGGAACCCGTTGCTTGCGGACATTAAGACCATTTGGTAAAAGTTGTTCATCGAACACTTCCCCCACAGGGTCGGGCAGATCTGCTACACGACGGAGATCGGTCGTTATCCAACCAATACGCTCTTCGTTCAATAATAAACGGTCGATGAAAGCTTCAGCAAGGTTACCTTTCTTTGCCTCTTCAACATCCATCTGGTTGGATGCGAGAATGAAGTTCCGGTTCTTTTCAATTTCATCGGCGATATTTTTTAATGCTGACTGACGGATATCGGAACTGGATTGGGCAAGGGATCGGGAAGCGATTCGCGCGGCTCGAGCTAAAGAATGAGGAGAGGTTGGGGCCATGGATCACCCTTTCTGTTTTCGTGCGACTGGTTTTAGTAGCAGCATGTTGTTGTGATGAACGACTTCATCACCTTCGGTGAAACCGAGAATGGCTTCAATCTCGTCTGTCCGAAGGCCAATGATCTTTCTTAAGTCAACTGAATCGTAGCTTGTCATCCCCAGCGCAACTTCCGCGCCCGAGATATCCAATATCCGCACGGTTGCGCCGCGCGAGAAATCACCCTGAACACTCTTTATACCCACCGGAAGAAGGCTGCCACCCCGGCAAAGGGCTTTCGTGGCTCCCTCATCAATCGACAACGCCCCGCCGCTGCGTTTTCCGGCCAGTAAAAACCGCTTCCTGCTCTCGAGTTTTGAGACGAGTGGCGGAAATAGTGTTCCCATTTCCGTTCCTCTTGCGGCTTTTATGATGACATCGGATTCGGAACCCGATGTGATAATCACACGAACCCCGGCACGGCGGGCAAGGTCTGCGGCGCGCAGTTTGGTTACCATACCGCCAGTTCCGAGGCCGTTATCTGACCCACCGGCCGCCGCCCAGTATTCAGTAGGAATTTCGGCTTGCTCAATCACACGGATCAGTTCGGCATTTTTGTCTTTGCGTGGGTCACCTGTGTACAATCCGGCCTGATCTGTTAGTAGAAGCAGCAGATCAGCCTCAACCAGACTGGCAACAAGTGCGCACAGGTTATCGTTATCACCAAAGCGGATCTCTTCGGTCGCTACTGTGTCATTCTCATTGATGATGGGAACAATTCCAGCTTCCAGTAATTCCTGGATCGTTCCACGCGCGTTGAGGTACCGGTTACGGTCTGTTAGATCTTCCCGGGTCAGTAAAACTTGCGCACTAACCTGACCAAACATCCGGAAAAACTGATCATAGAACGCGATCAATCGGGGCTGTCCAACGGCGGCCAGCATCTGTTTGCCGGGAGTGAATCGGGGTGCTTCTGCCATACTCATAGCTTCACGACCAGCTGCTATCGCCCCCGAGGTTACCAGTGCGATCTGGGCGCCGGATTCTTTCAGCTGGATGATCTGCCGGGTGATATCAAAGATGCGGGGTATTGATAACCGTCTGGTTCCGGCTGTGAGAGTGGATGTGCCTACTTTAACGATGATGCGATGCGATTCCATGATCTTTTACAATTCCACTTCAATTGTATCCGGTTTTCCCGCAACCCTTTCTTCCAGCATGGCAGTAGTTAAAGACTTGGGACGCTCAATTGGTTTGTTCAACGCGCGAGCCCAGACAGAATGAGCCGTAATTCCCATGATGCGCGAAACACCAAAAAGAACGGTATAGAAATCAAATTCGCGCACACCATAGTGATACTGCAATGTACCGTTGATGGCATCCACGTTCGGGTAGGGGTTCTTCACTTTCCCGGTCTCTTTTAATACATCAGGCAACACTTCATAGACCCGGCAAACAAGCTGATAAAGTTCGTCTTCAGGCAGGTACTTCCGGGCAAATTCATACTGTGCGGTGAAGCGGGGGTCAGTGGTACGGAGAACGGCATGTCCATAACCGGGGATGACCCTTCCAGATTGAAGCTCTTTCCGGGCAAACATTGCCATCTCTTCTTTGGATGGCAACGCGTCAAAGCTGTTATAAACCTTCAATAACCAGCGTAGACATTCCTGATTGGCCAATCCATGTAGCGGACCAGCCAGCCCATTCATGGCCGCCGACGAGGTGAGGTAGATGTCTGACAACGCGGAGTTTACCAGATGGGCGGTATGCGCTGAGACGTTAGCCCCTTCATGATCGGAATGTAACAGGAAAAATAACCGGCAGAGTTCTTCATATTCATGATTGTTCGGGTTCTCAACCATGTAGGCAAAGTTCGCGCTCCAATCGAGGTTGGGATCAGGCATGATCATGGCGCCATCCCGATATTTCCAGTTGTAAATAAAGGCGGCAAGCGAAGGGAGTTTGGCTGTCAACCGGATGGAATCATCCAGGGTAGGGATCCAGTAATCTGCTTTGGTAAGGCCATCATTGTACCGGCGGGTGAATTCTGATTCAGTCTGGAGTGCCAGGATTCCCTGAGAAAAAAGGGTCATCGGGTGGGTTGTGCGGGGCATTGAATGGATCATGCTTATCACGTGATCAGGGAGCTCCGCATGTTTTTTCCACTCATCCTCAACTTGCATCGCCTTGTCAAAGTCCGGCATCTCATCTGTCATGAGCAGGTAATACAATCCACCCGCCATCGGGAACTCACATCCATCCATCCTTGGCAGTTTTTCCAGGACTTCCGGGATTGTGTATCCTCTCAGGCGAATGCCCTCATAGGGATCAACATACGAGATATCCGCAACCTGGATCTGTACACCGCGGATGCCCTGATATATCTGGCTGACCGTGACGTCGCAAACCTTGAAATCGCGGTATTCATTTACAAGCCGATTGACGCGTGTGCGCCATGATGGAAGTATGTCGGAGATACGGTCATGTAGGATCATGTTTACTCCAAAGATTTTGGCGGGAAGAGTCCGCGATAGCCCATTTCGCGTGAAATCTCGATCGCGGCGTGGATCAATGGCGGGATGAATTGCTCAATGGTTCGTTGTGAAAAGCGTTGTGTGGGTCCAGAGATACTGATAGCTCCCACGGGGTCGCTGAATTGATCAAAAATCGGTGCGGCTATTCCGCTGGCATCGGCAATCCATTCACCGTGGCTGGTTGAGTAACCTTGCTTCCGGATGATTGCCAGCTCATTTTCCAACCGCGACCGGTCGGTGATTGTGTTTGTTGTGAGCGGCTCCAGGGTGAGAGATGATAGGATTTCGCGCAGACGGGCAATGGGAAGGAAAGCCAGAAGGACTTTCCCTGCCGATCCGGCATACAATGGAAGCCGTCGGCCGACCCTGGCAACGATGCGGACAGTCTGCGCGCTTTCCAGTCGTTCCACGCAGATGCGGTCATTGCCCTGAAGGATATACAGACTGATGGTCTCATTGGTCGTTAAATAAAGCTCTTCCAGAAAGGGTAGGGCGCATTTCCGAAGGTCTAAAGTGGCTGTGTATACTCCCGCCCAGGTCAGAACACGCGGCCCAAGACTGTAAGCCCTGCTTTCCGGGTTCTGACTGAGAATGCCCAGATTGCGGAGAGAGGCCATCAACCGTCCGGTGGCGCTGCTGGACAGGTTGACCAACCGGGCGGCTTCACGCACCCCGATTTCAGACCGATCTTGATTGAAGCAATCCAGAATGGCAACAGATCTACTCAGAATGGGTGAGATATCATTATCCATGGTTTTTTTTGATGATACAGTGGGTAGGAGAGGCGGGGTGTCTCGAAATATGGGACGCTGTCCCGTAATCTGATATTATTATAGATGCTGTTTTTGAACCCCGTCAAGGGTGATATTTGGGTAATATTTTAGAATTCCTAATTAAAAGGAAGTAGTTATGGTTGAATCGATGAATAAAAAGGAAGATGAGATTATTGTCCGCAAGGGTGCCCGGTTGATCGTACCCGACCGTCCGGTTATTCCCTATATTGAAGGCGATGGGATCGGAGCTGACATCTGGCGGGCGGCGAAAGTTGTATTGAACCATGCGGTTGAAAAAGCATATGGAAACAAACGATCCATTGCCTGGAAGGAAGTGCTGGCGGGAGAAAAAGCGATGCGCAAGCTTGGGACAGGTCTCCCCGAAGATACATTACAGGCTTTCCGCCACTACCTGATCGGCATGAAAGGTCCAATGGGGACACCGGTAGGTGGAGGTGCACGCTCCCTAAATGTTGCGCTGCGAAAAGAGCTGGACCTGTATGTTTGTCAGCGGCCGGTGCGCTGGTTTAATGGTCTTCCAGCACCGGTGGTTCACCCCGAACATGTCAATATGGTTATTTTTCGGGAAAATACCGAAGATGTTTACAGCGGAATTGAATTCGAACTTGGGACAGATGAGAACACCCGCTTCTTAAAACTGCTTGAGTCGAACTTCCCGGAACAATTCAAAAAAGTGCGTTTTCCTGGCACAACTTCATTTGGTGTCAAACCGATATCCTCCGAAGGAAGCCGTCGGCTGGTGGCTTCTGCCATACGATTTGCCCTAACGAATGGACGGAAATCAGTGACCCTGATGCATAAGGGTAACATCATGAAATTCACTGAAGGTGGATTCCGTAAGTGGGGATACTCTGTCGCGGAGGAAGAGTTCGGCGATGATGTGTTTACCCACTTGCAATGGGAAAAGATCAAGTCTGAAAAAGGTGAAGATGCCGCCAATTACAGTAAGCAGGAGTCCCTGGCAAAAGGGAAAGTCTATGTGAAAGACATGATCGCGGATGCTGTTTTCGAAGCCGTTCTTACCCGGCCATTGGAATTTGATGTGATTGCTGCCCCCAATCTGAATGGAGATTTCCTGTCCGACGCGTTGGCTGCACAGGTTGGCGGTGTGGGGATCGCGCCGGGCGCGAATATCAATGATGATACCGGTGCGGCTATTTTTGAGGCGACTCATGGTACGGCTCCGTTATTCGCGAATACAAACAAAGCTAATCCATCTTCATTGATCCTCTCTGGAGAGATGATGCTGCGTTATATAGGATGGAATGAAGCTGCGGAATTCGTAATTCGCGGGTTGGAAGGCGCGCTGGCTGCCCGCACTGTTACATTTGATATTCACCGCCTTATCCCGGACGCAACACTGGTAAGCACAGACGGATTTGCTGAAGCCATGAAACAGGCCATGAGTTAAGGATATAAATGTTATGACAGGTAATCAATTTGGTTTAAAAATACTGAAAATTGGAAACAAAGAGTATCAGTACTTTCCGATCGAGGAAATAGCATCTGGGTTTGGGGTAGACGCGTCAAAGCTTCCTTACAGTCTGCGGATTTTGTTGGAAGCATCCATCCGTAAATGTGATGGGGTTTCAATTACTAAGGAAGATATCAGCCAGTTGGCCAATTGGCTGCCAAAGAATGATAAGCGACAGCCGTTGGCTTTTTTCCCAGCCCGGGTGGTTTTGCAAGATTTTACCGGCGTGCCCGTTCTTGTTGATCTGGCTGCCATGCGGACGGAACTGGAACGGCGTGGTGGAGATCCATCCAGTGTTAATCCTACCATCCCGGTCGATCTGGTGATAGACCATTCCGTGCAAATGGACTTCACCGGTATTCCAGATGCATTGCAAAAAAACGTACAGATCGAATTTGAGCGCAACCGGGAACGGTATGTTTTTCTGCGTTGGGCGCAGCAAGCCTTCAAGAATCTGCGAATCGTACCGCCATCACGCGGCATAATTCATCAGGTGAACCTTGAACGGCTTTCCCCGGTTGTACAGATATCCGGTGATGAAATCCCCCTTGTGTATCCAGACTCTGTTTTTGGGACTGATTCACACACCACAATGATCAATGGACTGGGTGTTCTGGGTTGGGGTGTGGGTGGTATTGAGGCTATTGCTGCCATGTTGGACCAACCGGTCGAAATGGTTACCCCGGATGTTATCGGTGTCCGGTTGACCGGGAAGCTTCGTGAAGGTGTGATGCCAACGGATCTCGTACTTCATCTAACGCAGATGCTGAGGAAAGTTGGAGTAGTCAACACATTCCTTGAGTACTTTGGCGATGGTTTGGCAAGCTTAAGCCTCGCCGATCGGGCAATGGTCGCGAATATGACACCGGAAAATGGCGCTACAGTTTCGTATTTCCCGGTGGATGAGTTAACTCTGGATTATTTGCGCCTTTCCGGAAGATCATCCGAACAGGTGAAGCTGGTTGAAGCGTATTTTCAGGCACAGGGATTGTTGAAAACAGACAGGTCACCTGATCCGGAATTTACCCGGGTGATTGATTTTGATCTGTCAGAGATTGAGCCCTCGGTCGCTGGTCCAAAACGTCCGCAGGATAGAATTGGGTTGGGACATGTCAAATCGGAATTTCGCAGATCATTAACACGGCCAAAGGCTGATCGGGGATACCAGCTTACCCCTGAAACGCTTGAAAACAAAGTCGATGTTCTCTTCTCAGATGGAGAGAAAGTCACTCTGACGCATGGAGCAGTTGTGATTGCGTCAATCACATCCTGTACGAATACTTCAAACCCGGATGTTATGCTGGCAGCCGGTTTGATGGCCAGAAAAGCGGTCGAAGCCGGTCTTTCGATGCAACCGTATGTGAAGACCAGTCTCGCCCCGGGTTCAAGAGTTGTAGCGGAGTACCTCCAACGTTCTGGTTTGCAGGAATATCTGGACAGGCTCGGATTCCATATTGCCGGTTTGGGATGTGCCACATGTATTGGCAATTCCGGTCCTTTGAACGAAAATATTGTGCGTGCCATTCGGGCAGGTGAACTTGTCGCAGCGGCTGTTCTTTCCGGAAACCGGAATTTCGAAGGCAGGGTATCTCCTCATACACTCGCGAATTTCCTCGCGTCGCCTCCACTAGTGATGGCATACGCTCTCGCCGGACGAATTGATATTGACTTTGAAGCCGAACCGATTGGCACAGGAAAAGATGGTAGAGCGGTTTTCTTGAAGGACATCTGGCCGTCCCGCCAGGAAATTGTAGAAGCGGTCACCACGTTTGTCACTCCCGAACTATTTAACAGTGCCTATGCCGATATTTTTCTCGGCGACGAGAACTGGCAAAAAATGGACATTCAAGCAAAGCCAAACTATACATGGGATGTGGGATCAACGTATATCCAGGAACCACCTTATTTCACGATGGCAGGTGGAGAGGAAAAAAATGATCAGAATGTCCAAAATGCCAGAGTTCTTGCCATTTTCGGCGATTCTGTAACGACAGATCACATATCACCTGCGGGGACAATCGCAGCCGATTCTCCTGCGGGAGTATTTCTCAAGAGTTTAGATGTTTCTCCAGCTGATTTCAATTCCTACGGATCACGGCGTGGTAATGACCGGGTCATGGTGAGGGGAACGTTCGCCAATCAGCGTTTGCGGAATTTCATGGCTGGCGGAAAAGAAGGCGGATTTACTATCAGCCAGCCGGATGGGAAACTTCAATCGATCTACGAAACCTCACACAATTACATGGAGAATGGAATACCTCTGGTGGTGATCGCTGGTAAGGAATATGGAACAGGTTCAAGCCGGGATTGGGCAGCGAAGGGACCGATGCTATTGGGTGTGAAAATAGTAATTGCTGAGTCCTTCGAGCGTATTCACCGTTCCAACCTTGCTGGTATGGGTATCTTGCCCTTGCAATTTCTTGGAGGTGAGAATGCTGCAACCCTCGGTTTGGATGGCTCTGAATTGTTGACTATCACATTCGAGCAGCGCCCTATCACCCCGGGTTGTAAGGTAACTGTGACAGCCGACAAACCGAATGGGAACAGATTTTCATTTCACACTATAAGCCGTTTGGATACTCCTCTGGAGGTACAGTATTATCTGCGGGGAGGATTGTTGCCTTCTGTTATGGAAAACTTGAAATAAAAAAACCATTTGCATGGATTCTGTTTTGACCATCTGATGATAGAATGTACATATTCCATTCTCATCGGATGGTTTTTTCTGTGAGCAAACACACTCTCGCTTCTATCGGTTTTTCAGCTGTTTACTTATTTATACTAAGTGGTTGTTCCTCGTTGACTGTTGTTTCGGCGAATGCTGTGACCGAAACAATGACACCCGAAGCAACTGCTACATATACAACTTCCCCATTACCGACCGAAACCCCGAAATTGCCAACAGCATCCCCGGTGATTGAAGCGACTCTGTCAGCATTGACATTAACCTCGACTGAGACGCCAGATCCAATGACAATCGCTAATTCGATTTCTGAACCAGGCGGTAAGACGGTGGTACCAACGGATGAAAACGGGCTTCCACTGTCACATTATGTTTATGGAATAGCCGGGCATAAACAATATTTCAAACTGGGATGTGAAGCAGCCGTTACCCATGATTGGGCCTGGTTTTTTGGCTACGATATCAATGAATTTGAATTTCAAAATAGGCTCCCGCTCTCTGATAACCCGGAAGTGGGTTTTGTCGGAAGCGCCAATAGTAAATGGGGACAAGCGCCCCCATACGCTTATGGTGTTCATGCCGCTCCAGTGGCACAGTTGTTGCATGAATATGGCGTGCCAGCGATCGCGGTGAAGGAAATGAGCTTGACGGGTTTGAAACAGCAGATCGCGGCAGACCGTCCAGTTATTGCCTGGGTGATCGGGAATGTTGTTGGTGGCATTCCATATGAATATACAGCTAAAGATGGTCAGAAGGTAATCGTGGCTGCTTATGAGCATGTGATCATTGTCACCGGTTACAGTGAAACCCACATTCGTTACAATAATAATGGCAAATACTTTGAAGCTCCAACCGAAGTGTTCATGAATTCGTGGAAGGTACTTGGAAATATGGCACTCATTGCTGGTAATTGACCAATGGAGAAAAATATGATCGATATTTATGTGGGCCGCCAGCCCATTTATACGCCTTCCATGGATATATTCGGGTATGAATTACTCTATCGATCAAAAGAGAATACCCGCGCGTTGCAAAGGGACGGGGAAAAAGCCTCATCACAGGTGATCTTCAACACGTTCATCGAAATTGGCATGGAAAAGATTGTTGAAGATAAGCTGGCCTTCCTGCAAATTGACCGGGGGTATTTGACCGGGAAAGCACCCATGCCATTTCCAAAAGAGCAGGTGGTTCTGTGTATCGCTCCCTGGATCGAACTTGACGATGAAATACTGGCGTCACTGGCGGTGTTGCGTGACCAGGGCTACTTTTTTGCCCTTGAAGACAATCCTGATCAGGAACTAAGCAGTTTGCTTGTAAAAGACATAAATATCTTAAAACTGAATATCCATCGTTTTCCACTTTCAAATCTACGGGACAGGGTTTTGGAATTTCGCCGTTTCCACTGCCGGCTGCTTGCTGATCATGTTCAGACACAGGAAGAATATGATACATGTCGGGAATTTGGATTTGATTTCTACCAGGGGAATTTTCTGTCGAAACCCAAAGTCATCCATGGAAAACGCTTACCGGCACGCCGCTTTTCATTGTTAAAGCTGCTGACATGTCTCTATGACCCGGATGTGGATATGAAAGAGCTCGAAGATCTGATCCGGCAGGATGTGTCATTAAGCTACCGCCTCTTGAGAATGGTCAATTCCGCGTTCTATGCGTTAGATACAAAAGTGGAATCCATTCGGCATGCTATTGTGATACTTGGTTTAAAACAGGTCCGTTCATGGTTGACCATTCTCGCAATGGCTGAAGTTAATGATCGATCAACGACATTAATGACCACAGCCATGATCCGGGGAAAGATGTGCGAACTTCTTTCACACGCTCAGGGGAATAAACAGGAAGATCGGTATTTTACGATTGGACTTCTATCAATCCTGGATGCCATTATGGATCTGCCCATGCAGGAAGTTCTCGAGAATCTCCCACTGACAGATGATATAAATGCGGCCTTGTTGGACCATTCGGGTCCCATGGGGACGGTCCTTCGTTGTGTGATCGCCTACGAGAATGGTGAATGGAATGACGTTGAGGCTACAAATATATCGCCCATCAATCTGCGGGATTCCTATCTCGCATCCATTGCCTGGGCATCAGAAGTCAGTCAGCGAATTCAGATTTAGGCAAAAACCCCCTGCGTCTCCTGTAGCTTCTCGCGTAATTTTTCAAGCGTAATTGGACGGCTGAAATAGTAACCCTGTAATTTATCGCAAGAGTTTGTGTTTAGTATTCGGGCTTGTTCTGTCGTTTCAACACCTTCTGCGACAACTTGAAGGTTTAAATTATGGCCGATTAATATGATCCCTTGCACAAGGGATAAATTCTGTGGATTTGTTGTTACTTCATGGATAAAGGATTTATCTATTTTCAGGGTATCGATTGGAAGAACCATTAACGAATTCAGAGATGAATAGCCCGTTCCAAAATCATCGATCGATAAACCGACCCCCAGAGAGCGGAGCTCCTGGAGAATTCCCCGGGTTCGTTTTATGTTTTTCATCAACAATGATTCGGTTATCTCCAGGATCAGACAAGAAGCAGGTAAATTTGCCTCATCCAGCGCATTTTTTACTGTTTCTACCAGCGTGGTTTGCTCAAGTTGTCTGCCTGAAATATTGACCGAGACTTTGATATCATTCCAACCGGCGTCCCGCAACGACTGTATATGCCGGCACGCTGTCCTTAAAACCCATTCTCCGATCGGGATTATCAATCCGGTAGATTCTGCCAGAGGGATGAATACATCTGGAAAAACGCGTCCCAGTTCTGGATTATCCCAGCGTAAAAGAGCTTCAATGGCATTAAGTTCGCCATCAGCTGCTCTCACAATGGGTTGATAATTTAATTCGAATTCATTGCGTTCCACTGCGTGCCGCAAGAAGCCTTCCATATCCAATTGCCGGTGCGCCTGGTTGTTAAGTTCTGGAGAGAAAAACTGGAAATTGTTCTTGCCCAGTTCTTTTGCCCGATACATGGCCATATCTGAATTTTTCATCAAGGTGGTTACATCATCACCATCATTGGGATAGAGGCTGATGCCAATACTGCTGGTTACGTAGAATTCATGGTTATCAACGCGGAATGGATATGTGAACAAGGACAGTATCTTCTTCGCGAAAGTGGATGCGCCAATGATCGAATCTACTGAAGCCCCTTCGAGTAGAACCGTAAACTCATCTCCACCCATTCTGGCTATCGTGTCATTTTTTCGAGCGATTGAAGTCAGGCGGTCACTGACCATCTTCAATAGAAGATCGCCTTTTTCATGCCCATACGTGTCGTTTATTACCTTGAAGCGGTCGAGATCAAGGTATAAAACTGCTACCTGTTGATTATTGCGCTTGGCTGTGTTCAGGGCATGCGCCAGGCGGTTATGGAACTGACTCCGGTTTGGCAGATTGGTAAGTGGATCTTGAAAAGCAATTTGCCGAAGGTTGGTTTCAATATATTTGATCTCTGAAATATCACGGATATAAAAGATATAGTTGGTAATCTGATTTGCGCTATCTTTGGATGGTTGGATGGAAACCCATGACGGGAATATTTCACCTGATTTACGAATGTTGTAAATCTCACCCTGCCAAATTCCGTAATTCTTTACCTGTTGGAAAATTGAATCGTAAAAATCACTCGGATGTTGTGTTGACCGAAAAAAATCGATGGGTTTACCGATGACTTCGGTAAGCCGGTATCCAAATATGGATGAAAAAGCTTTGTTAATTGAGGCTACCCGCCCTTTTTTATCGGTTAAAAGGATACCTTCTGTGGCGTTCTGGATTATGGATGAAGAAAGATCCAGGTTTTCTATCAGTTGGTTAAGTCTGGATTGTTCCCTGCCGGTGGCTTCAACCTCCTGAACCCGTCCTTCGAGGTCAAGTCTGGCTTTTAAAACCCATTGAACATGCAATGGTTTGTCGTCAGGACCAACCAATATGGTTTGAACCACACCACGGACATTATTGCGGTGAAGCTCTTGCATCTGAATCTCGAAGCGGATCCAATCCTGCGCCGAGAACAATTCATAAATTTTGCGGGTTGCCGGATTAAACCCAGCCCTGGTTAGATATGCGGCAAATGATTCATCGACTTCGAGGATGGCACCTTCGGGATTCAAGCGGCAATAGAATTCAAGGTCACTTTCATTTACAGATTTCCGGTCAAGTATGGGACGCAAAGTTGCCATCAAAACCTTGCGGCCACCCCAATCCAATTCACTTGTACGGGCTTCTATCATTGATGAAGCATTGTCAGTTGGAACAGGGTTGAAGACTACACATGTATTAAAAGATGGATTGAAGCCACAGCTCTGTCCGATTATCTCTTGCGGAGTTCTTTGAAAAATGGTAACGGCGGCTGGATTGGCAAAAATGATCTGTTGATGTTCATCAACGATAATGATCCCGTCCATTGATTGGTCAATGATCATTTGCCAAATGGATGGGTCAAATATTTGCATTTCTCCCTCTGGAGATGGACTATTTGTCTGGATTATCCGGGGTGTCGTTGACTTCTTGATGATGGACTCCTCATAATAATGACGCTCTTCGGAGACATTAATTCCGGATCGTTGTGTTCAATCGTTTCCTTTTTTTTGAAAAGAAGAACCAACCGGAACTCAACAGTAATGCTGACCCTGTTGGGTTTGGCGCCATGAGATTTAGACGCACAAATAAGGATTACGCAAATACCATACCAGCCTCATATTCAGCCTTGTATTACCCTAGCCAAGATAACGGTTTGTTTGAAACGGAGTATTTACTGATAGTTCCAATTCCTAGTATTTAAGAATTTCCCCTTCTATCCCTCCGGCTAGAGAATCCTGAGACCTCAACATTTATTTTCGGTTTTTTCTACATATATTTCAATAGGTTTTACCTTTTTTTACACGATCTTAATGTTGGCAAATGCGAGTTGAATTGTAGAAAAATGGGTGATTGATTATTGACAGATTCCGATATCCATTTTTCGATAAAAAGGACGCGAATTATTACAGTAATAAAAACCAATATTTCGAAGAAATGAAACCTTCCCAACTTTTAGGAATACTGTATAATTGGAATACGTTATCCTGCATAATGATAATAATTTTATGGGGTAAATTGTCAGCCATCACCCGGTGTGTAAAAACCTCCGGATGAATATCTTTTAGATAGAAAATTTAAAGTTTGATTCTGGGTATTTGATTGAACAGATCGTTTTGTTTGCCTGAGTGTCCATGCTGATTCTGCACGGTCATTGGCAGTCACCCCGTCGAAGTACAGACCCTGGCGGGATGCTATTTTGGGCCGAAAACTCCCGTTTGCTCACTGAAGCGATCGGGAATCCTCCCATTTTACGTCAGGGAATTCCATCCGCGCACCCGTATGCGCTGCCGTCTCGTCGTCTGCGGGAAGAAATTGCGGCAGGAACACCACTGTGGGATTCTGAGGCACAGACAGCTTTTCTTGCTTTACCAACCATGGGAACCCTGCCGGTTCCTTCGAACCAACTGTTGCTTGAAAATGAAACGGCTCTTGATGCGCGGGAGCTGGAACTATATCACTGGTCCGTCCCTGGCCTCTGGCTTCCGGCTGCAAAGGCGTTTAGTGTACTAATTAACCTGCCAGAAGATTCACCGGCTGGAAATTTCAGACTGGGTTCCGATTTGCGTTTCTGGAGAACGGTCTCCAACCTCGTCTTGGAAACCCTGGCTCTGCAGAAGATCATCCCTGCCTTGGAACCGGCTGATCTGATGGGGCAGAGTTTCATCGCGAGGTGGCGTCCGGTTTTGGATGGGGAAAGTGATGCCCGAAGGATACGCCTTTTGGCCGAAGGGATGCCATCCATTTGCCGGGCAGAACCGATGGATGCTGAAGCTGTTATTCGTCATAATTACCCTTCAACCCGTAAGGTAATAGATAGTTTTACTGAATGTATGATCGACGGGTTAATGCGAACGTGGACTCGTTCAAAGACCCCAAAAATAATGCCGGGTGAAGATGATCCGGCGTTAAACTGGATCGTATCTTTGTTCCACGAGGATGCCGGGGTGAAAGCCAGTGCGGCACAGCTCCAGGCGCTGGAGAGTGGTTTGCGTGCGTGGAAACGCAGCTTGACTGCCGCCGGTGATGCAACAAGCCGCGTTTCCTTCAGACTCTTCTCTCCGGATAAGGAGCCAAAAGAAGCCGAAGAAAAATCATGGCGGTTGGAATATGGGTTGCAAGCACGTGATGATCAATCCATACGGCTTGATGCGCAGCAAGTCTGGGAAAATGGCATTTCATCTATTCCGGAATATGCCCTCCGGTTCCGCCAGCCACAGGAGAAAATCCTGACCGGGCTTGGGTATGCCGCCCGCCTTTTTTCGCCTATTCTTCCCAGCCTGGAAGTCAGCAAACCAATTGGTGTTGATCTGACTACAACGGATGCCTACCGATTCCTTCGTGAAGCGGCACCGTTAATGGAAGAAGCCGGTTTTACCATCAATCCACCGGATTGGTGGGATAGCAAGGGCGCCCGTCTGGCTGTGCGACTTAGGCTGGAGCCTGAGAATGGTGATCCGAAACCACGCTCAGTGACCGGAAAAATGGGATTGGATCAGCTGGTTCGGTTTACCTGGGAGCTTTCACTCGGTGGAGAACGTCTCTCCCGTGAGGAATTTGAACAACTGGCCTCGCTACGCTCTCCATTGGTGCAGATTCGCGGTCAGTGGGTGCAGCTGGAAAAAGAACAACTTGAAGCGGCTTCAAAATTCTGGAACAAGCAGCAGCAGACGGGTTCCATGAATCTGGTTCAGGCCGCCCTGTATTCCCTGGGGAATGAAGAAGCCACCGAAGGTTTGCCAGTAGATGAGGTCATAGTCGATGGGTGGGTTCGGGAGTGGTTGAGCCAGCTTGAAGACCAGGGCCGTCTAGTGCTCCTGGATCAACCAACCGGGTTGCAGGGGACTCTCCGGCCATATCAACGGTTGGGATATTCCTGGCTTACATTCTTTCGCAACTATGGCATGGGTGCCTGTCTCGCGGATGATATGGGACTTGGAAAAACCATTCAGGCTCTTTCCGTCCTATTAAAGGAAAAAGAAACCAATGGCACATTGCCTGGCCCGGTTTTATTGATATGTCCCACATCTGTGGTGACCAATTGGCAAAGGGAAGTTCAGAAGTTCGCGCCTTCGTTAACTACAATGGTACATCAGGGTCAGGGACGCCTGCGAGGCGCGGCATTCACACTCGAAGCGAAAAATGTCGATCTGGTATTAAGCAGTTATGCGGTTGTACGACAGGACGCTGAGACAATACAATCCATAGCCTGGTGGTCGGTCATTCTGGATGAGGCTCAGAATATCAAGAATTCGAGTGCAAAACAGACACAGGCGATCCGAAAACTAAACGCGGCGTACCGGCTCGCGTTGACAGGTACTCCAGTCGAAAATCGCCTGTCTGAACTCTGGTCGATCATGCAATTCCTGAATCCGGGTTATCTGGGTCCAATGGAAACATTCCGTCGTTATTATGCTTTACCTATCGAACGTTTTGGGGATAAGGAAGCGGCTGGAAAACTAAAAAAGCTCGTATCTCCATTTATTTTGCGCCGGTTAAAATCTGATCCCGCGGTTATTCAAGATCTCCCGGACAAGATTGAAGTCAAAGATTTTGTCAAACTCTCCAATGAGCAGGCTGATCTTTACAAATCGGTTGTGGACGATGTTATGGCGCGGGTTCAAGCCGCATCCGGAATTGAACGACGCGGGCAGATATTAAGTCTGCTGACCCAGCTTAAACAGATTTGCAATCATCCGGTTCAGTGGGAGAAGAAAGAGACTGCAGCGCTGGCAATTGATGATTCATTTACTCGCCGCAGCGGAAAACTGCAACGCTTACTTGAATTATTGGAAGAGATCATTAGTGAAGGTGATCGTGTTCTTTTGTTTACGCAATATGCTGAAATGGGAAAGATCCTATCCACATGGCTGCCGAAACAGTTGGGGGTTGGAGTTCAGTTTCTTTATGGAGCCACACCTCCAGAAACCAGAGACCAGATGGTAAAACGCTTTCAGGAGGACCCACACGGACCGCCGATCTTTATCCTATCTCTGAAAGCAGGTGGGATTGGATTGAACCTTACCCGTGCAAATCAAGTAATCCATTTTGACCGCTGGTGGAATCC
>JAAYYW010000111.1 GCA_012515195.1 Leptolinea sp.
CCAAACACCCTGTCCACGAGTTAGAACCACATCCAATGGATGGTAATTATGTGCTCCAATTCGTTCTTCGAGGTCGATGAATCCCTGGCTTTTCATGGCTCTCCTTATCGGAAAAGACTAACTAGAATAGCTTTTTGAGCATGCATCCGGTTATGGGCCTGTGGGAATAGAACAGAATGAGGTCCATCGGCAACATCATCGGTAATCTCCTGCCCACGATGGGCTGGAAGACAGTGCATCACGATAACGTCTTTCGACGCTTCTGCTACCAGCTTGTTATTCACCTGGTAAGGGGGGAAGACTTTTATCCGCCGCTCTGTTTCCTCTTCCTGTCCCATACTGGTCCAGGTGTCAGTGTAAATTACATCAGCACTCTTCACAGCCTCATGCGGATCCCGTATTGTTCGAATCGAAGCACCTGATTTCGAAGCGAACTCCTGGCTTTCTTTTAAAGCCTTTTCCGGAATATCATAGCCTTCGGGTGCAGCAAGGGTAAAGTGAGCGCCAAGTTTTGAGCAAATATGGAGCAAAGAAACAGCAACATTATTTCCATCTCCAACAAACGTTACGTGTAAATCTTTAAGCCGGCCAAATTTTTCAACAATTGTTAATGCATCTGCCATACCCTGACAGGGATGATCGTAGTCGCTAAGACCATTAATAACCGGAACATCAGACCAATGGGATAGGTCCAACACATGTTGATGGGCAAAAACGCGAGCCATGACAACATCTACGTAACCAGCTAACACACGCGCAACATCTGCAATCGATTCTCTCTGGCCAAGTCCAATTTCATTGGGTGAAAGATAGAGAGCATCTCCACCGAGGTGGCGCATTGCCATATCAAAGCTTACACGTGTACGCAGGCTGGGTTTTTGAAAAACCATGCCCAGAACCTTATTTTTTAGGAGTTGCTTATTTTCCCCTTTTTCAGATCTTTCTTTTTTAAGTTCAATAGCCAGATCAAGAATTCCTTGCAATACTTCCGGAGAATGGTCAGCAATAGAAATAAAGTCTTTCTTCATACACAGCTCCTTAATTTTTTTCAGATTAATGATGGCAGGAACCGCAGGATCCGCCATGACAATTTCCGCAGCCTGAATGACCAGCAGATGATAAAGACGGGTTGTCCGTCGATTTCGCATAGAATTTCGATAACAATCTTCGCGTGTTTAAACTTTCACATTTAACGCATTTAACTGGCAATTCCGCATCAGAAAAACAACGGCGGACTTCAAAAGTCTGCCGGCAATCCGAACATTCGAATTCATAGATGGGCATATTGTTCTCCTATGTTGATTCTACCGCCCGCAAGGGGCGATGTCAATTCGAGCTGATCCAACTCTTTTCATTATCCTTCCACAAGATGTTAACATGGTAATAACGGTTACCTGCTTGCTTCAAGGATAATTCCGGACTATTATTAATTCATTCTAATCCTACCGAAGGAGAGCATTATGCAAAAGAAGAGTAGCTTTGTTCTTGTTTTGGTTGGGTTGCTGATAATAGCTTCCATGCTATTAACCGCATGCCAACCTGCACCTGCGCCGGCGCCGACAGCAGTACCTGCTGAACCGGTTGTAGAAGAACCTACTGCTGTGCCTGAGCCCACCAAAGCACCAGAACCAACGGAAGAACCGGCAGAACCTGAAGTCGGCTCCGCGGAGCATCCCATCAAAGTTTTGTTTGTTCCCTCCACTGATGCCAATGTAATTGTGAGCGGCGGACAGATCATGGCAGATGCGTTAGAGGAAGCCACCGGCTATAAATATGAGGTATCTGTTCCGACTTCATATGCTGCCACTATTGAAGAAATGTGCGCTTCACCGACCGATACCATAGGTTTCATTCCCGGTTTGGGCTATGTCCTGGCTAACAAACTTTGCGGTGTTGACGCCGCCTTCAAAGCCGTTCGCTACGGATCATCCGTTTACTGGGCTGAAATCATTGTGAAACGCGATAGTGGATTAAATGAACTGGCTGATCTTGCAGGGAAAAAATGGGGTTACGGTGATATAGGATCAACCTCCGGTTATCTTGTACCTCTTGCCATGTTCAAGGATGCCGGCATTGAAACTGGTGAAAAAGTCGCCACCGGTGGACATCCGCAGACGGTGAAAGCTGTTTACAATGGTGAGGTTGACTTTGGTACTGTCTTCTACACACCACCTTCAGTTCCTGAAGGTGTGGACAAATGGGAAGAAGGCAAGTATCCGGATATTCCTGAGGATCTCATCAGCGAGTGTCAGGTTACGGAAGATAAGAAAGCTATCAAATGCGCTGGATATAAAGTCAATGATGCCCGCGCCAATATACGTGAAGAGGCGCCGGATGTTATTGAAAAGGTAAAGATACTTACCGTATCTCCTTCCATCCCGAACGATACGCTTTCATTCAGTCCTGAATTCCCGGCTGATGTTCGCGAGAAACTCAGCGCCGCTCTGGTAGAATTCGCCAAGACCGAAGAATGGAAAGAATCCATCGGCAAGCAGGACTTCTACGCGTGGGACGGTATCGCTGAAACCAATGACGCGGAATTTGACTTTGTCCGCATTATGATTGAGGCTGCTGGTATCACCCTGGAAAGCCTGGGCGAGTAGTTTTCTCACTTTCAAACCGGAGTTCACGTATTGTGGACTCCGGTTCTTTTTATTTGTGGACAGAGTAGAAGTAGATTAGAATACTATTAATCCAAACCAAGATAGGTATTAATTATCATGGAACATCCTGATCAATCCTACCAACTTGAAGTAAAGAATTTAACAAAGGTATATGAAGGGGGAGTGCAAGCCCTGACTGATGTTTCTTTCAAAGTCAAGAAAGGTGAGTTTCTCGCCATCATCGGGTTAAGTGGATCAGGCAAATCAACTCTCCTACGATGCATAAATCGTTTGATCGATCCGACCGAAGGATCTATCGTCTTCAGTGGGATGGCTGTTACCGGTGCGACAGATGACGAATTGCGGCATATCCGTCGCAAGATTGGAATGGTATTCCAACATTTTAACCTGGTCAGTCGGTCAAGTGTACTGACCAATGTCCTGGCCGGACGCCTGGGTTACGCCAATCCGGCATGGAGTCTGCTAAATCGTTTTTCCAAAGATGACATTAACACCGCCATCAAGCAACTTGACAGGGTGGGTATCGCTGATAAAGCCAGCTACCGGGCAGATGAGCTATCCGGCGGCCAGCAACAACGTGTCGGTGTTGCCCGTGCCCTCATGCAGGATCCAGAAATGATCCTGGCAGATGAACCGGTTGCTTCTCTTGACCCGGTTCTTGCGCATAGCATAATGCAATA
>JAAYYW010000112.1 GCA_012515195.1 Leptolinea sp.
AAAAGGAAAAAATTCCTATTGAATCAGTTTTCGCCTATATTGAAGCAAAGCATACTTTGGAAATCAACGGTGGAAGCAATAATAGTTTAAAAAAGGCACTCTTGCAAATATCAAAAGTGAAAGAACTTGTTTTACAAAGAACACCGGTTGGTAGGAACCAGCTTTCAGAGTTTGTTGTTTTGGGAAAAGGATTTACGATTTCTGAAAAACCTGGCTGGCCATCAATTCAAAACCCACCATATGGTATGCTCTTAGCTAGACAGGTGAGAATTAATACAAAATCACAACTAATGACTTCTCCTGATGATATACATAATGCACTAGTTGGCAGTCCGGTTGAAAGCAATATTCTCCCAGATTTGATAGTAGCTGGCCCATCGAATTTTATCCTACCAGTTAATCAGCTGGAAAACAAACAGGAAATAAGCTCTCCATTCTTCCTATTCGAGAACAACAATAATATATATCATCCGAAAAGTATACTCTCTACAAACAAAGTTGATGGAATTGCATTTGGAATCGCATTGGCTCACCTCTTTTGGGCATTAGACCATATCAATTTAGGTGTAATGCCTTGGGAGAAGATACTTGGCAATGGTATGCAAGTAGAGAAATCCTGAATGTTGTGAAAAGAGGTAGATGCGCTCGCGTTTGAGCGCATCTTCATTATTCCCCTACGGTCAAATCCACAAAAGTGGGTAGGATGCGCTCGCGTTTGAGCGCATCAATTCCTTATTCCCTTACGGTCATGTCCGTAAAAGATTTATCTACTTCCCCACCCCAATCAGGCGTGTATATCCCCATCTTCACATAGATGGCAGGATGCGCTTGTGTTTGTGCAGTTCTGTGCTAACGTATGATTGACATCTACACAAGCACCGGCGCGACTTCCTTTTTTACCATCTCACCGATCCGATCCTGTGCGCTTTCCAGGTCATAGCGTGACTGAATGCGCATCCAGAATTCCGGTTCCGTCTTTAGGGCAATCGCCAACCGGATTGCCGTGTTGGCGGTGACGCTTCGTTTCCCTTGCACGATCTCGCTGATCTGACCAGCCGGTACGCGCATGGCCAGCGCCAGCCGGTTCTGGCTGATGCCAAGCGGCTCCAGGAATTCAGTTTTTAGAATTTCGCCGGGGTGAATAGGCGGTAGTTTATCTGTTGACATAACAATTCTCCTGTCTAGTGATAGTCCGTGATCTCCACATCATATGCGTTGCCGTTATCCCAGACAAAACAAATTCGATACTGGTCATTAATACGGATGCTGTGCTGCCCGTCGCGGTTTCCGGTTAGTTTCTCCAGCCGGTTGCCGGGAGGAACTCGCAAGGATTGCAGGGAGGGGGCGGCGTCCAGCATCACGAGTTTACGGCGGGCGGTTTGAAGAATTTCAGGCGGATATTTCTTGATCCGTTCCCTGCCATCCAACAACCGCTTTGCGTCAGGATCCTTATACGAGGCTATCACATTCATACTGTATCATGTCTCGGGTATTACGTCAAGCATTGTATGTGAAACAGTATTTTTTCAACGCTTTCATCTCAAAAACAGCACCAGCGGCGGAAGCGGGTAGGATGCGCTCGCGTTTGAGCGCATCAATTCTTTATTCTCCTACGGTCATTTCCATACAAGACGTTTCTGTTTCCCCACCCAAATCAGACGGGTAAATGCCCATTTTCACATAGCGGTGAAAACTTGACCATGGCCAATCCGCGACCCGTTTCACCAATTGATGCTTCAGGGGATTGATATGGATGTAATCAATATGAGCATTTAAGCCATCCTGGTCCTAAAACGTGTGCTCCCAAAACCGCCTCTGCCAGACAGTCTGTTCGCACCGTTTTACTCTCGATTCGTTCCGGTCTTCCTGATTATCAAAATTCAACCGGTATTCATGGGAGAAGTTCCGTTTAATTTCGTTCCATCTCATTGATAATTGGTATCACCTTCGGGTAATTTCCAGATCGTATGGATATGGTCCGGCAACAAACAAACCGCGATTGTTTCAAACGGGTGTTTCTGCTGAATGGTCTTCCACGCATTCCGGAGAATCTCGCGACATTGTGGGTCGGTCAGAATGGGCCTGCGGTTATAGGTCACGACGGTGAAGAAGTAAATTCCCCCGGGCTGTCTTATTCTTCGGTATTCTGTCATGCATAATTCTATTATTAAAATGGATGCGCTCAAAAGCGAGCACATCCTACGGGGTGAAAAAATGATGCGCTCACCCCAAAAAAGGGGCAGGCAGGCGGGCGCATCCTACAAATTCTAAACCTTCCTCTTTCCTCTTCCTCTCACCCAATCCCACACCGCGCCGCCGGCCAGCACCAGCAGTGACAGGGCGGTGATCCACAACAGCATGGCATTGAACGGCATGCGGCTCACCAGGTTGTAATAGCGGCTCAGATACCATGAAAGGAAGAACGCCAGGAAGATGCCTTCCACCGCCAGGATGCGCCACAGCCAGGGGTTCTTCGCGCGGCGGGCGTAGTCCCAGCCCCAGGCGCAGATCAGCGCCAGCCAGGGCAGAAAGATGGTGCGGTAGCGCGGGTTGTCCCACTGGTCGCCGCCGGCGCGCG
>JAAYYW010000113.1 GCA_012515195.1 Leptolinea sp.
AAATATTGCGGAAACTGGTATTCTTAATTTCAAATCATGCTTTCCTGATTCAATTGTTGGTTTTTTTTCAACATCAAAGTTTTGTGATACAAAATTTATAGAATTTTTTATTCGGACGGAAAAAGATTCTTTAGAACGTTATGCACCAGCAACAGCACAGAAAAATATTAATCTGGAAATATTGTCAAAATTAGCTATTCCGTTACCACCAATAAATGAACAAAAAGAAATAATAACAAAAATTGATGAGATTCTATCGATTATTAGTCATAACGAAAATCTAATTGAGAGTTCACTGAACAAAATATCCCACGTTCGTCAATCCATCCTTATGCTGGCCTTTACCGGAAACTTAATTCCACAGGAAAATCAATAATGACGACTCCTCAATCCAACACCATCGTCCAGCGCGTCTGGAATTACTGCAACGTCCTGCGGGATGACGGCGTCTCCTACGGCGATTACCTCGAACAATTGACCTACCTGCTCTTTCTGAAGATGGATGACGAAAATCAGGAAAAGCTGAACAAGCCACGTTCTGTGCCGGCCGGTTACGACTGGCGCAGCCTGCTCCCGCTGGAAGGCGCCGAGCTGGAAGCCCATTACATCAAGACCCTGAACGAGTTGGGCAAAGGCGGCGGGTTGGTGCCGGTGATCTTCCGCAAAGCACAGAACCGCATTCAGGACCCGGCCAAACTGAAACGCCTGATCGAGCTGATCAACGGGGAAACCTGGATCGGGCTGGATATGGACGTGAAAGGCGAGATTTACGAAGGCCTGCTGGAAAAGAACGCCCAGGATACCAAATCCGGCGCGGGTCAGTACTTCACCCCGCGCGAGCTGATCAAAGCCCTCGTGGATGTCATGCAGCCCAGACCCGGCCAGACCATCTGCGACCCGGCCTGCGGCACGGGCGGCTTTCTGCTTTCGGCCTACAACTACATCAACGACAAATATAGTCCCCTGGATTATGATCAACTCGACTTTCTGATCCACAAAACCTTCCACGGTTGGGAGATTGTGGATGACGCCGCCCGCCTGTGCGTGATGAACCTCTACCTGCACGGCATCGGCGCCAACGGCGGTTCGTCACCCATTCATGTGGGCGACAGTCTGGCGAAAGACCCCGGTGACCGCTTCTCGATGGTGCTCACCAATCCGCCCTTCGGCAAGAAGAGCAGCGTCACATTCGTCACCGAAGAGGGCGAGATCAAACGCGAAGCCCAGACCATCGTACGCGATGACTTCTGGACCTCCACCAGCAACAAGCAGTTGAACTTCGTGCAGCACGTTAAGACCATACTGGAGATCAACGGCCGCGCGGCCGTCGTTGTGCCGGATAATGTGCTGTTTGAAGGTGGCGCGGGTGAAACCGTGCGCCGCAAGCTGCTGCATGAGTGTGATGTGCATACCCTGTTGCGCCTGCCCACCGGCCTGTTTTACGCGCAGGGCGTCAAGGCGAATGTGTTGTTCTTTGACAAGAAACCCGCCAGTGAAACGCCCTGGTCAAAGCAGCTCTGGATCTATGATTTCCGCACCAACCAGAACTTCACGCTGAAAACCCGCATGCTGCAGCGCGCCGATCTGGATGAATTTGTTACCTGCTACCACCCGGAAAACCGCTTCGAGCGTCAGCCTACCTGGAGTGAATCAAATCCCGGCGGCCGCTGGCGCATGTTCACCTACGAAGAACTGGCCGCGCGCGACAAATTCAACCTGGATATCACCTGGCTGCGCGATGAGTCGCTGGAAGACAGCGCCAACCTCCCCGCGCCGGATGTACTCGCACAGGAAATTGCCGACGACCTGGAGGCCGCGCTGGAACAGATCAAGGGCGTGTTGAGCAGTCTGGAGAAATAGCCTATCGAACCCCCGGTGGCTGAGCCTTGCGGTGGCTGAGCCTGTCGAAGCCACTACATCGCCCTCGACAGGCTCGGGCACCGGAATCTCGATACCTGCATCGTAAAACATGATGCGGCACCATCGCAGACTCGGACAACGGACCGGTGGGTGAGCTTGTCGAACCCACACTCCCTGCCTTCGACAGGCTCGGGCAGCGGGGCCTTAACATTCTCGGGTATTAAACCGGTGTGTGAGCTCCGGTGGCTGCGCCTGTCGAAGCCACGACATCCTCGTGCAAGGGCTAAGTATTCCGATTCTGCTCTTCAAGGTATTAGTTTTTATTCTTCCGCATTCTGTGTATGATTTTTTGAAAACCTAACCAAATCCCCAAAGTTACCCTCTATTAGAGCTTTCTTTTTCCGGTGGCTCCAACCCTGAATTTGTTTTTCGCGGGCATATGCTTCATCAACCCGATCATATTCTTCAAAAAACACTAGCCTTACAGGAAGTCTAACCCTTGTATGGTTTGCCCCGATACCCGTCTGGTGCTGGTACAGACGCTCTTCAATATCCCACGTACTGCCTGTGTAATAGGTTCCATCCGAGCATTCCAGGATATAGACATATGGCATGAGATTATTTTAGGTAGATTTATTGCCCTCGACAAGCTCGGGCAACGGACCGGTGGGTGAGCCTGCGTCAGTACCACACGGCGTTCTTTGCCGTGCAGGTATCGAACCCACATCCCGGCCCTCGACAGGCTCGGGCAACGAACCCTCGATACCTGCACTGAAAAACATGATGCGGCATTTTCGCAGGCTCGAGAGTGATCATCAAAATCCCGATCAAAAAAGTCCTTGACAATTCATATTATACAAGCTAGAATATACAACATTGAGGAAATTATGTCAGTCAGATTAGTATTGCTCGGCCTGCTTCACGAACGTCCACTTTACGGCTACGAGATCAAACAGATCATCGAAGAACATATGGGCGATTGGACATCCATTGCCTTTGGATCCATCTACTTCGCGCTCGACAAGCTGGCAGAAGACGGTTACGTGGAAAAGGTAGCCACCGAACAAACGGGAGGGCGTCCTTCCCGTAGCGTGTACCAGATCACTCCTTCGGGTGAGGAAGAGTTCATGCGCCTCTTACGGGAAGGCTGGCAGCGGGTGGAGCAGGAATACTATGACATCGACATCTGCCTGTTCTTCATGGATAGGCTATCCCGTAAGGAGGTTACCGATTATTTGCAGGGCCGTCTTTCGCAATTGGAAGAAGCCCTGGAACACCTTTCCAGTCACGAAACGGAGCAAATGCAGAATCCGTATGTTCCACCGCAAGCCCGCGCCATCTTCAGCCATACCCGCTTCCACCTTCAATCTGAGGTCGAATGGACCCGTGAAGTATTGGCCAGCCTGCAAGAGTAATTTTTTTAAGATATTATTCTAGTTTGTATATTCTATGTTGTATAGGAGAAAAGAAATGGTCAAAACAAGAGTTCCCGAAACAGATTGCGGCATTCAAGGCGAGGTGACAGTGGCAACCTACGACCAGATGCAGCGTAACCTCCGTGATAAAGGTTACATCGAAACTAAAGCCCTTCTCGCCAGCGGAATAACGGCCGGCCACGCGTTGGAGATCGGACACGGACCCGGTTACCTGGGACTGGAATGGCTCAAAAAAACTCAGGGCACCCGCCTTACCGGTCTGGATATCAGCCCGGATATGACCGCCCTGGCACGGCGCAACGCCCGTGAATACGGCTTATCCGAACGCACGGTCTACCAGGGCGGTGAGGGGAATAAACTTCCATACGAAGACAACACATTTGACGCGGTTTTCACCAATGGTTCCTTGCATGAATGGGTCGACCCCCTGGGCACATTCAACGAAATGGTGCGGATCATCAAACCCGGTGGACGGTTTTTTATCTCTGATCTGCGGCGTGACATGTCTGCCTTCATGCGTTGGTTCCTCTGGCTGGGAACCAAACCCGAATCCATCCGCCCGTACCTGTTCTCTTCCATTGACGCCGCTTACACCCCAGTAGAACTGAAAGAGATGGTCGCAAAGACAACCATGCACGAGGCGACAGTCAGCGGGGATCTGGTCGGAGTGAGCATCACCGGAGCAAAGTGATTTTCCACAATCAAATAAACAACTCCCCTGAATACCGCACATTGAATTCAGGGGAGTTGTGGATTGCCCTCAATACCTGCATCAAAAAGCACGATGCGGCACTATCGCAAGCTCAGGCAACGGGCCCTCGACAAATTAAGGTTATGTCAACTGGTACTGGCCAGTGTAAAGCTGGTAGTACCGGCCTTTTTGCTCCAGCAGTTCATCGTGATTGCCGCGTTCGATGATCTCTCCGTTTTCCAATACAATGATCGCATTGGAGTTACGCACTGTAGAGAGCCGGTGAGCAATGACAAATACCGTGCGGTCCTTCATCAAAGCGTCCATGCCTTTTTCGATCAATCGCTCGGTACGCGTATCGATGGAACTGGTGGCTTCATCGAGGATCATCACCGGCGGGTCAGCCACAGCCGCCCGCGCGATGGCCAGCAACTGGCGCTGTCCCTGTGACAGGTTCGCGCCATCTCCGGTCAGGAACGTGTTATACCCTTCCGGCAAATGTTTGATGAACGAATGCGCACTTGTCAGTTTGGCAGCTTTTATACATTCTTCATCGGTGGCTTCCAATCTGCCATACCGGATATTTTCCATTACCGTTCCACTGAACAAATGGGTATCCTGTAATACCATACCCAGTGATTCACGCAAATCCTCTTTCCGGATGCGCTTTATATCAATACCATCATAGGTGATCTGTCCTTCGGAAATATCATAGAACCGGTTGACCAGATTGGTAATGGTTGTCTTGCCCGCTCCCGTTGACCCGACAAACGCAATCTTCTGGCCGGGTTTGGCAAACAGCGACACATTATTAAGAACCTGTTTATCCGAAATATAGCCGAAATCCACATCATGGAAGCGCACATCACCTTTTAGTTCAATGTACTCTGCCTTGCCATCAGTGGAAGGTAAACGCCAACTCCAATGAGTGGGATGTTCATCACTATCAATCGGAGCCAATGTCCCATCTTTCTGCTGAACCATGCCAACCAAAGTGATGTCCCCCTCGTCTACTTCGGGGTTCTGATCCATTACTTCAAATACACGTTCGGCTCCTGCCAGACCGGAAAGGATGGTATTAAGCTGGTTGGTCATCATCTGTATGGGCATACCCACCTGACGGGAGTATTGCAGGAATGCAGCCAGCGAGCCAATGTCAAACCGGCCCATTACTGTTAATATGCCTCCGAACAATGCGATAGCCGCGTACGCTATATTATTTAAATTACCAACGATCGGCATCACCATTCCAGCAAAGAAATGAGCATTTGTGGCTGACTCGCGGTATTCCTCATTGCGTTTGCGGAACTCTTCAATGGCCTTTTTTTCATACGTAAAAACTTTTACCACCTTTAACCCATCGACCATTTCCTCTATATACCCGTTTAGCATACCAAGGTTTTTCTGCTGGGCAGCAAAATTTTTGCTGCTGCGGCGCGCGAGGTTCTGGGTGATGAAGATGATCAAAGCAATCAACACTGTGGTAATCAGGAATAGCGTGGGGCTTAGAACAATCATCATCACGATCGATCCAATGAAAGTAACCATACTCGAGATCAACTGAATGATGCTTTGCTCCAGAGTAACCTGAATATTGTCGATATCATTGGTAAACCGGCTCATTAATTCGCCATGCGACTTTGAATCAAAATAACGCAGTGGAAGGGTTTGAAGTTTTGCGAACAGTTCGCGGCGCATGGTATTGATCGTCTTCTGGGCAATCTGCATCATGGTGCGGTTCTGGAAGTAGGTAGCCACCACAGAAACCAGGAATATGGCTGCCAGAAAAGCCAGCGCACTGGCCAAGCCCGGCAGGTCTCCGGGCAAAATATAGTCATTAATGATCGGCTTGATGTAATAACTCCCCACAAGCATCCCGGCTGAACTGGTAAACATTAATATAACAACCAGTATCAAACCAAAAATTCGATCTTTCAGGTATCCGAGCAGGCGGCGGATTGTTTTTCCGGCGTTTTTCGGTTTTTCGATTGTCCGCAGCATACCGCCGGGACCACCTCCAGGGCCGCCGCGCGGTCCTGGCAATGGAGAACGGGACGTTTCTCGTTTGGTCTCATGCATGTGACATCACTCCCTCGCGCTGTGAGGCGAGAATTTCCTGGTAAACGTTATTCTGCTGCAATAATTCTTTATGCGTTCCCATCCCAACGATCTGTCCATCGTCAAGAACGAGGATTTTATTGGCCTCGCGAACCGAGCTGATTCGCTGGGCAATAATAAACACAGTGATTTCAGATAATTCCTTATAAAACGCTTTACGGATCCTTGCCTCAGTAGCCGAATCAACCGCGCTGGTGCTGTCATCCAAAATGAGGATCCTTGGTTTCTTTAGCATGGCGCGCGCGATGCTCAGGCGCTGTTTTTGACCACCGGAAATATTGACCCCACCCTGCTCCAGCAGGGTTTCATATCCATTTGGCTGCGAAACGATAAATTCATGGATTTGCGCGGCACGGCATGCCTCCTCAATTTCAACCTGCGTGGCCGTTTCGTTTCCCCACAGAAGGTTTTCCTTAATCGTTCCTGTGAAGAGAATGTTCTTTTGTAACACCACGCCGATTGCCTCACGCAAGGATTCCAGCGGGTAATCGCGTACATCCACCCCATCCACGAGCACTTGTCCTTCTGTTGTGTCATAGAGACGGGGAATAAGGCTGATGAGGGTAGACTTACCAGAACCGGTCCCTCCAACAATCCCGATAACATCACCGGGATTTGCGGTAAAGTTGACATCACACAGAATGTTTCCATACGGATCATTCAAGTTGTATTTAAAGGAAACTTGACGAAACTCTACTTTACCCGCCGTAACACGCGGCGACTGGATAGAATCCGAACCACCTTCTTCTGCGATCTTTTCTGCGATATCCACTTCAGTATCCAGCACTTCTATCACACGCCTGGCACTGGCTTCGGCCCGTGCGCCCATGATCATCACCATCGTGATCATCATCACGCTCATCATGATCTGCATGATATAGCTGGTAAAGCTGATCAGCTCACCAGTACCCAGACGACCGTCCATCACCATACCGCCGCCAAGCCATAATACAGCGATGGTAGCGCCGTTCAATACAAACATCATTACCGGCATACTGAGTATGGCAATATTGATAGCCCGGATCGCGCTTTCAGTGAAATCATTGTTGGCAGTCTGAAATTTCTTGATCTCAAAATCCTCGCGGACGAATGCTTTTACCACCCGGATACCGATCAGGTTCTCCTGAATCACCCGGTTGATCGCGTCTATCTTTTCCTGCATCACCCCGAATCGGGTTACTGCTGCTTTCAGGATCAGAATGACGAACACCACAAGGACAGGAATGGCAACCGCCAGAACAATTGAGAGCTCGGCGTTTATGCTATACGCAAGGAAAAAAGATACGATAAGCATCATCGGCGCGCGCAGCAAAATCCGCAGCGACATCATGAACGTTTGCTGCAGGTTGTTGACATCATTCGTTAACCGGGTGACCAGCGACGCTGTTGAGAACTGGTCAATATTCTTAAAAGAAAATGACTGCAATTTCTCGAAGAGAGCATCCCGCAGGTTGGCGCCATAACCCATACTGCCGCGTGAGGTTAACCACATATTGGTAATCCCACCGGCTATCGCCACCAATGCCAGCCCGACCATAATAAGTCCGATACGGGTGATAAAACCAATATCAGACTCAGGAATGCCAATGTCTATGATCCGCGACATTAACAAGGGCATGCTTAATTCGCACAGAACATCAATCAGTACAACGAATGGGACAATTACGATAAATTTTTTGTACTGACCAACATATATCCCAAGTTTTTTAATCAATCACTACCTCCTGACCCGTCCACCAAATCCCGGTTAGCTATATACTCCGGGCAATTGAATTTCTTTTCCCGATGGAACGGGCTTATTAAAGATTTCTCTGAAAACAAGGTTTTCGTTTTCGATCCGGGACCGGATCGGGAAAATTCGTCAACAGGTTTTGCTGCATCCTCTTGAAGTAGCTGTGCAAACATTCAAGCTCCTCATCCGAAAAACCCTGGAATGTGCTTTTGTCCAGTTCGAGAAAAATACAGTCAATTTCTTCTATCACCTGCAAGCCAGCCGGCAAGATGAATACCCGCGAGACACGTTCGTCTTTTGAGTCCTGGCGGCGTTGGAGGTAGTTTTGTTCTTCCAGCCTTTTAATCACCTTGGTAACTGCTGCCGGCGAAATGGCCAGCTTTTCCGCGATCTCGGAATGGGTCAGCCCATCATGCCGTGATATGAACTTAAGCAGCATTCCCTGCCCTCTGAAAAGGCCGATCTTATCCATAAATTGATCAGCGCGTGTGGCATGCAGACGCGCTATATGGAAGAGAATCTTTCCCAACTGTTCTTTGTTATCCATAGTTTTATTTTACCAGTTAATAATTAACCGATAAAATATATTACACAATTTTTACACTAGGAATGTTATGGTCAAGATCGAAAAACTCCAGTAGTATCGTATGGAAGCACGGTTAATTTCCAAGGAAAGGATAGCATCGGAAATGCACGCGCCCCGGATGGCCATTCCTACCGATTTTCCACTCTGGCTAAATTTGACCCGTGAGGTGGAGCCCCTTTTCGGTCCCATGGTTGAAGACCCGGTTTTCCGGAAAAGTCTCATGCTCTGTATTCAAGAAAAGCATGCGTTTTGTGTATCCGATGAGGATCATACAAATCTACTGGGTGGCATCCTCATTGACCCAAAAGAGAATGAAATCCTCTGGCTGGCTGTAACACGCAAGGCACGTGGACGCAGTATCGGTCAGGCTCTCCTGATAGAAGCACTGGCGAATCTGGACTTACAGCGCTCTGTGTTTGTCCAAACGTATGATCCATCCATCCCGGACGGTCGGGCGGCAGTCTTGTTATATGAAAAGGCCGGTTTCTCGATTTCAAGGGACGCCGGAGATAACCCGGCCGGAATTTCAACAGTGATCATGAGCCGTCCACCATCGGAAATATCAGAGTAGAATCATCAATAGAGCGTAAAACATGACCAAAAACTCGCCTGAAACATCCATACATCCATCCATCAGAAACCTTCCGCGTAATGTGTGGGCGGTGGGATTTACCAGCTTATTCATGGATATCTCCAGCGAGATGGTGATCAACATAATCCCGCTGTTTCTCTCCAACGTCCTGGGGGTACAAACCGGCATCATTGGTCTGATCGAAGGGATTGCTGAAGCCACAGCCAGTATTTTGAAACTCTTTTCCGGTTGGCTATCTGACAGACTTGGCGGCCGTAAATGGTTGGCTGTCGCTGGATATGGCCTTTCTGCCATCACAAAACCTTTTTTCTTTTTTGCCCATAGCTGGGAATTGATCGCGGGTGTACGGTGGGCAGACCGTATCGGTAAAGGCATCCGCACAGCCCCGCGTGACGCGTTGGTAGCCGATTCGGTTACAAAAGAAACCCGCGGACTTGCCTTTGGTTTTCACCGCGCGATGGATACCACCGGCGCGATGATCGGTTTGATCATCGCGGCTGTCGTCGTCTGGATGGCTCAGGCGAATACCCTTGACCTGTCCAGGCCAACGTTCCAGACAGTTGTCTTGCTCAGCCTGGCACCTGCTTTTCTGGGAGTTTTCTCCCTGGCCATTGGAGCGAAGGATGTCCCCACGGGCCAGAAACGTGATCTGCCAAAATTCTCGCTTGATAACATGGGGAAACCTTTTCGATATTTCCTCGTCATCGTAAGCATTTTTACCCTGGGAAATTCATCTGACGCCTTTCTTATCCTGCGTGCTCAGAACCTGGGAATTTCTGTCCTCGGGATATTGATAATGCTGGTGGTATTTAACCTGGTTTACACATTGGTCTCCACCCCGGCTGGTTCTCTCTCGGATCGCATTGGCCGGCGGCGGTTGATTGTGGGTGGATGGCTGGTTTACGCAGCGATCTACTTTGGCTTTGCTCTGGCACAGCACGCCTGGCAGGTATGGGTTTTATATGTGGCCTATGGTCTTTACTATGGCATGGCCTATGGCACAGCGAACGCCATGGTGGCAGACCTCGTCCCTGAAAACCTGCGCGGTACTGCTTATGGCACGTATAACGCGGTCATCGGACTATTGGCGTTTCCTTCTTCATTAATTGCCGGAGTGCTCTGGCAGGGGGCTGGCAGCTGGAGCGGGTTTGGCCCATCAGCGCCATTTCTTTTTGGCGGTTCGCTGGCACTTCTGGCTGCTTTTTTAATGGTCATCTGGATGCCCGGATCACAGTCTCGTAACACATGACGCGCCAGTTCTTGGTATAACCCCCCCAACGACTTTTGGTACAAATCTTTCAAATTCTACAGGGTGGATGAATGTCATCAAATAATTAACAGGTGCATTCATTCTCCCGCCACAGATTCGAGTGTGATTTGGATATAATCATATTCGGAACTATTAGACCTCATGCCATTCAACTTCTCGGTCATCCGCACCAGGATCACTCCACCCAGGCGGCGTGGAGAATTGGTGACTCGTCCACGGTTGATTGAATTGTTGAATGAGTTAATTGATAAACGCCTGGTTTTGATATCTGCTCCGGCTGGCTACGGAAAGACATCTCTCATGGTCGATTTTGCCGGACATTGCACGCTACCGGTTTGCTGGTTTACCCTCGATAGCCTCGACTTTGATCCCCAGCGTTTCATCACTTATTTCATCGCGGCTATTCGTCATAGGTTTCCCTCTTTTGGCGAACGCTCTACCGCGGTACTGGCTGGTGAACAGGGAAAGCTCAATATCGATTTTCTGGCCAATACTATCGTCAATGATCTATATGAAAATGTTACCGAACATTGTATTTTGAGCCTCGATGATTTCCACCTGGTAAATGAAAGTCAACCAGTGCGAAATTTCATATCACGATTCCTGCAAGACGCGGAAGAGAATGTTCACATAATCATGACATCCCGGTCATTGTTATCCCTTCCCATCTTACCAAGCCTCGCAGCACATTCTGATGTTGCCGGCTTCAACTTTGAAGAACTATCGTTCCAGGCAGATGAAATTCAAAAGCTGTATAAGCAGAATCGAAACCAGACTATTGATATGGACATTGCACGCAGTATCCAGGACCGAACAGAGGGTTGGATCACCGGAATAATTCTAACCAGCCAGGTTTCAGAAAGTGAGATAAGAGCCCGTTCCCGACTGGAACGTTTGACTGGTTTCAGTATCGACGAGTATTTCCTCCAGATCATCGATAACCTGAATCCCGAATTGCGGTCATTTCTTCTCTGGTCATCTCTTCTTGAAGAGTTCAACGCCTCTCATTGCGACCTTGTGCTTGGAACCGCGCTCAACATGCCGGACGCACCCTGGCAGCAATGGATGGAAACGATTCTGCAAAATAACCTTTTCGTCCTTCCTGTCGGCGACCAGGGAGATTGGCTTCGATACCATCCCATATTCCTGGATTTCCTGCAAACACGCGTATTCCAGGAATATTCCATGTCTGCTGAGAAGATCGAACGCCAGTTGGCTGGAATTCACCTGGAATATCACGAATGGGACCAGGCATTTTCCATATATCACCGGTTAAATTCACAGGAAGACCTGCTAGGCTTAATTGAAACCGCCGGGCCTGAAGTACTGGGCGTCGGACGAATAACCACTCTATCAGCCTGGATTGATGTAATCCCGGAAGATGTCGCCGCCCTTCACCCGATCATCAGCGCTCTTAGAGGCAAGATCGCCTTCTCGACCGGCGATACGATCCAGGCGATGGCTTTTTACAACCAGGCTGTCAACCAAATGGAAAGCCTGGAAAATTCAGCGCAACTCGCGCTAACTCTCATCTGGCGGGCAAACCTCAACCGGCTTATGGGTAACCTTGATCCGGCCATTTCTGATGCCAACCGGTGCCTGAATCTAATAAATTCCAGCCCTGAGATGCAGCGCATCAATGGTGACGCCCTGCGCTGTATCGGACTATGCATATATCACCAGGGAAAGTTGCAGGAAGCCCTGACCTGGTTGCAAAACGCCTATGAAGTCACGCGTTCCATCGGTGACCCCAAGAATGAAGCCGAAATTCAAATGGAAATGGGCATCATTTATGAACATATTGGACAGTATGCCCGCGCGAAAAATTCCTATCTAAGCGCGCTGGACTACTGGAACCAGGCAGAAGATCAGATCAACCAATCCATTTTGTTGAACAACCTTGGGGTTTTGTTGCAAATGATGGGGGATTACGAACAGGCCTGTCTATCGTTCAAACAGGCTTTAGATTACTCCCGTTCCAGCGGATACACACGAATTGAAGCTTATATCCTGACCGGTATTGGTGATATGTACGCCGAGCTGCAGGCAGATGACCAGGCGATGGAAGCTTATAAAATGGCCCTGAAAATCGCCAACCACGTTCATGAACACTTCCTTCAAGTTTACATCCATACCCGTTCAGCCGCTCTGGCAGGACTGCAGGGAGAGTTGCATTCAGGGTATGAATTGATCCACCAGGCTGAAAAACTGATCAAGCCTGATGGATCCGAAATGGAACATCAGTTATGCGCCCTGGAATTAGCTGGATTAAAAATATGGGATGGTAAAAGCGCAGAAGCTATTCCCCTGTTGGAAAATGCCTGCGCTTTTTTCGGCAGGGAAGGTCATAAGATCCAGTATGACCGGGCAAACCTGTATGCCATACTTGCCTATCACGCCTGCGGACAACCGCAAAAGATCATTGAACATATCCTGTTGATCCGGGCAGCAGCCAACAGTGAATACCCTCCGTTTGCCCTGATCGCGTTAGGCACGCGTTTAAGAAAATCTCTGGACATCATCAAAATTGAACATCTACACGAAGAGATCAACTTCATCCGGAAGAATGTCGGGGTCTTCGAAGAGACTCTTCCAGCCCTTCGCCGTTTTGTCCGCGAAAACAACCAGATCGTCCCATTTGCCCCTCCCGTTTTGTACATTCAGGCCCTGGGTCGAATGCAGGTGAAGCTGAACGATCACCAGATCACAAGTTCTGAGTGGCAAACCACGGCAGCCCGAGATCTTTTTTTCATGCTCCTTGCTCATCCGGAAGGGATGACAAAAGAAGAGATCAGTCTGTTATTCTGGCCGGACGCCTCAAATGACGAGGCTCGCTTCCGGTTTAAAAACACCATCTACCGGCTTCGAAGGGCCGTCGGAAAAAACACGATCCTTCTCGACCAGGAGATTTATCGTTTCAACAATCGTCTGGACTATGAATACGATGTCGAATTATTCCTGAAAGAATACGCTCTCGCAGCCCAGTCCAATGATCCTCACAAAAAACTTTCGCATTACCGCGAAGCCCTCAAGGTCTACCGGGGAAATTATCTTGCCGATGTCAACGAAACATGGGCATTGAATCCGCGGCAATATCTGCGGCAAAATTTTTTAAGAACTCTATTGGATGCAGCTCAAATCTGCTTTGACTTGAACAGGTACGAAATCGCCCTGGAATACTGCCAACGTGCATTAAACGAGGACAATTTGCTGGAAGAAGCCTATCAGCTCGCCTTGAAGATCTTTGCGGCTACAGGTAACCGTGTTGGTCTTATCCGGCAATACAAGCTGTGTGTTGAGGTGCTGGAACGAGAGATAAACGCGCCACCGTCAGCAGAAACACGCGCGTTATATGAAGAATTATTGCGTTGATCACAATCGGTTCGTTAACCACACGCCGCACCTTTATTATTAACAAATATCTGTAATTTTTATCAAAGTAGATTTTGTCTACCTTTTCTACGCTTACATTGGCCACATTCTGTTTACACCTGTAGTTTTTATGTCTTTTTTACGCTTAGTCATTGGAATAAACCCGTTTTTCCTTGTTTTGTAACCGTTTTAATGCCTGTTTTGAGACC
>JAAYYW010000114.1 GCA_012515195.1 Leptolinea sp.
GAAGTGGACATCAACCGGATAAAAGTTGGGCAGGAAGCAACCCTCACGTTCGATGCCATCCAGGAAAAAACATATAATGCCCGGGTTACCGATGTAAGTTCAGTCGGTACATCCATACAGGGAGTAGTCAATTTCCTGGTTACGGTTGAAATTTTGGAACCGGATGAAATGGTTAGACCGGGGATGACAACCGCTGTGAATATTGTAGTAAATCAGATGGACGACATTCTTGTCATACCGAACCGGGCAGTTCGCCTGGTGGATGGTAATCGCGCCGTTTATGTCCTCAAGAATAATATGCCTACTCCCGTGAATATTACTATCGGTGCCAGCTCAGACACCAATAGCGAATTACTTTCTGGTGACTTAAAAGAAGGCGATCTGATCATCCTTAACCCACCGACCATGAATATGTTCGGTGGTATGTAAAAAAACAGGTTATTTATGTCTGAACATGTTATCAATACCAACGAAATCACCAAGATATATCAGATGGGTGAGGTTGAAGTACGGGCACTGAACGGTGTTTCTGTAACTGTCGACCGGGGAGAGATCGTCGCCATAATGGGACCTTCCGGATCGGGCAAATCCACGTTAATGAATATATTGGGTTGCCTGGACAGGCCGACCGGTGGTGACTATTATCTGGACGGCGAAAAAGTATCCGACCTTAATGATGACCAGCTTGCGTTGATCCGCAATCGTAAAGTTGGATTTATTTTCCAGAGTTTCAACCTTTTAACCAGGGCGACTGCGTTATCAAATGTCGAGTTGCCGTTAAGGTATTCTGGTGTCAAATCTGATCGGTCAGAAATAGCTCGTAAGGCGCTGGAAATAGTTGGCCTGGGCAACCGCGTACATCACAAACCCTTTGAACTCTCCGGTGGACAACAACAGCGTGTGGCCATCGCCCGAGCACTGGTGAACAACCCGGCAATCATTATGGCAGATGAACCTACCGGTAACCTGGATTCGAAATCAGGAAAAGAGATCATGGATCTGTTGCTTAGCCTGAACCGCGATAAAGGGGCTACTGTCATTATTGTTACACATGACCCAGCTATTGGCGAACAAACTCAGCGGATCATTCGTGTGAAAGATGGACTGATCGTGGAGAATTAATGAACATATTTGAAGCCTTTCTCGAAGCATTGGAGACTCTCAGCTCCAACAAGCTCCGTTCTGGATTAACCATTCTGGGAATAGTCATCGGTGTTGCTGCCGTTATTGCCATGCTGGCTATTGGGGACGGCGCGCAGTCATATATTACAGGCACCATCAGCGACCTGGGGACGAACCTGATCTTCGTCGCTAGTGGAAATCCGATGAATGAGAACCAGAATCGGAAACCTCTAACGGAACTTGACGCGATTGCCATGAGAGATGAAGCTTTAGCACCATCAGTTCTTGTGGCAGAACCGCTGGTTTCCAGCCGCCGGCAAGTGACTTTTGGTAGTGAAAAAATAAACACATCAATTGATGGTGTGACTCCCGGCTATGTGGAAGTGAGCAATTATGACTTCCTAGAGGGAAGCGGCATTACTGAAGAACATCTTCTGGGCAAGGCATCAGTTGCCGTAATGGGGGTTGATGTGGCTGATAAACTCTTTGACAGGCGCGAAGCCCTGGTCGGTGAGACGATTCGGATTGAAGGTCAACCATTTCGCGTAATTGGAGTTCTGGAACCCAAAGGTGGTGGTATGGGTGGAAGTCAGGACAATCTTGTCATGATCCCCTTCACCACTGCTCAAACGCGGATCATCCGACGTCCGCAAAACGAAGTTGATGTCATAGTCGTCCAGGCAGCTTCCGCCGAAACCGTCGAAAAAGCAACCGATGAGGTTTCCAACATTCTGCGTACCCGTCACCGTTCACCCATTGGACAGGATGACTTTCAGGTGATTTCTCAGCAGTCGGCAGTCAGCATGGTAAGTTCGATCACAAATGTGTTGACTGTATTCCTCGGCGGGATTGCTGCCATTTCGCTGCTGGTCGGCGGGATCGGAATCATGAACATCATGTTAGTTTCAGTAACGGAACGTACGCGTGAAATAGGCCTTCGGAAAGCACTCGGAGCCAGAAAAGCGGATATTCTTGTTCAGTTTCTTGTTGAGTCATCACTGCTCAGCCTGTTTGGCGGCATCATCGGTATTGGATTGGGATGGCTGATCGCTTTCATCGTTGAAAAGGTAGCAGCCGCCTCAGGGACCGCTTTCTACCCCAATGTTGGGATGAATGCCATTCTTCTGGCAACCATTTTCTCGACTGCTGTTGGATTGTTCTTCGGAATTTATCCGGCCAACCGTGCCGCAAGTCTGCAACCTGTAGAGGCCCTACGGCACGAGTAATAATAATTCTTCATACGCCTGATCACCAAGAAAGAATCGAAGTTCAGGCTCAAATGTTTCCAGAAGAGAAACCCTGACTATGGATGGTCTCAGGCAAGACCCGGGTTCATCCAGCATTAGGCCGGCATCATCCAGTGTGATCCGGCCTTTTTCGTCCAAATCCAATGGATGCAGGACACAATAAAAAGGCTTTAGCGCCCATGGATGCAATCCCGCTTTGACTGCGGCGGTTTGCAGGGCACATTTATGATCCGATCTAAGGAAGACACATTCTGTTCCTCCGTAGTGCCGTTGATTATCCACCACCCTGCTGTGCACTACCCGTCCTGAAGGCATATGCTCATCCAGGTCTTCACGACCATCAAACCAATGGGATGTATCCCGCCTGTTTTCCGACATTTCCGGTAGAATGATGTGTGCGTTTTTTAATATTCGGTCCGCTTCCAACACATCAATCCATACCCCATAAATACAACAAGCCGCCCCGCAATCATGTAGTTTACATCGAACCATAAACTCTTTTTCAAGCATCCGTGGATTGATTTGCATATTCATATCAATCAATTTTAACCGAGTATGATCAAGCCGGAATGTCTTGCGGTAGAATTATCCAAGTCGCCAAAACAATTTTCGAGGAGGGTTCATCCATGGCATGGAAAGTGTTGTTGACAGATGGTTTGGAAGAAAATGGCAAAGAGATCTTACGGTCGAAAGCCCAGATGACGGATCAACCAGGAATTTCAGCGGATGATCTGTTGAAAGTTGCGGGAGAGTATGATGCGATCATTGTCCGCGGTCGCACAAAGATCACTCCCGCCGTCTTTGATGTCGCACCCAACCTTAAGGTTGTCGGTCGCGCGGGTGTCGGTGTGGATAACATTGACCTTTCCGCTGCCATGAGCCACAATGTGATCGTTGTAAATTCCCCAACGGCGACAACCCTGGCAGTGGCAGAATTGGCCATTGGTCTGATGTTCGCCATCTCCCGTGAGATTCCGAAGGCCGATTGTGGTATGAAAAACAACAAATGGTTAAAGAAGGAACTGGAAGGTGTTGAACTGAATGGCAAAACCCTGGGTGTTGTCGGTTTTGGCCGGATCGGCCGGGCGACAGCACAGCGCGCGGCGGCCTTGGGGATGAAAATAATTGCGTATGATCCAAAACAATCCGCGGAAGAGATATCTGCTAATGGGGCAGAACCTGTTCCCCTCGAATCGCTTTACGCCCAATCTGATTTCATCACTGTGCATACCCCATTAACAAACGAGACGCGCGGAGTGATCAACGCCTCTTCCTTCGCTATGATGAAAGATGGTGTACGACTCATTGATGCTGCCAGGGGTGGTGTTGTGGATGAAGCTGCACTGCTGGAAGCCTTGAATTCCGGCAAAGTAGCCGCAGCCGGTCTTGATGTATTCGCGACTGAACCTCCTGGTGAAAATGAACTAACGTGTCACCCGCGCGTTGTGGCCACCCCGCATATCGGCGCGCAAACAGCAGAAGCCCAGGCGCGGGCAGCGGAAGACATCGCTACAGAAGTTCTTGCTGCCCTCAATGGGGAATACCTGCGCTGGCGAGTTGCCTAGATATGAACGAAAATCCGCTTGACCGTTTGAAAGCCCTGCTGGGTGAAGTATATGACCTGAACGCGACGCTTTCGCTTCTCGGATGGGATCAATTAACGTATATGCCTGGTGGAGGCGCGGAAGAACGTGGAAGCGCCATGGCTACCATCTCACGGATCATGCATTTGAAGCTCACTTCTGACGAATTACTTAAGTGTCTGGAAGAATGCGAAAAACAAACGACGGGCTTGCCTGATGATTCAGATGATTATTGCCTGGTTAAGGTAACCCGTCGTGAAGTAACCCGCCGAACCCGAATTCCTTCGAAATGGGTAACGGAATTCGCAGAAGCAACGGCAATTGGGCAGGACAAATGGGAACGGGCAAAAAGCACATCCGATTTTCCCTGTTTCCAACCTTACCTGGAAAAAATAATTGAACTCCGGCGTGAATATGCGTCGTTCTTCCAGCCGTATGACCACATTTATGACCCTTTGCTTGATGAATTCGAACCCGGTCTAAAAACACGAGATGTACAAAAGATTTTCGAAGTTTTGCGTGAAGATCAGGTTTCATTGATTCGTGAGTTGTCCGAAAAGCCTCAGGTTGATTCCTCTTTTCTGTATCAGTATTTTCCAGAAAACGCCCAGTGGGAATTTGGTTCGGGAGTTGTATCCAGTATGGGTTTTGACTGGAACCGCGGTCGGGAAGATAGCTCAGCACATCCGTTTACCACCACGATTGGCATGGACGATGTACGTATTACCACCCGTGTGCTCCCGGAAAATCTTTCGTCGGCACTCTTTAGCACAATCCATGAAGGCGGACATGCCCTGTATGAATTGGGATTCAGTCGAAAACTAAAGCGGACACCACTCGCCACTGGCGCGTCAATGGCTGTGCATGAATCACAATCCCGGCTCTGGGAGAATCTGGTCGGACGATCTCGCAGTTTCTGGGTGCATTACTACCCCAAACTTCAATTGCTCTTCCCCGCCCAACTGGCAAATGTTCCGCTTGATATCTTCTATAAGGGTATTAACCGGGTTGAACCATCTCTGATCCGGACAGAATCCGATGAAGCAACCTATAATTTGCACATAATGCTCCGTCTTGAATTGGAAATTGCCCTGATGGAACGCAAGATCGAAGTTCGAGATTTACCCGGGCTCTGGAAAGAACGCATGAATGAATTTCTGGGTGTGATTCCCAAAGATGATGTTCATGGTGTCTTGCAGGATATTCATTGGGCGGGTGGAATGGTTGGCTATTTCCCAACATACGCGTTGGGGAATGTTATTTCCGCTCAATTATGGGAATGCATCCAGAAAAATATACCAGACCTGGACGATCACATTTCACAAGGCCGGTTCGAACCCCTCCTTGATTGGCTTCGCGTGAACATACACACGCATGGAGCTAAATTTGAGACTCAAGAACTAGTCAAACGCGTCACCGGTACACCAATAGACCCTCAACCATATCTGCGGTACTTAAGAACAAAGTTCACGGAAATATATTCTTGAAAAGAATGCAACTCATCCATAGGTACCAAAACCGGCCGACGGTCTTTCATCGACCGGTTTTGCTCCTTTGTACTTCTCTGCTGATTTTTATCCCATTTTTCCGGGGAAATACCTGCCAGGCCTACGCAAAATCTCTGGAAAATATTTCAGTATCAACCCCCACACCAATCCTGGAATTTTCCATTCCCGAATCTGGAGAACCGGTGATTCTTTCTCCCGGAGATAATGCCCGTTTGGTTTCACCTCTGAAAATCAAATTAGCCACCAGACCAGGTGATGACGGAATGGTTCGGATAGAGCTTTTCGGGAAAGATCATCGGCTTATTTTCCGGAAACTACTTGATTACGGGAAGTACAAACGAAAAACAATTTTGATCGAACAGGAAATCCCTTTCGAGATCCGCTCCGATGAATCTGCACGCCTGCAGGTTGTTCTTGAAAACTATAAGAACAAACCGATTTTTATTACTTCAGTTGATCTTACACTACTGTCAGTTCGTGGAACTGAATCAAAAGGAGAAGAAGCAGTCTATCCCCGCTTCAAGATCGAACAACCAGTTCCAGGACAAACCGTTCAGGGAGAATTTCTGGTAATTAAAGGCCAGATAAAGCCTGTTAACAACACACCAATAGTTGTCGAACTGATCGCGAGCGATTGGAACACACTTACGTCCAAGATCGTTGGCATTACATTACCTGCTGATCAGACGGCTTACACACCGATTTTAGTAAAACTTCCATTCAAAACAGAAACACAGATACCAGCGACATTGCGCATCCGACAGGAAAGTAACACATTAATTAAAGGAACAGTAATGTTATGGAGTGATATGATCACTCTGATCAAGTAAATACAAAAAACGGGATGTTCAAGAACATCCCGTTTTCATTTCCTTTGTTAAGCACCGCCGTGGGTATAAAATGCCGGGTCTGTTGGTGTTTTACCGGTTGGATCATAGGCATACACGTAATCGCCTACTTTAGCCCAATCGTATACCCAGCGCGAATCTCCAATGGATAAATTAACGCAACCGTGAGACGCGTCATATCCAAAACGGGCATGCCAATACGCGCCATGTATTGCCCGTAATTTATCAAAATACATGGTCCAGGGAACATCTTCGAGATAATAATAACCCGACCGGTCACCCGAAAAATCACCGCTCATGGTCTCTTTATCCTTTTTCTGATAGATTTTAAATAGACCGGGTTGAGTAAAGAATGGGTCAGCACCAGTTGAAACCAGAGTGGCAAATACCATCCGGTTATCTTCATAAACAGTCAAGGATTGTTCCGCAAGATTAATATCTATCCAACGGCCATTTGTTACACCTTCGGGCGGAACAGTGGTCGGTACAACCCGTCCGATGATCCGGTCTTCAATCCATTCACCCAATCCGATCATTATCCAGTTGGTGTCACCAACCTGCTTCGTGGCAGAAATGGCATAGATTTCTCCCTGTAGGACTTCTCGTTTTATTTCTGGCGCACTGAAACCGGGACTTGTCCGTGGTTTTCCGGGAGTAAGTATCCACCCGAATTGGGTCTTTGGCGTACTGTGAACAATCACACCTTGAAAAGAAGGCGGGGCAGCACGGGCGACATCGCCACCATCCAGCCACATCCCCGAACTGGATTGGAAGTAACGTCCATAATCCGTATCTTGAATGTAGCTATATGAAATATACCGGGTTGCTCCCGCCAGTTGATACGTGGCCGAATGGGAATCAGCCAGAGCGAGAGATCCGTACAATGGCGCACTGGGTGAAACGATCTTTGCGTATTTATAAGGAACTTCATTTAATGATAATGAAGGTTTGCTCACAGGCAATGACGGCGCTGGATATATGATGCCATCCTTTGCCATCTGCGTGAGCACCGAAGAAGGTCCCGCCAGCAGACAGGAATGCGGCTCAGTCAGGTAAACATCCGGAAGGCAGATCACCTCACCGGTGAATTCATCGTTTGATGGGACGGCAAGCCAATCCGCTTTTACCTGGGGAACACCGGTACTGGTCAGCAATATGCTGAACATTCCGGCCAATATTAAAATTTTTCGCATTCACACCTCAACCAATTTCCAATATCGAATGGAACGATTTTACTCTATATCAGCCTATGAAGCACGGGATTACAGGCACATTCATCTTTCAATAGAATTC
>JAAYYW010000115.1 GCA_012515195.1 Leptolinea sp.
AGCATGGTTTTGACCTCCGGCAGTACCCGAACCAGACCTTGAGGAGCATCATCAATGGGATTCCCGACCGGAGCGCACACCTCCAGTTTGATCCTGGGTTCGGTGGCATGGCACAGTGTAAGATACGGGGCGTCAACTTGCAGTTTTGAAGCCTGTATGCACTCACTCAATTCCATCCACAATGGGCCAACATCACGGTAATCCGGGACTTCACCGGTAACCGAGGCTACCTGCAGGGCGTCAACGTGTTTGATGTCGATCTCGTAATTTGTGGGTTTGCTCTTGTGCTCCAGCATCTTCAGCCGGATGTCGATGCGTTCCAGCTGGTCCAGGCTGTTTTGTACCTGCGAACGGATCTCGTCTTGTTTGAGCAGCAGGATGCGCCGCATTTCTTCCGGGCTGATGTTGTCATGCAGCAATCGTTTGACCTGTTCCAGAGGGATGCCCATATCCTTTAACGCGAGGATGCGATGCAGCGCGGGCAGCTGGTCGAGAAGGTAGTAGCGGTACCCGGTGAACGGGTCCACCTCTCCGGGACGCAGCAGGTCAAGGTCGGCATAATAGCGCAGGGTTTGCACCGTTACCTGTCCGAGGCGGGCGAATTCACCAATCTTGAGCTTCATCACGTTTCCCATACGACAACCAATATACACCCTATGGTAACCATAGAGTCAAGAAGGAAATTGTTATTCTGGAATATCCGGTTCATCCAGCAGCGGGACGATGTTGATCAGCGGTTCTTCGTACGGGTGGATTGCGCGGATCGCCCGGATCACCTGTGGCAGAATGGCACGCGGACAGTTAACTTCCACCTTGCTCTCGTGCCCTTCACTCACTTCACCGATCGTTCCGTCATACGGATTGGACCCATCCAGTGGACGCCAGTACCCCCTGACCGGGGTTATCGAGCAACAATGGTCATAATTGCCGATGATCCCTGCTCCGGCATTTGCCAGCGCAACGCGCAGATCGTTCACATTTTCTGTGGGAATGAAGATTTCAAGTTTTACGTGGTTGATATCCATGATCCATAACCTGGTTAATAATTCAGTCTATTATTGATGGCGTATTGTTTTATGAGTGTTGAGTTCTCGGGAGACATATACCAGTCATTTTTCATGAGCTGCAGATGATTCACTGTCAGAGTCCCAAAATCACGCAGTTTATTTTCTAGAAGAAATTCCGAAAACCGGGCGGGAGCCCGCAGCGGGTTTGAAAAACGCATGATGGTTGTGTGGGCGGCTGTCAGGGTGTAACGGCGGTCCAACCCCTGCGCCAGACCGGCTCGGATAAGGCTCTCCCGCAATTTTTGCCGGATGATGTTCAGGTTGTCCGGCCGGGGATAGCCGCACAACATCAGCGCGCTCTTTGAGACGGTAAGCCCCTTCAGGGTAAACGTGAACGGTGATATCTCGTCAAGGGCGTTTTCCACGGCGGCCTGGTAGACATCCAACTGATCGTACTCCTGTTGATGGTCAACGGTGGCGGTGAAAAGAGCCAGCACGGTGAAATGCAGGCTGGCTTCCGGGTAGCTATACTGATCCGGTTCAAGCTGGCGGGTTTCTTCCACGAACGCGAGAATATTGCTTTTTACCTCATCCGTCGGGCGGAAGATAAGTGTCAGGCCGCGCCGCCGGTCTGCCGCCGGGTTGGTGATGTACCGGTCGATCTCAATCTCGCCGCGCGAAAGGGCGTCAAAACTGGTATTCCACAGCATGTCGTAGATGGCCGTGAACTTGTCTGTCATGCCCTTATTATAGTAGAACATATTTAAGGTAGTTGCTTTATAATTCCATACGAAAATCCAAGGGGGTTTCAAGGCAAGTACTGCCAATATATCTGGTTTGATTCTCAAGTAATTTTTAAAGCAGACAGGTTTTCACATATTTGGCAGTAGTCTACTGTAACAGGGAGGAGACGAATGCCTTTTTACGCACACACCCGAGAAGATGGACAACAAAAACAACTATTGTTGGACCACCTGACAAGAACGGCTGAAATTGCCCGTAAACTCGGTGCTGATACGGGTTTAGGGGACTTGGTCTATGTGGCTGGTTTATTACATGACTTGGGAAAGTATTCTCTTATTAGATTAGAAAGTGAAATATGAACAAGACCGAGCCATTTGGAATCATGTAAGGTTTTAAGGAGGGAGAAAAAATGGAAGGGTTGTGTTATGAAGATGTAGTAAATAATGAAGAAAAATTGATTGCTCATCGGCGGGAGAGGGATGGGAAGGAGCAATTATTAACTACGCACTTAACCCAGGCATCTGAACTGGCAGAGAGATTTGCGGAAAAAGTAGGATTGCCAGAATTAGGCAAGATATTAGGGTTGTTGCATGATCTTGGAAAAGCCAGCAAGGAATATCAAGATTATTTAGGTTCAGCCGAAGGCTTGATAAATCCCGACGAAGATGATTATGTCGATTACAAGGCAATGAAAGGCAGGATTGACCACTCCACGGCTGGGGCGCAACTGGCCTACAAAAAACTCGCCAGCCGGGGACGCGAGGGCAAGGTTTTGGCGCAATTCTTGGCGCTGGCGTTGGCATCTCATCATTCCGGGTTAATAGACTGCCTGAAACCGGACGGTGCGAATGAATTCCAGCGGCGGATTATGAAAGATTACAAGGATACTCATCTTGCCGAAGCTATAGAGAAACTCCCTGTCATTGAGAAATTGTTGGATGATATCTTGACCCAACCCATCGAGCAGCGCTTTTGGGAAAAATTGACCGCCATGAAAGATGGCAAAGAAGATGTTACCCTGCCATTTAAACACGGCTTGCTGGCGCGTTTTTTGTTGAGTTGTCTTTTGGAGGCAGATCGCCTTAACACCGCCGATTTCGAGAAGCCTGACAATGAAGCCATCCGCAACTATGGAAAATACATTTCTTGGGAGGTTCTTATCGAACGGTTGGAGGTGAAGTATGCAAAGTACGCGCAGGAAACGGCACAAATGAAACCTGGGCGGTCGCTCGAAGTCAACCAACTGCGGGCGCAAGTGGCGCAAGCCTGCCTGGAAGCAGCAGAAAAAAACAAGGGCATTTACCAGTTAACCGTGCCTACAGGAGGCGGCAAGACGGAGGCCTGTTTGCGCTTTGCACTGCATCATGCGCGGGCACATAAAATGGACAGGGTCTTTTACATTGTCCCTTACATCACCATCATTGACCAGAACGCAGACAAGCTGCGGAAGATTTTGGAAAAAGAAAACGAACGCGACAAAGTCGTTCTGGAACATCACTCCAATTTGACGCCTGAAAAGGAAACCCGCCGCCATAACCTACTGGCAGAAAATTGGGATGCGCCAATTGTATTCACCACACAGGTTCAATTCTTGGAAACCTTGTTTGGTTCAGGCACCCGCGATGCTCGCCGAATGCACCAACTGGCGAACTCGGTCATTATTCTGGATGAAGTGCAGACCGTTCCCATCAAAATCATTCACATGTTGAACGCCGCTTTGCGTTTCCTGACGCATGACTGCGGTTCAACGGTTGTGCTTTGCACTGCTACCCAGCCGCCGCTTGACCAATTGCCAAATGAGTATCGAAAATTGACCATCGAATCGGAACAGAAAATTATCCAGAATGCAGCAAATCTGTTTGAGAAGCTAAGGCGCGTCGAAGTCTATGATGAACGCAAACCTGGCGGTTTGACCAATAGCGATGTCGTTAATTTGGTGGAACGCGCATTGGATGAAAAGAGCAGCGTGCTGGTGGTGGTCAATACGCGGGCCTCGGCGCAGGCCGTGTATAAACAAATCAAAGCGCGAGACTTGGGCGCAGAGCTCTACCACCTTAGCACCAATATGTGTCCAGCACATCGCATGGATGTGCTGGAAAATAAAATCAAGCCCAAACTTGATGCCAAAGAACCGGTGATTTGCGTCAGCACGCAACTGATCGAAGCGGGCGTGGATATTGACTTTGGCGCGGTAATCCGCGCTTTGGCCGGGCTGGATTCGATTGCCCAATCCGCCGGGCGTTGTAATCGTCATGGGCTGCGCGAGGATGGAGGAAGTGTCTGGGTGATCAACTTACAAGAGGAAAACCTTGATCGATTGGAAGATATCAAAATCGGGCGGGAGCATACACAAAGGGTTCTCGACGATTTCGTGGAAAACGCTGAATCGTTTGACAATGACCGAATTGGCCTGGATTCCATCGCCACATATTACAGTTTCTAT
>JAAYYW010000116.1 GCA_012515195.1 Leptolinea sp.
ACGAATCAAAAGGTCGGGGGTTCGAATCCCTCAGGGCGCGCCACCAAAATCCCTTGAGAAATCAAGGGGTTTTTGCTGTTTTAGGACTCGTGTACCCGCAGACGGCAATAGTAAGGACGAGCAGGTGAGCGCAGGTGACGGCATTGTGGAGGGAATGATGCATCACATATCACTGCGTGTGCCATTTTCGGATGCTCTCATTACTTTTATATAAGAATGGGTTTAGGTGAGGAACGAACCGAAAAAGAATATTGACACGTTCCAAAAAATGTGTTTATATGGAAACTACAATAGATGCTACACTGATCGGGATAAATGCACAATTTGACTTGGTATCGGGACAATTGGAAAACGTACTAAAGATATGACGATTGAACCTCATTGATAAGGAGAGAATCGATGAATATTCGGGCTATACTTTTGGATTTCGACGGAACAGCGCTTCAAAAGGATCAGGTATTCATCTCTTTTCGAAACATGTATGCCCTCGACAGGGCGATGAAAAAGGGCATTGAGATTATTCCGTCCACCGGTCGGGTGGAGGACATGTTCCCCCCGCAAATTGAAGCGGATAAACGGATTCGGTATTGGATTACGTCCAATGGCAGCCGGGTAGTGGATCGACAGACCGGGGAAGTGATTTATCAATCGGTTTTCACACCTGAGGAATCCGCTGTTATCTGTCGCCTGTTTGAAGGGCAGCGGATTTATGGAGAAATCGCCGCGGCGGGCAAAATATATATGGAAAAAGAAATCTGTGAGGATTTGGGTTCCTTCGCTGTGCCGCCCCACCACGTCTGGTTTCTGGACCTGAAGCGACAAATCGAGGTGGATTCGCTGTCTGAACATTTACTAACAAACGGCGTCGGGATTGAGAAAGTCAACCTGTATGGCGTGCCAAAAGAGAAACAACAACCACTCATCCAGGCGCTTGAAGATACAGGTCTAGTCAACATATTTGAAGGAGCTGGCAAGGATATACAATTTTTCCCCAAGCGTCTCAATCGTGAGGAAGCCATTGATGTCCTCTTCAGGAGACTCAATCTGACCTACGACGATGTGATGGTGCTTGGGGATAGCACCCTGGACGCGCCATCCATCAGCAAAGCGGCGGTTGGGGTAGCCATGGGCAATTCCCCGTCCTGGGTCAAGGAAGTGGCCGATTATGTTTCGCCACCCTTCGACGAAAACGGCGTAGCCGTTGCCATCGAAAAGTACTGCTAAAACGCGCATTCATGTTGCAAAGAGTTTTATACGCCCGGCTGCTTTGAACTGCAGCTACTAGTCAAGGGTGTAACGTTGGGGGCTCGCACGGCTTAAGCGTTAAAGGGCCCATTGATAGAAGGGTGTACCTCGTTGGGACAATTCGTTCGATTGATATGAAGCGCCAGAGTTTATTTACGACGACAAGAAGGAGCATATGCCCGCCTATGAAACAAAGATTATTTCCAGATTTTCAGCCCACCTGTAAGCGGTTGGTATGCATTGACTCCGATGGCTGCGCCTTTGACACGATGGAGCTCAAACACAAGGAGTGTTTTTGCCCGGCCACGGTACAGGTGTGGGGTTTGCAGGCCATATCCAAATTCGTACGGGAAGCATGGGAATATTGCAACCTGTATTCCAAAGACAGAGGCCGTTCTCGCTTTCACGAGTTGATTTTGGTATTTGACCTGCTCCGTGAGCGCGAAGAGGTAAAAGAGTATAACTTTGACCTGCCCGACATTACATCCTTCCGCCATTGGGTTGCTACCAGCCCAGTGCTAAACAACGAAGAGCTTGCAAAGCACAAGGATGACCCAGTACTGCAGCGGGCGCTGCAATGGTCTTTGGAGATGAACCGGCGGGTGGCAGAGATGGTGAAAGGCGTTCCCCCTTTTCCCGGGGTAGAGCAAACGCTGAGGCTTCTAAAGGGCAAAGCGGACATCGCGATTGTTTCGGCGACGCCAAAGGAGGCTGTGCGACGCGAATGGGCGGAGCACGATTTAATGCAGTTTGTCAGCGTGGCCTGTGCTCAGGAGGATGGTAACAAGCGTCAGTGTATCCATGCGCTGGCGGGGCATTACGCCGACCATCAGGTGTTGATGATTGGCGATGCACCTGGCGATTTAGAAGCGGCCAGGGAGAGCGGTGCCCTGTTTTTTCCCATCCTGCCCGGGGATGAATTGCACAGTTGGAAGCAATTCGTATCCGATGGCATCCATCACTTCCTCAACAATACTTATGCCGGGGAATATGAAATGGAACTCATCAAAGCGTTTAATCATAGTCTGCCCGACAGCCCGCCGTGGAGGCGCAAATACGATTCTTGCAGCCATTTGGCTGAAGATAATTGAACACCATAAGGAGGCAACAATGAAAAGGTTAATGGCA
>JAAYYW010000117.1 GCA_012515195.1 Leptolinea sp.
CGCCCAGTTTCAGGTTTTGTTCAGTTGTCATCGAATCCGAAAAGCAGGTGTTCAGGCAAACAGGCTGATCGCCCGGGTATGTTTTTGCCAGCAAACTGATTACGTTAGTCAGTTCATCCTTAGTTTTGATTCCGGTTATCAGTACTCCGTGGGCCGGGTTATGCAATGTATGATGCGCACCAACCATTTTTTGTACCGGGATTATGGAAAGTGGTTTATCTAATGGTAAGAGGCATGAATTGTAAATATGTGAGAGTGGGTCTAACATTGTATCCATCGTCATAGTTTACCTGTTAATGCAACAAAGTTTTCCGGAGTGAGACATACTCCGGAAAACTTGTTGTGATATTGTCGGGCGGAAATACATCCGCACCAGCAATTCTAACGTTTTGTGTAGGTAGGTGCCTTGCGGGCGCGTTTGAGGCCAGGTTTCTTACGTTCCTTGACACGTGGATCACGGGTCAGGAAACCGGCTTTACGCAGCGCAGGGTTGGTTTCAGGATCCATTTTCTGCAGAGCACGAGCCAGGCCAAGCTTGGCCGCATCTGTCTGACCGGTCACACCGCCTCCGTTAACAACCACGGTAATATCGAGGTTGTTACAGTTCATATTTGCCGCGGTAACCGGGCCGAGAATTTCCTGCATATCACCATAACGGGTGAAGTAGGATTCTGCGGGTTTTTCATTCACGGTGAAAACACCGGCGCCGCTCATAACACGTACGCGCGCAGTACTTTCTTTCCGCCGACCAACACCTTCAAAATAAGTTGCTGCCATATTTCCCGTGCTCCTTTAGGCTACTGGTTTCGGGCTCTGAGCAGCATGGGGATGCTCATTCCCGCCATAGACTTTCATTTTCTTCAGTAAAGACCGTCCCCATTTGTTGTGCGGGAGCATACCCCACACAGCAGATTCGATCACACGTTCGGGGTGGTTTTTTAGCTGATCTTTTAAGGTGACAGATTTCAATCCACCCGGATACCCGGAATGTGAATAGTAAATCTTATCGGTCAAACGATTGCCGGTGACGGCAATTTTGCTGGCATTGAGAACGATCACATAATCGCCAGTATCAACACCAGGGGTGAACTGGGGTTTGGTTTTACCCATCAGGATCATGGCGATCTTGGTTGCCAAACGGCCAAGAATCTGTTCGTTGGCATCGACTACCAGCCAGTCTCCTTCTTGTTTTCCTTTTGGGACGTAGGTTTTATCCACTGCATCCTCTCCATTCCATCTTTTCTTGCAAATGCAATTTGATGATGATTGCTAACGATCCTTGCCTTGCCTGTTCGGGTAAATTACCTCTACAAGTGATAACCCATTGGCCGGTGCCATTCCCGAGGGAAGAGGAGCAGCCTTTTCTATACCATCCTGGAGCTCTTGAAACGATACACGATCTGTCGCGTAAAGCACTTGCTGCCAGACAACCCGGCGGATCATGTGATACAAAAAGGCATTGGCTGTGACCCGGTAGACCAGGTCATCATCCGCCTTTCGCCATCCGCTTTCAAAAATTATCCGGATTGTGGATGCGCCAGGTTTCATTGGAGCCCCAAAAGATGAAAAGTCGTGGATTCCCAGGAAGCACGGGGCGGCTTGCTGTAATCTTTCGATCTCAAGTTCGGGCCAAATTCTCCAGGCTGTCCGATTTTTCAACGGGTTCCTCGCAGGGGAGAAGTAGATATGGTATTCATACGTTCGTGAAACTGCGTCATATCGTGGATGAAAATCCACCGGCGCAATTTCCACCTGTTGAACAGCCATGTCGTTCGGCAAATGGGCATTTAGGGCATTTCGCAAATCATTCGTTGAGTGTTTCCATTCAAGACTGAATGAAACCACCTGCCCGATTGCGTGAACCCCGGTATCCGTTCGGCCGGCGCAGAGAATACTTCTCTCCTGCCAGCCAATTTGCCGGAGGGCTTCTTCCAATACGAGTTGTACCGTCCGCTGTTTCCCCTGGCGTTGAAAGCCGGAGAAAAGCGTTCCATCGTAGGCAAGAATCAGTTGGTAACGTTCCATGTCTTTCCGGTTGTCCGGAAAGATCAACCTTCGACCAGCTCGATGATCACCATTTCAGCAGCATCACCGAGTCTTGGTCCTGTTTTGATCATCCGCGTATAGCCGCCATTACGGGTTTTATAACGCGGTGCGATGTCATCAAACAGCTTCTTTACGATCTCCGCATTTCCCAGACGGGCAGCAGCCTGTCGGCGGGCATTGACTTTGTCAACATCACTCGCCTCGCCGCTATTGCGGGCCAGGGTTATCAAGCGTTCAGCTTCTCCACGAATAGCTAAAGCCTTCGTGTGAGTGGTTTGAATACGCTCGTGGGTAAAGAGCTGGTTGATCAACGTGCGGCGAAGGCCGGCACGGGCATCTCTATCACGACTTAAATGAAATCCTGCTACTTGATGTCGCATATTTGATCACTCCACATCTTGTTCTTGAGGCAGGTAATTCTTTTCCTGCATCTTATCGCGCAGCTCATCCAGGCTCTTTTCACCGAAGTTACGGATCGACATGACCGCTTCCTCGCCTTTTTCCAGTAGATCAAGCACGTCGCCGACCGTGGTGATGCCTGTACGCTTCAATGAATTGAATACGCGCACAGACAAATCCAGGTTTTCAATAGGCGTCTCGGCTGCTTCACTGGTTAACCGGCTGCCGCTGACTTCATTTTCAACACCCAGAACGCTTACTTCTTCAGAAGCACCAGAAACCAGGCGAAGATGCTCAATGAGGATCTTCGAGGCGGTTCCCAAAGCTTCTTCGGGTTTGACCGTTCCGTCTGTCCAGATTTCCAGATTCAGTTTGTCAAAATTGGTGCTCTGCATAACACGGGCGGAAGAAACCGACCAGTTTACGCGTTTCACCGGTGAGAAAATTGCATCCACTGGGAGCTCGCCAATCGGAAGATGAGTGGTGCGTTCATTGGCCGGAGAATAGCCGCGGCCGCGTTCTACGGTCAGGTCTATTTCCAGTTTTGTCTTGGGATCATCCACAGTGAATAGGTACAGGTCAGGGTTCACAATTTCAATTTCCGGCGGCGCGATGATATCGGCCGCGGTAACCTGTCCTTCGCCGCGAATATCCAGACGTAAATGAGCCGTTTCCACATCATTCATGATCAGGCGGATCTGTTTGATCTGCAGAGTGACCTGAATGACATCTTCACGTACACCGGGGATGTCGCTGAACTCATGCAGTACATCCACAATGCGGATGGACGTTATGGCAGCTCCGGAAAGCGAGGACAGCATTACCCGGCGAAGAGCATTGCCAAGAGTAACTCCATAGCCATGTTCCAGTGGGCTGATGACAAACTTGCCATAGTTTCGAGCATCTGCTTCGCGCTCGACTTTGGGTGTTACCATGTTTAAGAGTGTAGTCACGTTTTCCTCTTCTCAGTGTACCTTTTAGTCCCGCACACCGATCACGGGTTTAGCGCGAATAATACTCAACAATGAGCTGTTCATTCAAGTTGCCGTCAATCTCAGCGCGTTCAGGAACGCGGACAACTTTGCCGGTCAGGTTTTTAATATCCCGATCCAACCAGACAGCGCAATTGCGTTTTTCAGCGATATCGACCAATTCTTTGAAGTATGTATTCTTCTCAGATCCTTTGCGAACAGTGATGACATCACCGGGGCGCAAAAGCATGGAGGGAATATCGGTGCGGATTCCGTTGACACAGAAGTGCCCGTGGCTAACCAGTTGCCGGGCTTGTGCCCGATTCTCGGCGAGCCCAAAACGGTAAACGATACTGTCGAACCGCATTTCCAGGTTCTGAAGCAGGTTAAGACCTGTCAAACCGCGTTGTTTCAAAGCCAAGCCGTAAAAGCGGCGGAACTGGCGTTCAAAAACACCATAGACGCGGCGGGTTTTTTGCTTGGCGCGCAGCTGGCGTGCATAGTCTGAAGCACGATCACTGCCGCCGCGGCCCTGCCCGGTTCGGCCATGTTGACCTGGGGCAAATCCACGTTTTTCAAAGGCGCATTTTGCTGTATAACAACGCTGCCCTTTTAAGAACAATTTTTCACCTTCACGCCGGCAGAGTTTACAAACCGGCCCAATATATTTAGCCATTGCTTTGTCTTCCTCTCACAGAATTACACGCGGCGTTTCTTCGGCGGCCGGCAACCGTTGTGCGGTACCGGAGTGATGTCTGCAATTGATCGGACTTTCAATCCCATGGACTGAACAGCCCGGATGGCAGATTCGCGGCCGGGACCAGGTCCCTTTACAATCAAATCCACTTCCTGGATGCCCATTGCCTGTGCAGCTTTGATAGCCTGCTCGGCAGCCAGACGGGCCGCAAACGGAGTGCTTTTTCGGGAACCTTTGTATCCGGCTGAGCCGGAGGATCCCCAGCAGACGGTGTTGCCCTGCTGATCCGTTACGGTCACGATTGTGTTATTGAAGGAGGCAAAGACATGCACCTGTCCGGAGGACAGTGTGCGCTTCACCTTGCGCGAAGCCGTGTTCCGACGCGTTGAGCGTACGTTTTGTGCCATAATCCCTCGCTAGATTCTTTACTAAAAAATTCTTTCGTAAAGCATTGGATTGGTCCGGGCGGCCGCGGGGAGGAAGGCTCCCCAACCCGGACACGTTCCGCAGCAATTTACTTTTTGGTTGCTCCGCGACGGCGGCCGCGACCGGCAACTGTCTTTTTCGGACCTTTGCGTGTGCGGGCGTTAGTACGGGTTCTCTGCCCACGCAGGGGCAGATTGCGGCGATGGCGCAGGCCACGATAGCAGCCAATTTCCATCAACCGTTTAATGCTCATCTGAACCTCACGGCGGAGATCACCTTCAACTTTAAAGTTTTTGGTGATGAACTCGCGCAAAAGCGCGAGATCCGCTTCGGTCAGATCTTTGACGCGAACATCCGGATTGACTTTGGTTTCAGACAGGATCCGTTTGGCACGGGTCGGTCCAATTCCAAATATATATGTCAAGCCGGTTTCAATCCGTTTATTACGGGGGAGGTCAACACCTTCAATTCTTGCCATAGTCTCTTATCCCTGACGCTGCTTGTGCTTTGGGTTTTCACAGATTACATACAAAATGCCTTTTCGGCGTACGATCTTGCATTTTGCGCATCTTTTGCCTATTGATGTCGTGACTTTCATCAAAAACTCCTTCTAATTATTGCAAAGTGAGCGACAAAGCTATGATTATAACTGCTTTGTCGTATCGAGTCCATAGTCCGGATCATTTTCCAGCACCGTCAATACAACCGGGCCACCAGGTGTGATGGCTGTTGTGTGTTCAAAATGAGCTGTCAATGATCTGTCTGCCGAGACAACAGTCCATTCATCCGGCATTACCCGGGTCTGGGATGTCCCGATTAAGACCATGGGCTCCAGAGCAATGGTCATACCGTTGCGGAGTTGTACGCCCTGCCGCGGTCGCCCATAATTAGGTGCCTGCGGTCCTTCGTGCATACGCTGTCCAACTCCATGTCCGGTATAGGTATGCGTTACATACATTCCCTGGCTGCGAACATATTTCTCGATCGCAGAGCCGATATCACCGGTGGTATTACCGTCAACCATTTTCGATATTCCGATTCGAAGAGCCTCTTTTGTCACTGCGATGAGTTTCTTCGCCTGTTCGGATATTTCACCCACTCCGGCAGTAAATGCGGCATCGGCAACCCAGCCTTCATACACAGTGCCGCAATCAACCGAAACGATATCCCCTTCCTTCAATTTACGCGAACCGGGAATACCGTGCACCATCTCGTCATTGATACTAACATTGGTGCTGGCCGGATAGGGATATGGTCCAGGGTAGTTTAAAAAGGGAGAGTAGCAGCCATGTTTTTTCAAAACATCTTCCGCTGCTGCGTTGAGATCAGCCGTAGTGACTCCCGGACGAATTGCCGCGCGCGCAGCCGCGAGCGCTTCGGCATTGATCCGACCAGCCTGACGCATTACGGCAAGCTCTTCCGAGGTTTTTATGACCAATACGCGATCCCAACTCATTTAAGAGTTATCCCTTCTCGATAGCTTTCAACAATAACGTGGTAACCTGTTCGATGGGTAAGGTTCCATCGACTTCGGCCAATACGCCCTGTTTACGATAATAGTCGATCAAAGGAGTTGTCTGTTCAAGATAAACTTTGATCCGCCGTTCGACGGTTTCCGCTTTATCATCATCTCGTTGGTAAAGTTCAGAACCATCAATGTCACATTTTCCGGCAACCTTGGGCGGATTGAATGTCTCATGATAAACATGTCCCTGTTCTTTACAGGTCCATCGGCCACTTAAACGGCCGACAAGTTCCTTGGGGGGGACAGATATATAAGGGACACATTCCACTTTTCCGTTCCATTCAGCCAGCATTTTTCCCAATGCTTCCGCCTGTGCAGGCGTTCGCGGGAAACCATCCAGCAAAGCGCCTTCTTTACAATCAGGACGCTGAAGCCGGTCTTTGATCATTTCGATCGTCAGATCGTCTGGAACCAGTTCACCACGGTTCATGTAACCCTGGGCCTGTTTTCCAAGTTCGGTCTGGTTCTTTAGATTTTCACGGAATATATCTCCAGAGGAGATATGCGCCAGATTGAGCTTCTCAGAGATCAGTTCAGCCTGGGTTCCTTTTCCAGCCCCGGGAGGGCCAAGTAAAACAACATATGATGGCATATAGATTACCCTTTATCCCTTGATGAGACTTTCATCATATCCGTGCAGTTTGAGTTCGGTTTCAATGATGGTGAAAGTATCACGAACCACACCAACGACGATCAGCAAACCGGCAGATGATACCAGCAGCAAACCGGAAGACCGGGCAGCACCGGCGGGTAAGATCATTCCAACAATGTACGGCAGTACCGCAACCAGGCCAAGAAAAACAGCACCCGGCAGGGTAATCCGGCGTTGTACTTTGGAAAGGTACTTCTGAGTCGGGGAGCCGCGAACAACACCAGGGATCTGGGCGCCCTGTTTCTTCAAGTTTTCACCATAGTTCTGTTGTTGAAACAGGACATCGGTATAGAAGAAGGTGAACAGAACAACCATGATGAAATAAAGCACCGCGTACCAGGCATTACCGCCACCAAATGTGTTATACACACCTGTAGCGAAATTGCGCAGCCATTCAGCTTTATCTGGTCCCATAAAATAGGAGGAGACAATGGCCGGGAAAGTCAAAATGGATTGCGCAAAGATCAATGGGATCATGCCTGCCATGTTGACCATGAGGGGCAATTTGCTGGTAACCGGCATGGACATGCGGTTCCCAATCCGGCGACCGGGGAACAACACGGGAACGTTTCGGCGCCCCTGCTGTACATAAACGATCGCGAAGATGGTAAGCAATAAGATCAACAGGATCACAATAAGCATCCACCAGCCATTGGTTTGATCGGCGAGTATCTGTCCAAGGTTGCTGGGCATCTGAGAAACGATACCGGCAAAGATGATCAGTGACAAGCCCTGGTTGGGAATTCCATATTCAGAGATCAGTTGCCCAAGCCAGATACCAATCATGGTACCGGCGATCATGCTCAGAAGGGTAGTCAGTGTTGGGATTAGCGCAGCTCCGGTAAATCCAAAATCTTTCAGGATGGAGACTCCACCGCCCAGCATTGAATTGAAAATGTTGATCTGACCAATGGCCGAAAGGGCTGCCATAGGAATGGTCAAGAGAACAGTCCATTTTTCCATCCAGGCCTGTCCTTCGCGCGGATTTTCTTTGATCCGGCGCTCAAGGGCAGGAATGATGGGGACAAGAAGCTGCAGAATAATCTGAGCTGTGATGTAAGGATAAACACCCATCGCCAGAATGGAGAAGTTTGAAACGGTTCCACCAGAAAGAAGGTCAAGCAGGTTGACCAGGTTCCCGGCAGCTCCTCCCTGCTGTGACAGCGAACGGATGATCTCACGATCAATCCCTGGTACGGGCACATTTGAGAGGAGACGGTATAAGATCAACAGTCCTACAGTGATGAGGAGCTTCTTGCGAATATCCTCAGACATCCATAAATATCGCCAGGCTGACCGCTTCATTCAGATTCTCCTTCGGTGGTAGTTGCCATATCAGGCAATCAACTCCACACTGCCACCGGCTTTTTCGATTTTTTCACGGGCGGTTTTGCTAATCCGATGAACACGGACTTTTAAAGCAACTTTGATTTCTCCACGTCCGAGGATCACGACAGGTTCTCCGGCGTTATGCAACAGGTTTGCCTGCGCAAGTACTTCGGGAGTGACCTCGACACCTTTTTCAAAACGTGCCAATTGATCTAGGTTGACTTCGGTGTAGACGATTCGATTTGGTGGGGTGAAACCTTCACCACGGATAAACGGTAGACGGCGGTAGAACGGTAGGTTACCACCCTGGCGGTACAGGTTTCCACCTTCACCAGCGCGTGCGCCCTGACCTTTGGTACCGCGGCCAGCGGTTTTACCCTGACCGGCTGAAATGCCGCGTCCAACGCGTTTGCGATCGTGTTTCGCACCATCGTTTGGTCGTAAGTCGTTCAGTTTCATTTCTCTACCTGCTCTTCAATCTCGATAAGATGGCTCACTTTTGCCAGCATACCGCGCAGTACGGGTGAATCTACATGTTCTACGGTCTGGTGCAGACGACGCAGTCCCAGAGCGTATACTGTCCGTTTAGCACGGTCGGTGTAACCGATCGCGCTGTGAACCAAGGTCACACGGACTTTCTTTTCAGGTGCGGCTTTCTTAGCCATTTTTCCTCCGCTCCCAGAAAGGCTGCAAATCTTTGACAGCTTTTCCGCGATGGGCGGCTTCTTCGCTCGGAGATTTCAACTGCTCCAGGGCGTCAAATGTGGCCTGAACCACGTTCAGCACATTGGCAGAACCCAGGGATTTTGTCAAAATATCGCGAATGCCAGCCGATTCCAGTACGGCACGCACACCACCGCCTGCGATAACGCCAGTACCGGGGGATGCGGGTTTCAACAGAACACGCGCTCCAGCCAACCGGCCCAGTACTTCATGGGGGATGGTAGTACCAGAAACATTCATCTGTCGCATGTTCTTATGAGCGTGATCTGTGGCTTTGCGCATGGCATCGGGTACAGCGTTGGCTTTCCCAATACCCAGTCCGATCTTTCCCTTATTATCTCCAGCCACAACCGTGACTCGGAAGGAAAAACGGCGACCGCCTTTTACGACTTTAGCCACACGAGCGATCTCGATGACACGCTCGTCAAATTGTTGTTCAAGTGGTTGATACTCTTGTTCCATAATCAGCCCTCTATCATCGCTTTCTCTGGCTAGAATTCCAGCCCGGCTTCGCGGGCAGCGTCAGCCAAAGCTTTGACACGGCCCATATAGCGGAAACCGCCGCGGTCAAAGACGACCTTATCAATGCCCTTACTCTTGGCTCGTTCTGCCACTTTCTTGCCGATCAATTTTGCCTGTTCGGTTTTATTGATCTTGGCAGCCGAGGAACGCAGCTCACGGTCAACGCTGGAAGCGCTGGCGAGGGTATTTCCTGCTGCATCATCAATTACCTGGGCATAGATCTCAGCATTGCTGCGGAATATCGCCAGGCGCGGACGCTCAGGAGTTCCAGAAATTATCTTGCGAACACGCACGTGACGGCGGATTCGCGCTTCAGAACGGGATGTTTTCGCCATATCCAGTACCTTTACTTCTTGGCTTTGCCAGATTTTCCGGCCTTGCGGCGGATCTTTTCACCCTGGTAGCGAATTCCCTTACCCTTGTAGGGTTCGGGTGGGCGGATTTTGCGGATATCGGCGCAGATCTGACCGACCTGTTCGATATCTTTACCCATCACTTTTACCTGCCGGGTTTTGGTATCAACATCATAGGCAATACCATCCGGTGGGGTGAGTTCAATTGGGTGAGAAAAGCCCAGGAACAATACCAGATTCTTTCCGTTCAATTCGGCGCGGTAACCGACACCATCGATTTCAAGAACCTTGGTAAATCCGGTGCTTACACCCGTTACCATATTTTGAATTAATGCTCGCGTCGTCCCGTGGAGGGCGCGCACAGTTGCGATTTCAGATGTGCGTTCCACGGTCACTTGACCATTGTCCAGTTTGATATTTAAGGAGGGAGAGAATACACGAGACATCTCGCCATTCGGTCCCTTCACATTCACGCTGGAACCCTTTATATCAACCTGCACACCGGCCGGGACGGCGACTGGAGCCAAACCAATTCGAGACACGTTTCATACCTCCTTGACTACCAGACCTTGCACAGGATTTCGCCGCCAACACCAAGCTGGCGGGCGCGCTGCCCGGTCATGATCCCTTTCGGGGTGGATAAGATCGAAATACCCATGCCGGAAAGAACCCAGGGAATATCCTGTTTCTGGGTATATATCCGACGGCCGGGGCGGCTGATCCGTTCGAGGCCGGTAATAACCGGTTTTCGTGAACGGCGTTCGCCGACGTATTTCAATTTGACACGCAAAACAGGTTTCTTGCTGTCAGTTTCAGTTTCAACTTCGTCATATCCTTCAATGAAACCTTCTTCTTTCAGGATACGCGCAATTTCCGCTTTGATTTTTGTCCGGGGCATTGCCACAGTCGCCTGGCCGATCATCACGCCATTGCGGATGCGGGTCAGCATATCGGAGATGGGATCATTAACACTCATTTTATTCTCCTTCCACGCCGCCTACCAGGACGACTTTACTACGCCGGGGATTTTGCCTTCCAGCGCTAATTCACGGAAACAGATACGGCACAATCCAAACCGGCGAATATAACCGCGCGGTCTCCCGCACTTTTGGCACCGATTGCGCACCATGTTGGCATATTTTCGCCGTTGTTCACGGTAAGTCATGCACGTCTTTGCCATATTAATCCTTCCTGAATGGCATGCCGAGTTCGCGCAGCAAAGATGCCGCCTGTTCGTCATTGGCTGCCGTAGTAACCATCGTAATTTCCATACCCCGGATCTTGTCGATCTTGTCGTACTCAATTTCCGGGAAGATCAGCTGTTCACGAAGACCGAGGGTGTAATTACCACGACCGTCAAACGCTTCAGCAGACACGCCACGAAAATCGCGAACGCGGGGCAGGACGACATTCAGTAACCGGTCGACAAAGGCCCACATTCGTTCACCGCGCAGGGTAACTTTGACTCCGATAGCTTGTCCTTCACGTAGTTTGAAGTTGGAGATGGATTTGCGAGCTTTGGTAATGACAGGTTTCTGTCCAGTAATGGTTGTCAGATCAGTAACGGCGGCATCGAGGGTCTTTCGATCTTCATTTGCTTCGCCCATTCCGATATTGACTACAACCTTCTGTAGACGGGGAACCTGCATTACATTTTCCAACTCCAGTGACTTCATCAAGGAGGGCACGATCTCTTTTTGAAAACGCTCTTTAAGTATGTTCATCTATCGCTCTCCCTGTCTATTTATCATCCATCAGAGCGTCGCATTTCTTACATACACGCTGGCTTTTGCCGTCATTGCGGACAACACTAACACGGGTTATTTTTCCGCATTTTGGGCAAACCAGCATGACATTTGAAATGTCAATGGGGGCTTCGAAGCGAACAATTCCGGGTTTGATGGTTCTACCCTGGCTTTGCACCTGCTTCTGGTGCTTCGTTCGCATGTTCACGCTCTGTACGATGACACGATGTTCATCAGGGAATACTTTGATGACTTCGCCGCGTTTACCGCGATCATCTTCGCGCCCTGTGATTATTTCAACCAGATCACCTTTTCGAATCTTCATGTTCATATTTATGCTCCTCTTCCTAAATTACTTCCGGAGCCAGGGATACGATCTTCATAAAACCTTTTTCACGGAGTTCGCGTGCAACGGGTCCGAAGATACGGGTGCCTTTGGGATTCTGTCCATCAGTGTCCAGGATCACAGCGGCATTGTCATCAAAGCGGATGGATGAACCGTCATCTCGACGCCATTCTTTCGCGCAGCGAACAATCACGGCTTTAACAATATCGCTTTTCTTCACAGATCCCTGTGGTGCGGCAGATTTTACAGTGGCGACAACGATATCGCCCACAGCACCATAGTGACGGGTGGAACCACCCTGGACATGGATGACAAGTAGTTCACGCGCGCCGGTATTATCAGCAACTTTGAGACGGGACTCTTGCTGGATCATAATCTACTCTCCCTTATCCGTCTCAACTGGGGCGAGAACTTTCTTCAGAATAGCCTCGACAGCAAAACTTTTTTCTTTAGAAATCGGGCGGGTTTCTACGATCTGAACCTGGTCACCGATCTGGCAGCCAATCTCATCGTGAGCTTTTATGCTCTTTTTGAGATGAACGACCTTTTTATAGATCGGGTGACGATAGGTACGGGTAACTTCGACCACAACCGTTTTCATCATCTTGTTACTGGTTACGACACCAGTCATACGACGGCGATCGTTCATTTGGCACCTTCCTTAGCAGGGGCAAGTTCCCGCTCCCGCAGAAGTGTTTCATACCGTGCGACCATCCGGCGAGTGGCCGGTATCCGGCTTGTATCGGTCAATTGACCGGTTACAATCTGGAACCGCAAGTTCATGACTTCCTGGCGGGCATCCTCTAGTTTTGTTCGTAGTTCTTCTGTAGAAAGCAGGCGTAGTTCAGAGTTTTTCATGCCTGACCTCCTGATCCATCCAACCGACCAACAACTTTGGTTTTGATGGAAAATTTGTAGGTTGCCTGGGTCAAGGCTTCAATAGCCTGATCGCCGGGAAGTCCACCGACTTCGAACATAATCCGGCCAGGGCGGACAACAGCTACCCAGTATTCAACATTGCCTTTACCTTTACCCATACGAGTTTCAGGTGGGCGGTGGGTGTACGGTTTGTCCGGGAAGATCCGGATCCAAACTTTTCCACGGCGTTTCATGTGATGAACAATGGCACGGCGGGCGGCTTCGATCTGACGGGCTGTAACCCAACCGGGTTCAAGCGCCTGCAGGCCGAAATCGCCGGTAAGGACCTCCGCTCCTCGCAGAGCTTTCCCGCGCATGCGGCCGCGCATCTGCTTGCGCCATTTGACACGCTTTGGCATTAACATAGTTGGCACCTCTCTCAATCCGGGGACCGGAGCCCCGGCAATAATTTACTCGCTGACGTAAACGCCTTCGGTGGATTCGACTTTTTCTTCCACAGTCGGAAGAACCTCGCCTTTGTAGACCCAGACCTTCACACCGATGCGTCCGTACTGGGTGAGAGCTTCGCCGCGGGCGAAGTCCATGTTAGCGCGCAGTGTTTGCAACGGAACACGACCTTCTCGAAGCCAGACACTGCGGGCCATTTCAGCGCCGCTTAAACGTCCGGCAACTTCGATCTTGATTCCTTCGGCGCCCTGGCGCATAGCCTGCTGGAGGGCACGTTTCATGGCGCGCCGATAACTCACACGGCGTTCGATCTGCCCGGCGATATTCATGGCCACCAAATAAGCGTCCATGTCAGGGCTCTTGATCTCTTTGATCTCGAGATCAATTTTTTTGCCGGTCAACGCTTCCAAGTCCTGGCGGATCTTTTTTACGCTGTCGCCTTTACGGCCAATGAGTATGCCGGGTTTGGCAGTGTGCACAACAACTTTCACCTTACCAGGGAAGCGTTCAACTTCCACACGAGACACACCGGCTTTTTCAGTAGAACTCTTTATCAACGCGCGGATGGCAAAATCCTGGTGGAGCTGAGTGCGATATTCCGCACCCTCGGCGAACCAACGACCTGCCCACGGCTGGTTGATATTTAGACGAAATCCAATCGGATGAACTTTACGACCCATATTCTCTCCTGGTCTAATCCTTTAGTCTGCTCGTGCTCTCCGGGGGCGCACTCAGGCGCGTTCCCGTAGAACAACCGTGATATGAGAGGAACGGCGCAGAATCGGTTTGAAACGGCCGCGTGCTCCGAAACGCCGCCACTTGCGGGTGGGGCCCTCATCTGCCGTGATGCGGTAAACAAACAGATCATCGCGGCTTACGCCAAAGTTTTCTTCGGCATTGGCAACAGCAGATGCCAGTACTTTGTAAACCGGTGCAGCGGCCCCATTGGTGAGAAATTTCAACGTGTTCAGGGCTTGAACTGCGGGTCTCCCTCTCACCAGATCAATCACCAGGCGGACTTTCTGGGCAGAAACTGTTGAGTTCGATAATTTTGCTTGAATATCTGTTGCCATGGCTTACTTACCCTTTCCCGAAGCCTTCTCAGAGAGATGGCCGCGGAAATGGCGGGTCGGGGCAAATTCGCCCAGCTTATGACCAACCATGTTTTCGGTTACATAGATCGGAACATGACGCCGTCCGTCATGCACGGCAATCGTGTGACCAACCATCTGGGGGAAGATGGTGCTGGCGCGGCTCCAGGTGCGAATGACTTTCTTTTCGCTCTTGGTGTTCATGATTTCGATCTTTTTCAAAAGTTTGGGCTCAATGAATGGCCCTTTTTTCAGCGATCGTGACATAAGTGCGTCCTTCTTTCTCGCTTAATCTCGGCTTAGCGGTTGCCCGAACTGCGGCGGCGAACAATATATTGATTGCTAACCTTGTTGCGGCGGGTCTTATAACCGCGTGTAGGACGGCCCCATGGGCTCTTTGGACTGGGCATACCGGCAGGTTGGCGACCTTCACCACCACCATGCGGATGGTCCCGCGGAGACATGGCCGTTCCGCGAACCGTCGGGCGGATGCCCATATGGCGTTTGCGGCCAGCTTTTCCTAATTTAATGTTGCTGTGATCCAGATTGCCAACCTGACCAATGGTAGCGTAGCACACCTGGAGAACCAGACGAACCTCTCCGGATGGCAGGCGAACCTGGGCGTAATCACCTTCTTTGGCCAAAAGCTGAGCCGCAGAACCGGCAGAACGGGCTAATTGACCGCCCTTACCCGGTTTCAGTTCAACATTATGAACCAGAGTACCAACAGGGATACTGGAGATCGGCAGGCTGTTTCCAGTGCGAATTTCCGCCTGGGGTCCGGCCAAAATCGAATCACCAACTTTCAGTCCGAGCGGAGCAACAATATAGCGTTTTTCACCATCAGCATAAACAATCAGTGCCAGGCGGGCAGTTCGGTTCGGATCATATTCGATCGCGGAAACCTTCCCGGGAATGGCAAGTTTGTTGCGCTTGAAGTCAACCAGGCGGATGAATTGCTTGTGTCCGCCGCCCTGATGGCGAACGGTGATACGACCGGTATTGTTACGGCCAGCTCGAGCCTGGCGGGCAACGATCAAAGACCGCTCCGGTTTGCTCTTGGTGATCTCTTCAAAGGTATACCCGGTCATATTGCGCAGACTGGGTGTAACGGGTTTGTAAACTTTAACAGCCATTACTCCACCCCTTCAAACATAGGGATTCGGGCATCAGCGGGTAAGGTCACTATGGCTTTCTTGTAACCGCTGTTGCGGACAGTCAGCCGTCGGCTGCGGGCACGGCGGGTGCGTTTCGCCGGAGCGTTCACCACATTTACCGAAAGGACTGTTACATTAAATATTTTTTCGACAGCATCTTTCACCATGGTTTTGGTGGCATGAGGCGCCACTTCAAAAACATACTGGTGAAGCTTGCCAACCTGGTAGTTGGATTTTTCAGTAACAATCGGCCGGCGGAGTACATCAAAAAGTGTTGTCATGTCAGCCTCCAACCTAACCCAGATGAGCGGTAATGACATCCAGAGCTGCCACCGGCAGAACCAGTTTGTCAAAGACCATCAAATCACGGATATTAAGATAACCAGCCATTAATACTTTGGTTCCAGGCAGGTTATTGGTGGAACGAACGATCAGATCGCTCGCTTCATTCTTTTCAGGAATTACGACCAGCGCGCTGGATTCGCCGACAAGGTTACTGAGAGCGGCAGCCATCAAACGGGTCTTGGGCTCGGCGAGTTTCATGTCGTCGACCACTACGATGTTGAACTCCTGTGCTTTCACGGTTAAAGCAGAGCGAATGGCAGCCCGGCGCATTTTCAACGGCATAGCCTGGGTGTACAGGTGAGGATGGGGCGTGTGAGCGCCACCGCCACCCTTCCAGATTGGGGAACGGGTTGAACCCTGACGGGCACGACCGGTGCCTTTCTGGCGCCACGGTTTTTTCCCGCCGCCTGAAACTTCGCTGCGGGTTTTCGTGTCGTGTGTTCCCAAACGGGCATTTGCCATCTGGCGCTGGAACGCCTGGTGCATCAAATCAAGGTTGATGGGGGCTTCAAAAACCGACGGTGATAATTCAACCGTACGAACTTTCTTACCTTCCATGTTCAAGACATCTACTTGCATAGTCATTTACTCCTCGTGCGGGATAAGCAGGCACAACCGCGCCTACTGTTTCCGCGCCTCCTTGACCATGACCAGACCGTTGCGGGAACCAGGTACTGCTCCGCGTACGCCGATCAGATTTCGTTCAACGTCAACCAGGACGACTTTAAGGTTCTGCGCGGTAACTCGGTCATTGCCCATATGACCTGCGCCGCGGGCACCTTTGTAAACACGACCTGGTGTAGTTCCCGAACCGCGGGAACCGGGGGCACGATGGCGGTCAGATTGACCGTGCGTGGCAGGACCGCCACGGAAGTGATAACGTTTCACACCACCCTGGAAGCCCTTTCCTTTACTTGTTCCAATGACATCCACAGAATCTCCCATGGAGAAAAGGTCAACTTTGACCGTATCACCAACAGAAACCTGCGGATCCTTCACTGCGAATTCACGAACGAACCGCAGAGGAGGGATGTTGCTCTTTTTGAGGTGGCCTAACTCACCGCCAGACAACCGCTTCGGCTTGACTTCGTCAAACCCCAATTGCACGGCCGAATAACCTTCTTTTTCGGGGGTGCGCACCTGGGTAACGAAACATGGCCCAGCTTCGATGATTGTTACTGGAACAGCCGCGCCGTTCTCATCGAAAATCTGGGTCATGCCGATTTTCTTCCCAATGAGCCCTTTCAACATCTCAGTTTTCTCCTTCGATCAGTATTTCATGACGAGACTGTCAGCCTGGGCTAGGCTGCATCATCTCCGGACGCAGGGCAGTCAGCAAATTTTCGGCGGCTCTTTGGCCACCGGAGGAACCGGCTCTTACCTTGCCTCTGTACGTTTTAAGCGTACCGAGTATAACACTGTTCTGGTATTTTTACCAGTCTCCCCGAAAAATCTCGGGGATATAACACAACGATTGTTTTTCCATCCCTCACCCCGGTCGAGGCGCAGGACCTCATTTGAAATGAGACACCGCGCTTCGACCGGCAGGATGCTTACAGGTACTGTTCTTTGTTAGATTTTGATCTCGATATCAACACCGGCGGGCAAATTGAGACGCATTAGCATGTCAATGGTTTTGGAATCAGGTTCCAGTACATCGATCATACGATTGTGTGTACGGATCTCAAAGTGTTCGTGCGAGTCTTTATCGATAAATGACGAGCGGCGAACAGTGAACCGCTCTATTTTGGTCGGGAGCGGGACAGGGCCAACAACTTGTGCCCCACTACGCTCGGCGGTTTCCACAATACGTTTGGCAGATTGATCCAAAACGCGGTGGTCATACGCCTTCAATCGAATACGGATTTTTTGTTTAGCCATCATGGGACACCTACGCGATAATCTTGGTGATGACACCCGCGCCAACGGTCAGACCGCCTTCGCGAATGGCGAATTTTGAACCCTGTTCCAACGCTACTGGAATGATCAATTCCACTTCCATGTTCACGTTGTCCCCG
>JAAYYW010000118.1 GCA_012515195.1 Leptolinea sp.
CTAGAGCCGCTCCGGTTGCCACATCATATACAGTGACTGAGCCTCCTGGTGAGTACGCTATCAAATGATTGCCATCTTTGGAAAAAACGACATCAGAAAGGAACCGTCCCGGATCAACCTCCCAAAGAACAGAAAGATCACCGGCATCAAATAACGCAAGCAGATTTGAATAGGAAAACAGAAGGAGTTTTCCATCAGGTGAAACCCGCAATTTCTGTAAGGAACCGGCATTGATCCCAGGTATCCTTTTTAGTGTCAGATCTTTGGCATTCTGAACGCTAATAACTTCCGGCAGCTGTAAAGGTATGGCAGTCGTTTTCGCAACTGGTTCGGCCAACTCCTCCATAGTCGGTTCTATGGGCAATGCAGTTGTGGGGGTTTCTGGCAGCGAAGTTAATGTTTCGGTCGGGTAAACGGTCAAACCGGTGGTTACTTCTGTCGCCTCAGGTATAGGAGCCGCGGATTCCGTTGGTGGGAGAGGGGTCGGCGATTGGAACGTCGGTCCCAGGTCAACGGTTATCCCGCAGCTGATTGAGCTGATTACCAGTGAGAGGATGATCAAAGAAAGGTACAATTTTGTATTCATGTACTGCCGCCTCCCGGTTAATCGGCAAGGTTTGGATATGTCTTGATTATATACATTGCTCAATAAGTATCGGTAAAGTTTCCGTTTATGGGCAAATTTTGCCCCTTGTAAGGCCCGAAGCGGTTTATTTTTTCAACAGGTTTTTTTTCCATCCGTTCGCTTCCAGGGCTGACCAAATAAAAACCGCCGTTTCTATGCAGTACCGGGAAGCGTCGTCTCTTGCCGTTAAAAAATTCCCGAGCCTCTTCTGACAATACCGCATAGCTTTCAAACTCATCCGGCCACATGTTAAAAATCCCATCAAACGTAGCAACAAACTCCCTCCGAAAATCCGGCGTGACCCTGTCCAGATGGCTGATCACCCAGCACACAGGTTCATAGTCCCAGTAATACGCCAGCCCAATGAACCGATCATCAGATGTAACATACGGAAAAAAGGGGAACTGACGGCAACTGATGGCTCGAAAATTTCGAGAACAATGTACCGGCCCCCGGCAGGCCAGTAATTTGAGATGCTCCGGCGTTTCGGACTGGAGATATTTGGGGTCAACCGGTTCGCGCGCGCACTCATCACCACGCCATTCATGCCACATATCTGAATGCGATGCCAGGTAATCCCACTCCTGCCGGTAAGCCACTGGTACTGCCTGGCATATATCACAACAAAACGGTTTACCAGCCGGGTTGTGCAGTGAACACATGGTGCCACAATCTTCCCGTGTGACAGGTTCATTGAAACTTTTATACAACGCTGGAATATCCAACACAGGGACGTAATTCTTCATAAGTACCGCATTGTAATGCAAAAACCAATTTTCTCGGTTTGTTGATTACAATTGAGATGTAGACATGACCTATTGAAAACAGGAGACCAATACTATGAATCGAGTAGAAAAGGCCCTTTCCCGGCATGCCAGCGGATTCGGTTGTGCGCAGTGTGTGGCCAGCGTTTTCAGCGAAGAATTCGGAATAGATGAAGTAACCGCGCAGAAATTCGCGCTTGGATTTGGCGGCGGGGTTGGACGATCGGGAGAGATATGCGGCGCGGCTTCCGGTGGTGTCATGGTCCTCGGCATGAAATATGGCGTCAATAGTATGGACGGGGATGCCAATAAAGTTGTAAAAGAGACAGTTTATCAACTTGATCAAAAATTTCTCAAGTTATTCAAAGAACGCGAAGGGTCCATTCGCTGCAATGAGATTCTTGGTTTTGATATGAATGATCCGGAGGCGGTTAAGGAAGCAAAAGGAAAGGGGATCATCCCCGGCCGGTGCGATAAATGTATTCAGCATAGTGTTGAAATTTTAGAGAAATTGCTGGCTGAATAATAAACCGATCTATCCAGCATTGTTCTTTCCTTATGAAAACGGGGTGGATCGTAATCCACCCCGTTTTCATTTCCTTCAAAAAGAATAACAATAAGATAAGCCACGATCAACAGGATGCCGGTTGCGAATGACAGAGTAATGGATTTCGTCATGGCAGTTTTATAACGTGTTTCGTCCGCGAATCCAGCCGTATATTTCACAGCATCATACACGAACGGTATAGTAATAAGAACAATCAACGTCCAGACCGGTAAAGTGCCGGTCAACACCCCGATTATGATGGACAGGCAGGCAACAACTGTAGTATTTGCCATCAACCGGACCGCGGCCATTTGTCCAAACCGAACGGCAAATGTCTTTTTCTCTGATTTTATATCATCATGAAAATCAAACGTATTGCTTACGAACACAACACCCATTGAAAAACCTCGGGCATAGACGAAACCAGTTCCGGCTCCCATTTGATTGTTCGGGCCAGGTCAACAAACACACCGATTACAATCATCGGGCCAAACGCAAGAAAAATCGCCGTTTCGCCCAACCCCCGGTAGTTTAGCATCACCGGTGGAGATGTGTAGAAGAAGACAATGAGTGTCCCTACGAGTACCATCCAGACAATTGGCATTCCAACCTGGAGAAAAATATAAATCCCGAAAATCAGTGAGATGCCCAGACAAACTATAATGGCTGCCAAGACCTGGTTCAACGTGACCTTCTGGTCAATAAGAGGGCTGTCATGGAATTGCTCTTCCTTGTTCCCCAGGTTGCCCGTTTGTAATCAAAGTAATCATCAATGAAATCCGCTGTTGAATGGGCCATCACAACGCCGATGACCGACGCGATGAAAATTCCCATATGCAAAGAACTGTTGACTGCCGCCATGGCTCCACCCAGGAGCGCCGGCAGCAGACTGACCACCAGAAAGGGTGCGCGGGCTGCTTTGTAACAGATCAACAGCCGTTCTTTCATTATGATTCCTCTCTAATCGATAATTGTTTCTTGAATTTATTACAGCATAAATCCAAGGGCAACCAGACCGCCAGTGACCACATAAACGATCAGCGAAAACACGGTAGCCCACAGGTAATCGATCACCTTCTGTTCCTGACTTATATTTTTTGTGATGAGATACTCGAAAGGGAGCGTGATCAAGGCGAGAATCGACCAGGCTGGAATGATGCGGATGATAATCAGAACAACCAAGGACAGATAAGCCAGACCGGCCAGCCAGCGAATAGTATTTACGTTTACATTTAGAACAATTCGGCCGCTGTCTGTTTCCTGCACTTCAAAACGGGCGCTTATCAAATACGCAACCAGCGTCACGAGGAACGCAGCCGGCAGCGAAACCCATACCGGGGTTATGGAAAGTTCACGGGATAATACATAATAAACAGACAGCATAACCAGGGGTCCAAATGTGATAAAGATCACCGGTTCTTTAAAACCACGCAGCATCAGTGGCGTGAAAAACACAGCCACTGCTCCACCGATTCCCGCCAGCAGGATCACCGTATTCCCCAGTTGAATGTAATAGAAGATACCAATAAAAAAAGCCAGCAAAAGGCAAACCGTGCCGGCAAACACGGTATGTTCTGGATTTAACAACGTTCCGGTAAACAGCGGCTTCCATCCAGCGAATACCTTGGTATGTGCATCACGCTGATCAGTATGGTAATGGGTGAAATAATAATAAAAATAATCACCGCCTACCTGGGCAATAAAAATCGCAAAAGTTACCCAG
>JAAYYW010000119.1 GCA_012515195.1 Leptolinea sp.
AGGCTTTTCAGATAGGCATCAATTGCCAGGTAATAACGCATGACATTACGTTCCATTACACCGCGCACTCCGCTTAAATAAACAGCCTCGCCGTTCGATCGGCGGCTGATGATGGTAAAACCGGCCTTGCTGCTGCCTGCCAAGGCCAGGTAGGTTTTCATCGCCATACGTACGGCTCTGCCGTAGCTGCATGAATAGGTGAGATGCAGGAAAGTGTGTGTGCCGTCAATCGCAACCGCTTCCAGCGAAATACGATAATCACGTGTGCCCAGCGGTCCCCGTTCGGCGTTAAGGTTGACCCGGAAATAGTTCGGGCTTACAAAATCAAGATGATAATTGTATTCCACCCGGTAAGGGCCTGAGAAAGGCTGATCGACTTTTTTCCCTATTTCCACGCTGAGGCTTTTTGCTTTCCTGTCACTGACGGCATGACAATATTTGATATTGAGATGCAGCATCAACACATCACACCAATTGGCCGGTCCCAGTTCCGGATCGTTCAGTGTGTTGTTGATGTCGGAAAAGGGATAATCGACAACGGCATAGATATCACCCTTAAGATTGGACGGTGATTCTGAGGATTCCATGTAAAGTGGCCGCTGAAATTGGTTATGGCTGAGCAGCGGGATGAGTGTCGTGTATTTTCGGAGTAAAACGGCTGCATCGTCGTAGGGCTGGGCCAGACTATGATGGCAAAGGCTGGTCAGGAGCAAGCAATTGATGAACAGAGATAATATCAGTCTCAGTGAAACTCCTGAAATTTTAATTAAATCTCTTCGCTTCACGTTGAATTCATCGATTCACAAACGATATTGATTCATAATTGATTCCAATATTGCATGAAGAAAACACAGGGTAAAGTGAATGTTTCGGGTAAAGCGGAATCGAATATAATATGAGAAGGGTCCTGCAAAACTCTTATTTTTTTGAAATTGCACCTTCAATAAAAATAACTGGTTGTCGATCCGCCGTCCTCATAGAACGAGTAAATGATTCTTGTCTCTTCAGACGACAACTAATTCCAGTTGAATCTCTCTTCCCTGAATAGTCGCATACAAGCCTCAACCACGTCAGTATCGTAAAGGATGCCGCTATTGTGTGAAATTTCATCCAGAGCCATATCTATACCCAGTGCTTTCCTGTGGGGACGGTGAGATGTTATGGCTTCTACAACATCTGCCACGGCCACAATTTTTGCCTCCAGCAATATGTCATCGCCTGCCAATTTGCGTGGGTAGCCAGTACCATTCATTCTTTCATGATGCTGTAATATGGCTTCGGCTACCGGCCAGGGAAAGTCAATTTCTTTAACGATTTCATACCCGGCTTGACTGTGAGTTTTAATGAGTTCGAACTCAATGTCCGATAGCCCTTGTGGCTTACTCATTATCTCAGTGGGTACTTTTATCGTGCCGATATCATGGAGGGTTCCTGCCACGGCAATTCCTTTAGTCTGGTCTTCAGATAATTTCATTTCTTCAGCAATAGCTTCCGCAAGTTTTGCCACTTTTCTCTGATGACCGGAAGTGTGGGGATCTCTTATGTCTAAGACGGTTCCCAATGAAGACACAAACTGCATCATTATCTTCTGCATTCTATCCAGGCCCGTTTCAAGCACCTGGATAGCTTGATTTAAATATAAATTGTATTTTTTACGCTGTATTGCATTGGCAAAGATATGTGCCACACTTTCAAGAATCATGATACTTTCTTTTGACCAGATTTTTTCACTTCTGACCGAATCAAATCCTAAGAAGCCAATCAGTTGATTTTCCAAAATCATCGGAACGATGAACACTGACTGTACGGAATGGGCTTTCATGATTTCTTTTTCTCGGTGGGCTTCGGAAGGCAGGTCATTTGCCCGGGGAATATATATGTGCTTTATGGTGTGCAGTTTTTCCATTCCCCATGGATACAGGCTAACAGGAATATTCTGGATTTCAGTACTTGCTGCTTGGATTCCTTCCCTACACCACTCATGGGTATTACTGATGGTGGAGCCGTCTTCAGACAGCAAGAAAACGTAACTGCGATCATTATTGTCAAATTCCCCGATCATCTTCAGTGTATTGTTGATCATCGCGTCAATATCTTCGAGGCTCAATTTGTGGAAAATATCAGATATCTCCAAAATGATCGTTTGGGCTGCTATATGCTGCTTCATAGCAGCTTCCGCCTGTTTTTGACCTGAGAGATCGGTGAGAAACGCTATATTGGCCGGTCCATTAGGAAGATGGATGCTGTAAACCTGAACAAGCAGCGGAAAGATGGATCCATCCTTCCGCTGTCCCTGAATTTCCTGCCAGTAGGGAGAGACTCTGCCCTCCGACCGCAGAGATAAATGCTCAGCAATTTCATCTCGGAAACTCGGAGCTACCTGGTTAAGAATGGAGGCGCCGAGTAACTCAGCGTTGCTTTCATAACCGAACAGGTCCAGAAAGGCTCCATTGACGAATAGATTGCGGCCGTCCCGGTCGATGCCAATGGCTACAGGCGCCTGTTCTAATAATGTGTAAAAAAGGTCTCCTGGTGACTGTTGATGTTCTTTATCTTGTTTCAGTCTGTTGATATCCCGTGATATTGTTACGATGCTTGAATTTTCCGGTATAACATCGATTGTTACTTCCAACCATATGTAAACGCCATCCTTTTTCTGATAACGAAATTCTTCATGGTGGCGCACTGAATTGTGTAAGTGTTCTTTTAGATAAATTAAGAATCTCTCTTTATCATCAGGATGGACAAGCCCGATGGCGTTCTTCGCCAGTAGTTCTTCCTTCTCATATCCCAGAGCTTTCAGAGTGGCGGGATTGACATATTCGTAGCTCAAATCAGACAGATTATGAATGGCGATGAGATCACGCGTGTTGTCTAAGATGAATTGATTGAATCGTGCCGATATGTGCTGCAATTCATTGTACGACTGGTTTTGTCTATCAACTGCCATCTTTGAGCGGATTCCTCCTTAGTCAAATATGTTTAACTCAAAATTTTCCTTTTATATCAACAATATCAATTTATTGCAAAATATAATGTTGTCATTCCTCCGCAATTCTTTGTATGTTCTGACTTTTGATGATCAACGCCTCGTTTAAACATGCAGAAATGACATCTGCTGCGATATCCAGGTGCCCTTTCAGGGCATGCTTGTACTATTGGGTTGTTTCCATGTCCTTCTGAGATAATTCTGGCTGCGGTATACGTCACAAAAGTTCCTAATTCATAAAAGTATTGTCTGTCACAGAGAACAACTGTCATTTTTCTTTTGAAGATCGCTCTTTCAAAGAATCGAGGTGTACAGTCAGGTTGAGCATTTTGCCGTCGATCTCACTTGTAACCTTGTATCCACAACGGTTAAAAAGATAGCGAATGCGTTTGTTTTCTTTTAGTACGCAAGCTTCAAGCTCATTAATTCCGAAATCACGGGCTAACCCGGCAAGGTGTTCCAGGAGGGCCATGCCGATACCCTTGCCCTGATATTCATCGATGACAAGAAGCCCAATCTCCGCGATCGTTTTCCCTGCCACTTCTTTGATTTTTATATAGCGGACAACGCCGACGATTTCCTTTTCGTCAATTTCCGGAAGAATGGCGACAAGAGCTACATGATTAATGAAATCTACTTCGGTCAGGTAAGATAATTCAGCATTTGACAGCTCCTTTTTCTTCAACAGGAAGCGAAGATAAATGGATTCCCTGCTTAAGTGGCTGAACAGATCCGCGATTGCATCTTTGTCATCGGGCCTTATACTTCTGATCCGCAAGAGGATGCCGCTTTTGAGGTGAATGTCCTTCTGATAATTTCGCGCATATTCAGGATCTAAACTCACAGCCGAACCCTCCAAAGACTTTGCTTATTGAACTATCAATGCATCATCAGTAACAAATCGTCCATTATCCGAATATTACTAACATTTATGTATTTTGACAGGGTCCTTGTATTCATACGCGCTGAGCATCCGGGGCAATGTGGAGCGGAATCAGCTGGAACGCGTGGATGACCGCCGACAATGGAGCTCAGCATGCGTTGAGCCGCCATAGCTGCAGGTTAAGTACACTTGCGAAGCTTACCCAGGCCAAATAGGGCAACATCAGCAAACCAGCCGGCATTGAGACTCTCCAGAAGGCGAAAGTGTTTACCAGAATCACCAGCCATAAGGCGACGATATCGACGAAAGCGAAGTCAGGCCGGTGGAGTCCGAAAAAGAGATACGACCATGAGGCGTTTAGAAATAGCTGGAACAAGAAAAGCCCTAAGGCGACACTCGCCCCAAAGAAGCCCGCACGCCGCCAGACCAGCCATGCTGCCAGTCCCATGAACACGTACAATGTCGACCAAACGGGATTAAACACGAAACTCGGTGGATTCCAGCTCGGCTTTGCTAAGGCGGCGTACCACTCACCTGGCGAAAACCTCGAGCCGACCCAACCAGTCGCCAGCGAAACGCCAAGCCAGCATATCAGGCCTATAAACGACTTCGCCATCTGCAAAAATTCCGCTATTCAGTTATCGTACCGCTTCATTGGTGGGCCTGAGCTGACGGTCCGCTGCAGCCGTTTGTGTATGGCCGGCACGAGCGTGAACTTATGGAGTGCAATCCCCTCAATTTGAATCCTGTCAATGTTATATTCATTGACACAAATACCCGCCAATGGCAAGGGCGGAACCATAGGGCACCGTGCGAAGGACGCCGGAGTGCAAAGCTATAAGCTGACGAACAGAAACAGCATGCAAGGCCGAGTCTCCTTCAAATCAGCACAACATGACAAAGTCCTGGATTCTGGAGATACGTTGAATGCTGCGGTTGCAGAGTCACAGTTCACGTTCTAGTCAGGGGGAACCCGCCCGGTTTGCAAGTCCTCCGAGAGTGGCGCCCCTCATGGTAACATGCCAAGAGATCAGGAAGGAGTCAGCAGAGGCTATAGCAGGTGCGAGGTGCGTGAGCTTATCGAATTGGGAACAGCGCTCCGTGTGTTCATTTCCGTAGCCATCGGCCCCAAGGGTCAGTGACATTTGTTCCGGACATTAGTAAAGAAATTGAGCATGAACAGCGAATGGCTCAAAGATCAAGGGCTTCTAACTGTAAAAGATCGATGGGTGAACATTCACTGCCCGGCTACAACCTGGTCATCTCTGTGAACCGTCCGGTGTGGACACCCATGCCTGGTGGTGTGGGGGTTGAGGAGAAAAAACAAACTTCTACCTGATTAAATCTACCCTCCCAATATCAAAATCACAAGATTTCCCGTTCATTCGAAACGTCCAGTCGAATGACTGTCCAGAAAAATTGGATCGCACACCTGGAAATGTTGACTTTGTTCAGAAAGTCGATTCAGGTAAAGTGTCATGGAAGAGAAGACGAATCACGGAGGTTATTGATATGTTAGGTGAAAATGGATGGCTGATTGTTCCTGAACTGAGCCGATGCGGAAGATCGAAGCTGGAGATATTATAAATCATCAGCGAGGCAAAAAAAGGGCTGTCAATGATCGCCTTGATGGAGCCACCGATTTTCGCCGTAATGGAGCCGGTGAAAAGGGATGAAAAAAGATCTTCGACCCCTCTTTTAATCAGGTGATCTCACCTCCTTTTAAGGATTGTTTTCGTGCTTTCTGACAACATGCTTTTTGTCATCCCGGCTTATCTGCCGCAGTCCAGTAGTTCATTCCGGCAAGGACAATTTTGTAAGCGCCGTGCCGGAGGCGGTCGATCGTGGCGGAGCCAAGGATGCGGTTGGGAAAGGCATCGGGCCATTCCGGAACGTCAAGATTCGAGGTCACAATAGTGCTCCTACGCTCGTAGCATTCTGAGATCACCTCGTGGAAGTCTTCATCCTGGATGCCGGTGAAGGGTTTGAGACCGAAGTCATTGATGATCAACAGATCGCAGTCGATGAGCTTGGCAATTTGCCTCTCGAAGCTGTTGGTTGCCCGGGCGGTATGGAGCTTGGAAATCATCCTGGATGCACTGGTAAACGGCACGTCATGTGCTTCCCGGATGGCACAGTGACCAACGCCCTGTGCAATGTGAATTCTTACTGTGCCGCAGGGGACGACGATCAGGACAGAGACCATTTCTTCAAGAAATCGGCAGGAGGGCAACTCCGTGGTGGTCACCAAAAGTATTCTTTGTGGGCAGCAACAGGGTAGCAAATAGAAAAAAGGACTTAACCTTATTCGGCTAAGTCCTTGAATATATTGGTGCGCCCAGCAGGATTCGAACCTGCGACATCCGGATTCGTAGTCCGACGCTCTATCCAGCTGAGCCATGGGCGCACACTCATGAAAATGCACCGTTATTTATTTGGGACATGAAGTGAACTG
>JAAYYW010000120.1 GCA_012515195.1 Leptolinea sp.
AATCATACCCAACCGTTTATCGAATGCTGCCCCGCAGGGCGGCAGTTCATTCTATCTATCCATCGCCAACTGTTATTGACCGATCCTCAACCAGCCAGGAAGTGTGACATGAAAGTAAACATGAGTTCTCATCCAAATGGATTACCCTCCTCCCGCGGTCTGTATGACCCTGCCAATGAACACGATGCCTGCGGCACCGGTTTCGTTGTCAATATCAAGGGGTTACCTTCGCACGAGATCATTACCCATTCCCTGACGATTTTGGATAATCTCTACCATCGCGGCGCCAGTGGATCGGAATCGAACACCGGCGATGGAGCAGGCTTGCTCATCCAGACTCCGCATGCCTTCCTGGAACGCGAATGCAAATCATCCGGCTTTGATCTGCCCGATCCGCGTTATTACGGTGTTGGCATGCTCTTCATGCCGGTGGATATGACAGACCGCCAGCAAATGGAAAAAGTCTTTGAAAAGATCGTTTTGGAAGAAGGGCAGAGAGTTCTTGGCTGGCGGACTGTGGCAACAGATGGAAGTATGCTCGGCGCGACGGCCCGCGTAGCCCAACCGGTCATACGCCAGGTTTTCATTGAACGCAGTCCATACATAAAGGACCGTATGTCGTTTGAACGAAAACTGTATGTCATCCGCAAACAGGCTGAAAAAGTATTGCGATACGGTAACCTGCCCGGCCGGGATCAATTCTATATTTGCAGCCTGTCGTATAAGACGGTGATTTACAAAGGCATGCTGACCTCAAAACAGGTGCGGTATTTCTTTCCTGAACTTTCTGATCCGCTTATGGAAACGGCACTGGCCATGGTGCATTCCCGATTCAGTACCAACACCTTCCCGTCCTGGGACAGGGCGCATCCATACCGCTATCTGGCCCACAATGGTGAGATCAATACCCTGCGCGGCAACGTAAATTTGATCAGCGCGGAACAGTACAGCTTCCAGAGCCCCTTGTTTGGCAGTGACATGCCCAAGATCCTTCCGGTGGTAAATAACGATGGTTCGGACTCCGCCATATTTGACAATGTTCTTGAGCTTCTTGTGTTGACCGGACGCTCGCTGCCCCATTCCGTTATGATGATGATCCCGGAACTCTGGTCGCGGCATGAGACCATGAGCGAAGAGAAAAAGGCGTTCTATGAATACCATAGTTCGCTCATGGAACCCTGGGATGGCCCTGCGTCCATGGTCTTTACAGATGGTAATGGAATAGGCGCCACACTGGACCGCAACGGACTGCGTCCATCCCGGTATTATGTTACCAATGACGACCTGGTCATCCTGGCATCTGAAGTGGGTGTGCTTGATCTGCCGCCCGATTCCATCGTGAAGAAAGGCCGGCTTGAACCGGGCCGTATGTTATGGATTGACACCGAAGATGGTCGGATCATCAGCGATGACGAGATCAAACACGAGGTTGCATCCAACCGCCCCTACCGGCGCTGGCTGGACGAATACATGGTCGATCTGGAAGAACTACCCGATCCACAGATTCCGCCCATGAGCGGAATCGGGCAAGACGCTCATGGAAAAGAGCGGGAAAAGAAAGTTCTGCAATATCAACATGCCTTTGGTTATACCTATGAAGAATTGCGGAAAATCCTGGCTCCCATGGCCCGGGATGCCATGGAACCGATAGGCTCCATGGGCAACGACGCGCCTCTGGCTGTATTGTCAGAGAAGCCGCAACTCTTATATAACTATTTCAAACAGCTTTTCGCCCAGGTTACCAATCCTCCCATTGATGCCATTCGTGAAGAGATTGTCACCTCAACTGAGGTTATGCTTGGGTCTGAACAGAATCTACTCGAACCGCGGCCGGAAAACTGTCGCATGATCAAGCTCAAATCCCCGATCATTGATAATGAAGAACTGGAAAAGATCCGTCATCTCAAACGATTGTATTTCCGCACGGTGACACTGCCCATCCTATTCGAACCGGAAGAAGACGGTGCTGGACTGGAACAGGCGCTGGAAGATCTGTATAAACGGGTTGATGACGTAATCGCCAACGATGAAGCCAACATCGTCATCCTCTCAGACAGGGGTATTGACGCGAAACATGCCCCCATCCCGGCCCTGTTGGCGGTTTCAGGCCTTCATCATCACCTTCTGCGTAAGGGGACACGCACACATATCGGCCTGGTGGTGGAATCGGCGGAACCGCGCGAGGTACATCATTTTGCCATGCTGATCAGTTATGGGACCCTGGCTATTAACCCCTACCTGGCATACGCCAGTATTGAAGAGATGATCAATCAGGGTCTGCTAAGCGGGATCGATTACTACACCGCGGCTCATAACTACACCAAGGCCATCGTCAAGGGGGTAGTCAAGGTGATCTCGAAGATGGGTATTTCCACTATCGCCAGTTATTTCGGCTCACAAATATTTGAAGCCATTGGGTTGAGCAGGGAATTTGTTGACAAGTATTTCACCTCCACTCCGTCCCGCATTGGCGGGGTGGGTATTGATGTGATCGCCCGTGAAGCAGCCCTGCGGCATGCTCACGCGTTTCTGGAACGGCCGGTTAATGGCCGTACGCTGGACGTTGGTGGTGTTTACCAGTGGCGCGCAGATGGCGAACAACACCTGTTCAATCCTGAGACGATCTATAAGCTGCAACAGGCTGTTCGCAACAACGATCAGGCCGCGTACGATATCTACGCCGGTATGATCAATAATCAAGTGGACGGCTTGACCACACTCCGTGATCTTCTGGAATTCAATTGTGACGGGGAACCTGTTCCATTGGATGAGGTTGAACCGGTCGAGACTATCGTAAAGCGGTTTAAAACCGGGGCTATGTCCTATGGTTCCATCAGCCAGGAAGCTCACGAAGCGTTGGCAATTGCCATGAACCGCATTGGTGGAAAAAGCAACACGGGCGAAGGTGGGGAAGACCCGACCCGCTATAACCAGGATCCCTCTGGCGACTCGAAAAACAGTGCCATTAAACAGGTCGCTTCCGCCCGGTTTGGGGTCACCAGTAATTACCTGGTACACGCGCGGGAATTACAGATCAAAATGGCTCAGGGCGCCAAACCGGGTGAGGGCGGTCAACTGCCGGGGAAGAAGGTCTATCCCTGGATCGCGAAGACCCGGCATTCAACACCCGGTGTCGGTTTGATCTCACCGCCGCCGCACCATGATATTTATTCCATTGAAGATCTGGCTGAGTTGATCTCTGACCTCAAGAATGCCAACCCGCAGGCACGCATCAATGTTAAGTTGGTGTCAGAAGTTGGTGTGGGGACCATTGCCGCCGGTGTGGCCAAGGCACATGCCGATGTGATCCTCATCAGCGGGCATGATGGCGGAACCGGCGCGTCACCGCAGTCAAGTATCAAACATACCGGGCTTCCGTGGGAATTGGGTGTGGCGGAAACACACCAGACCCTGGTGCTGAACAACCTGCGCAGCCGTGTGGTCATTGAAACAGACGGGCAACTGAAAACAGGCCGTGATGTGGCAATGGCGGCATTGCTGGGAGCGGAAGAATACGGCTTCGCCACCGCGCCGCTGGTTGCTCTGGGTTGTGTGATGATGCGTGTTTGCCATCAGGATACGTGCCCGACCGGTATTGCCACCCAGAACCCGGAACTGCGTAAGAATTTCAAGGGTGATCCGCAGCATGTGGTCAACTTGATGTATTTCATCGCGAATGAGATGCGTTCTATCATGGCTGAGCTCGGCTTCCGCACGGTGGATGAGATGATCGGTCGGGTGGATAAGTTGCGCCAAAAGAAGGATATCGGCCATTGGAAGGCAAAAAATGTGGATCTTTCCCCGTTGCTGTATGTGCCGGATGTCGCGCCGGGTGTGGGTCGTTTCCGGACCATAGACCAGGCTCACGGGTTGGAAAAAGCCATGGACCACAAGGTGCTTCTGGAGCAATGCAGACCAGCCTTTGAAAACGGTGAGAAAGTGGAGATTGACATGCCCATCCGTAATATCAATCGGGTGGTCGGCACGCAGGTGGGTAGTGAGGTAACACGACGCTACGGATTGGCTGGCCTGCCGGATGACACCATCCACATGACCTTTCACGGTTCAGCCGGTTTGAGCTTTGGCGCATTTATCCCACGGGGTATCACGCTGGTTCTCGAGGGAGATTCGAATGATTACATCGGTAAGGGACTGTCCGGTGGACGTATTATTGTCTATCCGCCAACAGGTTCCACGTTCGCTCCCGAAGAAAACATCATTGTCGGCAATGTCGCGTTTTACGGCGCGACCTCGGGAGAGGCATATATTTCCGGGGTGGCCGGTGAACGATTCGCTGTCCGCAACAGTGGGGCGACAGCGGTTGTCGAAGGTGTGGGAGACCACGGCTGTGAGTATATGACCGGAGGGCGGGTGGTTGTTTTGGGAAGGACCGGCCGGAATTTTGCCGCCGGTATGTCGGGCGGCATCGCTTATGTCATTGATTGGGATTGGGATTTTCACCGCAAATGCAACCGGGAAATGGTTGAATTGGAACAATTGGAAGATCCCGCAGAAATATCAGAAGTTATGGCCATTATCGATAATCACGCGCGGTATACCGGCAGCCATCTGGCAAAAAAGGTGATTGCAACCTGGGATGATATCCAACAACGGGTGGTCAAAGTGATGCCTAAAGATTACAAAAATGTTCTGCAGGCTATCCGTCAGGTGGAAGCCAGCGGGCTATCAGGTGAGGAAGCCATCATGGCTGCCTTCGAACTCAACACGCGCGATTATGTCCGCGCGAGCGGGAATTAGGGAAGGAGATACGTCATTATGGGCAAACCGACAGGGTTCATGGAATACCGGCGCGAACTACCGACCGATCTCTACCCGGAAGACCGTATTTTGCACTGGAAAGAGTTTCACCGGAGTTTCCCGGAAGAAAAACTGCGGGAACAGGGCGCGCGCTGTATGGATTGCGGCATACCATTTTGTCATACCGGAAAGATATTAAATGGCGCCGCATCCGGCTGTCCGATCCACAACCTGATACCGGAATGGAATGATCTGGTTTACCGGGGTCTATGGAAGCAGGCTCTTGACCGTTTGATGCGTACCAACAATTTCCCGGAATTTACCGGGCGGGTTTGCCCCGCGCCCTGTGAAGGGTCTTGCACGCTGGGTATCTCCAGTCCGCCGGTAACCATCAAAAACATTGAATTGAATATTGTTGAGAAAGCGTTCAATGAAGGATGGATCGTACCGGAACCGCCGGTTATCCGCACGGGAAAAAAAGTCGCTGTGGTTGGTTCCGGTCCTTCAGGATTGGCCTGCGCTGATCTGCTCAACCGTGCCGGGCATGCTGTGACGGTATACGAACGGGCCGACCGCGTGGGTGGATTGCTCATGTACGGCATCCCCAATATGAAACTGTCGAAAACAGTGGTTCAACGTCGGGTAGACCTGATGTCAGCCGAAGGGGTTAAATTTGTCAGCCGTACTGAAGTGGGACGGGATATTCCGGCCACAACCATCATCTCTGAATTTGACGCGGCTGTGCTCTGTTGCGGTGCCACCAAACCACGTGATCTTCCGGTGGAAAGCCGTGATTTGAAAGGCATTCACTTTGCCATGGAATTCCTTACATCGAATACCCGAAATTTGTTGGGCAGCACGTTGGAAGACGAAACCATGCATACCATTTCAGCCCGCGGAAGGGATGTGGTGGTGATTGGCGGAGGGGATACGGGCACAGATTGTGTGGGAACCGCTCTACGCCACGGATGCCGGAGCGTGACCCAGCTGGAAATACTTGACCAGCCATCCACGGAACGTCCGCATGGAAATCCCTGGCCGGAATGGCCGCGGGTACTAAAGACGGATTACGGGCAGGAAGAAGCAGTGGCCATATATGGGGCTGATCCGCGTGTCTATAACACCCAGACAGTACGATTCGTGGGTGACAAAAACGGCCGTGTAATGGAGATCCATACTGTGAAAGTGGAATGGGTAACGGGCAAGGACGGAAAAATGGCGCCGCGTGAAATTCCCGGGACCGGGCAAGTCTTGCCCGCCGATCTGGTGCTTATTGCCATGGGGTTTCTTGGCCCGGAAGATCAATTGATCGATCAACTAAACCTGGACAGAGACGCGCGCAGCAATGTGAAAGCGGAGTATGATAAATATTCCACCAGCCTGCCGTGTGTCTTCACGGCGGGAGATATGCGCCGCGGGCAGAGCCTGGTGGTGTGGGCCATTCATGAAGGACGCGGCGCGGCCCGTGAGGTTGACCGCTACCTGATGGGTGATACACAGATCAGAGGATAAATTTCCTCAGACAGTTCTCATTTCACGCATCAAAGGTTGATTTATAATAATCCCCGGTTAACCAATAACAGGTTTAAACGAGGGAACATGAAAATTCTAATCACAGGGATCAGCGGATTCCTCTCCATCAACATGGTGCGCCATCTTCTCCAAAAGGGATACACCGACATTTCCGGTATTGATCTGGTCGATTTCGACTACCCTGAACGGGATAAGATCAAATTCCTGCAGGGGGATATCCGTGACCGTGAAGCCGTCAAATCGCTTATGCCGGACGTGGATGTGGTCATCCACACCGCTGCTGCGCTGCCGCTCTACACGCCGGAAGAGATCTACACCACCGATGTGGTCGGCACAAAGATCCTTCTGGAAGAAGCCATGGCAGCCGGGGTAAAACGCTTTATCCATATTTCATCCACAGCCGTGTACGGCGTACCGGACCATCACCCCCTGTTTGAGACCGACGAGCTTATCGGCGTTGGTCCTTATGGTCATGCCAAGATCGAAGCGGAACAGGCCTGCCTGGATGCCCGGGCTAAGGGATTGTGTGTGTCCATCATCCGCCCCAAATCCTTTGTGGGTCCCGAACGCCTGGGTGTTTTTGCCATTTTCTACGAATGGGCCAGCCAGGGAAAGAACTTCCCCAATATTGGCAATGGCAGGAACCGTTACCAGTTGTTCGATGTGGAAGACCTTTGCGAGGGTATTCACCTTTGCATGACAAAAGACCGGGATGCCGTGAATGACACTTTCAACATGGGCGCGGAAGAGTTCACAACCATGGCCGAAGATTACCAGGCTGTTCTGGATGAGGCCGGTTTCGGGAAGAAGATCATCTGCTTCCCGGCGGAACCGGTGGTAATCGTGCTGCGGATTCTGGATAAACTCAAGCTATCCCCGTTGTATCCCTGGGTGTATGAGACCGCGGCCAAGGATTCGTTTGTTTCCATTGACAAGGCAAAGAAACAACTGGATTGGCAGCCGAAATACTCTAACAAAGATGCCATGGTGCGCAACTACCGCTGGTATTTGGAAAACAAAGATAAAATCTCAACAGCAACCGGAGTTACCCACCGGGTGCCCTGGAAACAAAAGGCACTGAAAGTGGTAAAGATATTTTTCTAAAAAAAGAAAACCCCGATTTAGCGGGGTTTTCTTTTGTCTATTTGGCTTCCAGCCGGTCGCAATACACATTGATAGCCTGCTTCATGAAAAGTGCCAGCCCGGGACGAATCTTTTCATACCCGGCTTTAAAACGTGGATCATCCACATACATCTCACCGAGACCGCGCATTCGATCAATGGACGGGTCATAGAAATACTTTATATGGCGATGCCACTTTTCGACAATGGATTGCACTTGCGGGTCGTCCGGCGACCTGCCCATCATGTCTGCCATGGCCTGGGTGTTGGCGTGCCCTTCGGCAATGATGTTGTCTTTTTGTTCCTTCGTATAGCTATTCCAATCGATCACTTCATCCATAGCGTGTTCACCGTATTTTTGAAGGATCTCTTTTTCAAATTTGGGTTGGTTTTCTTCCGTCCAGCCTTCAAAATATTCCTCTTCTTTCATCTCCCGGTTCCCTTCCATATGTTCGATCGTCTTATCGATTGTATTGATCAACCGGTCCAATCGTTTTGCCCTGTCCAGTAACGAGGCACGGTGATTCTGTAAGGCGCGAATCACGTCGAAATCCGGTTGATTAATGAGATTGCGAATGGTTTCCAACGGAAAATCCATTTCCCGATAGAAAAGGATCTGCTGCAGACGCAGGATGGCTTGCTTACCATAATGCCGGTAGCCATTACCGGCGATTTCATCCGGTTTTAGAAGCCCGATCTCATCATAGTAATGCAGGGTGCGCGGGGTGACACCTGCCATCACGGCCAGTTGTTTTACCGTCAGACCATGGGGATTTTTCATGCCCAGAGTATAAAGTATTACGTTACGTTAATGTCAAGGAAATTCTCTCTCTGTTAAGGGAGAAGGGGGGATTCTTACCCCGGGATCAACCACTCCGGCATCCAGAATGCGCCATAGTGGAAAAATGTACTGAATATGAAAGACAGGATTAGCATAACTGCCGTAAAGACCATCAGGTATACGTCCCGGCGGGTAAAACTCGTGCGCTCCAGCCAGGTGCGGGGCTTTATGCCAAAACAACGCAGGTCCATGGCGTTGGTCACGTCTTCGCCGCTGACGATGGAATTCATGGTGACCGGAACAATCAACGGCGCCACCTTGCTGATCTGTTTGATAAGCCCGCCCTCAACGCGTTCGATTTCGTATCCGCGTGCCCGTTGGGCGTCCAGAGTCACGCCAAAATCCCGTGCCAGGGTTGGGACGTATCGGAATGCCAGGTCCATCGCATAAGCAACCCGGTCTGGAAGCCCCAATCCCTTGAATGTAAATCCATACAGGCGTGGGTCCATGGAATAGGGGATGATCACAAAAATAGCGGAAATGGAGAGTACCCGAAGAACCTGTGCCAGGGCAAACCATACGCGTTCATACGTCAGACGGAATACGATTGGCCAGCCAGTAATAGGGAATGACCAGTTCCAAATTACTATCGGGTGTGTCTTCTCCGGCAAAATCCCTGCCGCGCCGCCGCCTGTAATAATGGTGCCGACAAAGATCATGGTGAATAGAAGGAACGCAATCAAAAGCCATGCGCGCCGGGTTTCTTTGAAGCTGACCCGGGCGGAACCATACCAGGCGAACGCCAGGATAAAGAACCCGGTAATGAATCGAACATCCCAAAACATGGATATGGATACCAGAAAGAGCAACGAAAAGATCCACCGGGCGCGGGGGTCGAAGGTTTCCATCAGACTGTTGCGTATTCGGTATTGCCAGGTTACCAGCATGATCTATTCCTAAATGAAAGGTTCCCTGCCGATTTCTGCAGGGAACCTTATTATATCGCTCTCTTACCGTCCGGATCGCTTCGCGATGGCGTCGTAGGCCACCATGAGGATCGGAACAAGGATCAATCCATTGATCAGATTGGGGATGATCGTCGGAATGAAATTGATCGAGATGGTCGTGGCCAGGTCAACGCCGGAGACCCAGATCTCAGAGGCGGCCGCAACGGCAGCACCGGCCAGCACACCCAGAACAACGAATATCTCGGCCTTGAAGATGTTGTCCCAACCCTTGTAGGCTTTCAGGCCGACAAAAGCGACGAGACCCGCGACGAGACCCATGATGCCATTACCCAGGTCCCACCAGACCCAGAAACCATAACCGGAGAGCAGATCGCCGATGATGTTGCCCAGGAATCCGGTGATAAAACCAACGATCGGGCCGAAAACCACACCAAAGAACAATGGGATGGCAACGGCGGGGCGGAAGGCTACATTCCCGGCGGCCGGAATCTGCAGAAAGTTGGTTGCCCAGGAAAGGACGGCATAGAGCGCCGCGCCAATGGCAGAATAGACAACTTCACGGGTTCCAAAAGCCCAAAGTGACTTCTTGTTCATGTAAATCCTCCTCTGATGAATTGTGTTTGATATTGACGGTATAGACAGGGCGGAATCTTTTCATCCCGCATTAATACATTTTAATATAACACTTAATATTTAGTATAGGTTTGATCAACTTGTCATCAGATCAAATCTTCTGAGCCAATTCTTCCGCCCTCAGGAAGCGGCCGGTTTTCGCGTAGTGCTTCTCATTCAAATGAAGCAGAGATGTTGGCAGAACCCGGCAGCGAAGCAGTTGATCTTCATCTTTGAGCACATCGACCGGTGCGCCGTCGGCAACGACCCGCCCGCCATACACCAGCAGGATGCGGTTGGCGTAAACCACAGCCAGATCGACATCGTGTGTGATGAAAAGCACGGCATCAAACCCCGGCATTTCCAGAATGGAATCCATGAACTGGTTGTAATTCCAGTAGTCCTGTCCGGCTGTAGGTTCGTCCATCATCAGGATACGGGAGCGCATGGATAGCACCGACGCAATGCTCACGCGTTTTTGTTGTCCGAAAGACAGTGCCAACGGGGGGGTATCCAGCTCGGCTTCCATGTTGACGGTGTGAATGGCCCAATCGACATTACCGTGGATGTCTTCTTCTGAAAAACGAAGGTTGCGTGGACCAAAAGCCAGCTCCTCTTTAACGGTTGGCGCGAACAGCATCTGGGTTGGACTCTGAAATACATACCCGATGGTGTGGGCAGCCTGGGCAACAGTCACTTTCTGGGTGTCCTTACCTTCCAGTAGAACCCGTCCGCTGGTGGGTTTCAACAATCCCAGCGCGTGCTTGA
>JAAYYW010000121.1 GCA_012515195.1 Leptolinea sp.
AAAAATTTGACCTCCCAGATTCGCTTAATATTGATCCAAATGATATTCACATCCACAAGATATACGGTAATTCTTTCAATAAGACGGATCTGGCTGAAATACTGGCGAAAAAAGGTGTGGATACTGTATTTATCACCGGATTTTGCGCGGAATACTGCGTGTTATCTACGATCCGTGGGGCTTTGGACCTCGACCTGACCCCTATCCTGATAAAAGATTGCATCGCCAGCGGCGAACCTGAAAACATAAAATTTGTGGAAGATATCCACGATCTGGTTACATTTGGCGCGCTGGAAAAGTTGCTGGAATAACAGCTTCACAAGTTAAAGAAGCAGGGATTGGTTATGACCAATCCCTGCTTAGTGTACGTTTTTCCCTGTCAGGGGATTACCCTTCAACAAAGGGATTGCCATAGACGCGATACATCTTGGGTATCTGATCGCCGCCATCCCACACGACCCGACGGTAATCATCGGGATCGGTGTTGCGTTCTGAATTGACCAGTAGAACGCGGCTGTTTTTATCCAGCCCCAGGGATTCGCGGATATGCTTGTAGCGGTCCAGTTCCATGATGAACATCAGCGCCCCCAGTGATACCGCGCCGGATTCGCCAGCAATGATATATGGATCCCCATGAAGCGGAACACCGCCCACTCGCATCCCTTTGGCGGAGACATAATCAGGGCACTTGACGAAGCCATCAGCGCAGTCATACAGGATATCCCAGGCGATAGGGTTGGGATCGCCGCAGGCCAGACCAGCCATGATTGTATTTAGATCACCGGAAAAAGAGTGAGGTTTGCCGTCACCGATCTCCATAGAATGGTACAGGCAGGCTGCCCGGTCGGGCTCGACCACGACCATCTTCGGGCGTTCAGGTGCGAAACGGCTCGCGTAGAACCCGAATGCCGATGCTGCCAGCGACCCGACGCCAGCCTGCATAAAGATATGGGTCGGGCAGAACTCGCCCATGGCGGCTAATTGCTGCTGTACTTCGGAAAACATAGTTGTGTAACCCTGCATGACCCAGACCGGAATTTCTTCATATCCCTCCCATGAGGTATCGGATATGACCTGCCAGCCGTTCTTTTGCGCGTCTTCATTCACTTGCCTGACGGCGTCATCATAGGTGCCGTCAATCACCTTGACTTCAGCCCCGTTACGGGCAATGGCATCGATGCGTGCTTCAGATGTCAGTTTGTGAACGTATATGACCGATTTAAACCCCAGCCGGGTAGCAGCCCAGGCAACACCGCGCCCGTGATTTCCATCGGTGGCAGCGGCAAAGGTGAGATCGCCTATCTTTTTCCTGATGGAAGGATCGCTCAGGTCGTCAAACGAGAAACCTTCCGGGTTGCCGATCATTTTACGGATCGTTTGGTAAATGGCATAAGAGCCGCCCAGTACTTTAAAAGAACCAAGACTGAGACGGTCAGCTTCATCTTTTATCCAGATATTTCCAACGCCGATCAAATCAGCCAGCCGGCTCAGGCTTTTTAATGGTGTTACTTTAAATGCCGGAATGTTGGAATGGAATTTACGCGTTTTGTCTGAAACGCCGACGGGAAAATATTTCGCCACAGCAGGGCTGTGGTCGATGGTTGCGGCCCGCGGATGCGCAAGCCAGGTAATTGGTTCAGGAGCGTTCATTCATACCACCTGAAAATGTATTTCTCCGGGTTGGAGATATGACCATTGTAGCAGTTGTCTGACAATTAATCGAGTACCTAAAGGCACATAAGCCTGTGATATCAATCCCCTGTCGCCTATTTATGTTGAGCTCAGGTAACCGGAAGCCTTTTCATCAGACAAACGGGTCAGGGTTTGTTCTTCTTCGCTGCCGTTGATAAAGTACTCATAATCACTTTCATACAGATAGTATTGGCTACACTCGGGGCATTGCAGGAGCTGCTGTTTGCGATTGGAATC
>JAAYYW010000122.1 GCA_012515195.1 Leptolinea sp.
AACGATCTTTTCAAAGACTTTTTCCATTTGCTGGCGGTCTGTCATATCCACCGGCATAAAGAGCATACCAACACCGTAATAGCGCGGACCGGGCAGATCAAAGCCGGATGATTTACATTCGCGTTCCAGGAAGGCATGCGGAGTCTGGATGAGCAAGCCTGCCCCATCGCCGGTGTTCGATTCCGATCCACTGGCGCCGCGATGATAAAGGTTGTCTAGAATGGTCAACGAATGGGTGATAATCTCATGCGACGGCTTCCCTTTGATGTTGACGACAAAACCGGTCCCGCAGGCATCATGTTCATAGGCAGGGTCATACAAACCGCGGGCGGAGGGTAATCCATTTGGATGAGAACACATGTTTACTTTCATGTCACACTTCCTGGCTGGTTGAGGATCGGTCAATAACAGTTGGCGATGGATAGATAGAATGAACTGCCGCCCTGCGGGGCAGCATTCGATAAACGGTTGGGTATGATTGACGTCAGAAAATTGACGTGGCGAACCGCAACCCGCATAGAAGACTGCCGGCACGGCCGGCGAACCCACCGCCGCGAAAGACTACCGGTTGATTGCGAATGATATAAAAATGAATTGTGGGGATTGTGTTCATAAGGGTCACAAATTTCTGGTGAAAAACCCTTGCTGGTTGATTAACCAGTTGAACGATTGTATTGCATTTGACCCAAACGGGTAGTACCCATTTGGGTGATTTTACATGTTGGATAGATAATTCTAAGCTTTTTATTCGCCATAAGGGTAAAGGAAGCACCACGACAACCGGGCAATTATTCATCCGGTGCGGATGCGTGAATTGACTGATGGGCAGGGCAATCAATTGATTCATATCGAAAAACCTGTTTACTGAAGGGGGTAAAAATCCCGGCCGATACGAATTTCCAAAGCGGCGGGTATAAGGTTAGGCAATATTATACGGAATTTAAAAACAGGATTCAATAGGGAATTTACACCCGAGAACCAGAGAAACCCCAACCCCTATTGCGGGTTTTATTCTGTGAGACATATGATCACGCCACCCATCCTGCGATATGTCACACATCAATCTATTATGAAAGATTAGAAAATCAACAATACCCGGGAAAGTGTCGAACAATCCCTTATAATAACTTCTTCCACCCTTTATTCAATCCATCAAATCCATCCATACCGGTGATTATCGGAGACTACATTGAAATATTACCTGATCGTTAACCCCATATCCGGACGCGGCCACGGCGAACGGTCCATTCCTGAAATTGAAGCCCAGTTTAAAGCAGCCGGTCTGGATTATCAATTAACACGGACAGAATACCCCGGCCACGCGCTGAAATTAGCCCGTGAGGCAGAGGGTTGTGATGTCATCATTTCAGCCGGTGGCGATGGTACATCCAATGAAATATTGAACGGTATCCTGGAATCCAAACGGAACGGTTCACAACCAGCTATGGCGATCATCCCGGTTGGCCGCGGAAATGATCTGGCGTACAGCATGGGGATTCCTGCCACAGTGACAGATGCCTGCAAGTGTATAGTAGAAGACCAACGCCGCCGGGTGGATGTTGGCCGGGTTTACGGTGATAACTTCCCCGAAGGTCGATATTTTGGAAACGGCGTAGGTGTGGGATTTGATGCCGTTGTAGGCTTTGAATCATTGAAAATGAAATGGCTGACAGGGTTTGCCTCATATATCGTGGCTGCCGGTAAGACCACGCTGCTTTATTTCAAAGCGCCGCGTTTAAAACTGGTAACACCTGAAGGAGACCATACGGGCGAATACCTGATGGTATCCATCATGAACGGTATCCGTATGGGCGGCGGTTTCTATATGGCCCCCGAAAGCAAACCCGCGGACGGGAAACTCGACCTCTGTGTTGTCAACCAGGTACGGCGACGGGAACTCCTCCCGCTGATCGGAAAATTTACCAAGGGCACCCAAAAGGGCGATCGAGCCGTCAACTTTCTACGGACAAGCCAGGTTGAGATCCATGCCATCGAAGGCAGCATTCCCGCTCACGCGGACGGTGAGACTGTATGCGAGAAGGGCTCGTCCATCCGCATTGAACTGCATCCACAAAAACTGGAAATGATCTACCAACCCGGACTGCGAGATTGATATGGCACTTGCCGGAGTGATCAATTTTACGCTGCGCGGTATAACCCGCACGATCTGTGAAGTGGATGATTCGGAGCTAACCCGTATTCCCAAAAAAGGTCCGTGCATCCTGGCCGGGAACCATGTAAATTTTCTCGACGCGCCCATTCTGATCTCCCATCTTCAACCGCGCCCCATCGTCGCTCTGGCCAAACGGGAGACCTGGGATAATCCATTCATCGGTATGCTGTTCAGCTCCTGGAATTCCATTCCCATCCGGCGCGGCGAAGCGGATATGTCAGCCTTTCGCGAATCCCTGCGGGTGTTGAAAGAAGGTCAGATGCTGGCCATCGCCCCCGAAGGCACACGGAGCGGCACCGGTGTCCTGCAAAAAGGGCAGCCGGGAATTGTCCCTCTGGCCCTAAAATCCGGCGCGCCAATCTACCCGGTGGCATACTTTGGCGGAGAACGTTTCTGGAACAACATCAAGCACCTGTCACGCACACCTTTCACTATTCGTGTGGGCCGCCCATTCCGGTTGAAATATGATGGGGTGCTACCACCACATGATGAGCGTGAACAGATGACCGCTGAGATCATGTATCAGATCGCCGCGCTGCTTCCGCCCACCTACCGCGGAGTTTACGCAGATTTAAGCAAGGCAACAGAGAACTGGTTGGATTTTATCTAGATCAAGCAGGGCTACCGTTCAATTCAGTCCACTTATCCACTCTGCTCGTACCCAGGCTTTGTTTCACATCAATAATCCGCTGATTGGTCGAGCCACGGAAGAACAAGCCCGGTACACGTTCCGCCTGCCGGTAGGGGCCGTCCACCAGCACGTCACATTCCCGCAGCAACGCCTGAACAGCCGGATCGTCCTTTGTCAGCAGGTCTTCCCACAGGTAGCCGGTGTAAGTCCAGACTTCCTTGCCACGGGTATGAAATTCTCGCGCCAGCGCGGCCGCGGCTTCGGGCTGCAAAAATGGCTCGCCGCCGCTCAGGGTAATCCCCCGGAT
>JAAYYW010000123.1 GCA_012515195.1 Leptolinea sp.
CAATGATGTTGCCGTATTTGGCTATCTGATTCATTGCTTCCTGATATTCCTCTTCGCCCTGGGACACTGTCCCGGTCAAGATGCCAATCTTGTAGGACTTAACTTCGGGTTGCTCGGCAGCAGGTGCCTGTTCCTGAGGGGGCTGTTCTGCTGGGGGTGCTTCTGTTGACCGGCAGGCGGTGGATGAGAATACCAACGCAAAGCTGACGATCAAAAGAAACAGGTGAAATAAAGACTTCTTAATTTTCATCTATTACTCCTTATATTGTTTTGTTAAGGATTGGCGTTACGGTTTTGCGCTTAGAAAGATATCTTACCTGGCTCTCCACATAACCGGTCAGATACAATCAAAAGAGCTAACCGATAAAGCGGGAAGACTCAATACCCACTTTATAAAATGTTATCATTTCGTTAACAGGCTGTCAAGGAATTTTTCCCAATCCCTTTTCCCAATCAGCAGAGAAAGTTAGGGTAAGATACAAGATAAGCCTAAGGTTAAACCCATTATCTGCAGGAGAGTCAAAGGATATCTGGTTTCCACGTCAGAATGCTCTGAAGCAGATTCTTTATTCAAATTCCAGATTAAAATCTTGTAAGTAGTTAATCCACATAAGAACGGCTCCAATCGGAACTTAGTACAAATTTGACCGCAATGCGCGATGAAGATAGAATCAGGTTCAGAAAGGGTAAAACCTGTTGTTTCTAAAGAAAACTGTTAATGTTTGGCTTCCAATTATAATCCTGGTGGCGCTTGTTGGGACAACCGTGCTCAACCTCCGCCTGGCTGCCGTATTCCAGAAGCAGGAAGATTTCGCGCCTCGTTGGGTGGCAGCGCGGGAATGGCTGCGGTCAGGGGCATCCCCTTACAGTGACTCCACCTACCAGGCAACTCTTGATCTGCTGGAAGAAAGCGGGAATCAGCCTTCCAGCCTGAATGAGGGGCGCTTCTTGGACCCAGCCTGGTACGTACTCTTTTACCTGCCTGTCAGCTTTGTACCGTACCCCATTGCTAGGGCAATCTGGATGACACTGGTCGAACTTTGTCTCGTTTTAAGTGTGCACTTCTCGGTCCGCATCTCTGGGCTGAAGTCCAGCGTGCCGGAAACTCTTATTCTGTCCTTACTAATTCTGATTTTTTATCCGCTTTTCAAGTCAGTAATCAATGTCAGCGTCAATGCTCCATACCTTTTTTTGACCATCCTTGCTGTTTACCTGGCATCTAATCAGCAGGGCACGATGGCAGGCTCGCTTTTCGCGCTTACGCTCTGGATGATCCCATTGAGCATTTTCCTTGTCATCCTGTTTATGATTTGGCTTGGTTCCCGCAGAGATCACTCTTTAGCAAAAATTTATCTGAGCACGATAGCCTTCCTTGTTGTGATTTCACTGATTCTTTTTCCGGGATGGACAACGGATTGGTTCGCGAGTTACCTGCGGATGTTCCCTGATTTTTCCTGGGTGAACACACCTCTGATGGTTTTTGGAAAGCTTTTCCCAGGCGCAAGCGCACAGGTCGCGGTTTTGCTGAGCCTGTTAACCTTTGTGGTTATGCTCGTGGAATGGTACGGTATCGGGGGCAGGGAGGGCAGAAGCTTCCAATGGAAACTGATGTTGACCCTCAATTTGCTTTACTTCTTCAATTTGGGATCAGAAGGCGTCTATTTGCTTTGGTTATTTGCACCTTTGTTCAATGTTTACAAGTATTTAACGGAAAAATGGCGGGTTTCTGGTAGAATAATTAGTTGGATAAGTTGCCTGACCTTGATTTTTATACATTGGCGCCGTTTCCAGATTACCGATAATTGGCTGTATGAGGAATCATCGTTAGTCATCTTATTGTTGCCCTTCATAACACTGCTCGGCTTGCAATGGTTTAGGTGGTGGGCAACTGTTAGCCCCAAAGCGCAGATCGATTCAAATAAAATTTAATGAGGAGCAAGATATGGCAAAAAAGAGAATTGGCATTTTAACCGGTGGCGGTGATGTTCCTGGTTTGAATATCGCTATTAAATCGGTGTTATTGAACAGTCTGGACGGAGATTACGAGATTGTCGGCATTCGCCGGGGATGGCTCGGACTTTTGGGTTATGACATCAATGACCCCGCCACCCACGAACTCTATATCCGGAATCTGGACCAGGCTGCTGTCCGCAGAGTGGACCGCACCGGCGGTACTTTTTTGCACACCTCGCGTACTAATCCTTCCAAAGTACGCGTGAAAGATACCCCCGCTTTTTTGCTTGACAGTAAATGGGGTAAGGTGATTGACGAGGCAGAAGGGGTCAAAGATTACACAGATTACATTCTGACAGTTATTGACCACCTTAACCTGGATTCCCTGATCACGATCGGTGGGGATGATACCCTCAGCTATTCTGCCCGCCTGGTAAAGGAAGGAATCAAACTGAACGCGATCCCCAAGACGATGGATAACGATGTGTTGGGTACGGAATACTGCATCGGGTTCTCGACCGCGATCACTCAGGCTGTCAAACTCATCACCAATTTCCGCACTTCGATTGGTTCTCACGAACGCATCGGTGTCGTGGAGCTCTTTGGACGCAACTCTGGCGAAACCGCGCTGATCACGGGTTATCTAAGTTACGCGGACCGCACGATTATCTGCGAAGTGCCTTTCGATATGCAGACCGTTGCAGAGATGCTGGCGGAAGATAAACGCAACAGCAAATCGCACTACTCTTTATGCGTCATTTCCGAAGGCGCTCATACCGAAGGCGGAGAAATAGTCCAAACAGGAGAAGCGGACGCCTACGGGCACCGCAAACTCGGAGGCATAGGCGAAGTGCTCTCGGATCAAATCAAAGCCCTTACCGGCAACAATACGATGTATCAAAAACTCGGTTACTTGGTGCGCAGCGGCGCAGCCGACATGCTCG
>JAAYYW010000124.1 GCA_012515195.1 Leptolinea sp.
AAAACGGTCCACAAGTCTCATAAACCGCTTCCAATTTCTCATGATAAAGAAACCGGAGATAACCATAAGAATGATACTGCTAATCAACACCAGAATTCTATGGATTGTCTTCTGATCTCCCTGAAATTTGATTAATCCTTCGATAAAATCGGCAATATCATGGGGCGTCTGTGTGGCCAGAGCGAACGGGCCAATGTTTACCTGAGGTGTGATCAGATGCGTAAGGAAAACCTTGTAATTATCAACGGGAAAACCGTACACCGTATTGGGTAGCGTACCCCACCACCGTTTGATCTGACCACTGACTGGCATTTCGGTTCCAAAATAGAGTTTATTGAAACCCAGGTATGCACCGACGGTAATCGCAACGGGAAGCCCCAATAACAAAGCCACCTTAAGCCGACGTTGCCAGGCCTGTAGTTTTGTCTCACCCGCCACACTCATCGAATTAAAATGTTTAAATAAAGCCCAAAGAAGAACTGCCAGTATTACAAAACCATTATCTATCCGGCTGAGGAAGGTAAATATGGCCGTAATCCCAAGATTCAAAAAATCATTTTCACGTAATGACCCATTTTCCCGCTTAATATCTAATTGCGCAGCCATATAAACTAACAGTGTGACTGTCAACGCATTGACTGTCGATTCCATTCCTAGCGTTACCGTAATGGTGTGTACTCGGATGGAAAAAGCCCAGAATAACGCCGCTACGACACCGGCAAAAGCAGCTTCGTTTTGTTTGAACATCCGCCAGATCAACACAACTGTTACGGCATTCATCAAGCCTGCGAGGAGGATAACTATTCGGAGGGGTAAGATTAGATCAGTATTTGCCAGCAGAAAAATTGGAACACAAATAACCATCCATAGTGGATGGAAGCCATTTGTTCGGCTGATACCATCAAAGGAAATATCATTTCCTAAACCTATGTTTTGTGCCGTTTTGAAATAATAAAACGCATCATCGGTCGTAAACCAGTTCATCAGGCTGTTAGCAGGCGCCAAAGATACATATATGTGAGCAATTAAAATACCAATAACCAGAAATAATTCGAATGGGGATCTAAATATCTTTGAATGCAAAGAACCCTCCAGATTTTCAGCATGCAAACCGGGCCTTTCGCCCCGGAATACCATCCGCAATTTTACCAGATGCGTCCCTATTAAGCTTATTGGGTGTTAGAATCGCACAGTTATGAAACTGGCAGTCAATTATTCACCTCAAGCCGGAGAGTTATTACAGTCCGGCCAAATAGAATTTGATCTCTTTAAAACACCCAATTGGAAGGATATGGTTGCAGAGGCTCAGAAATACCTTCCAGTTTACGTCCATTTTGATCTAAACACCGCTAATGGCAAGTTGAATGATGTAAATTGGCAGGAAGTTGATGAGTTCCTATCCATGACCGGGACATCAATGATAAACCTTCATGTAGTCGCCCCGCTTGACCTCGACCCATGCAATCAAGCACAAGTTGAAAGGGTTTTAGATGGAATCGTCAAAGATGTCACATCCGTTTGTAACCGGTACGGACCTGAAAGGGTAATTACTGAAAACGTGCCTTACACAAAAAATGGAAAAGAGTATCTTCAACCGGTATCATTGCCAGCTTTTTTTCAGCGCCTTTCAGTGGAAACAGGTTGCGGGATGCTGTTAGATCTAGCACACGCGGCCATCACAGCCCGGTCTTTAAAAACAGATCCAGAAGCATTTTTCTCGGAATTTCCAGTAAAACGCCTGAAAGAAATTCATATTACCGGACTTGGTATGCATGATGGTGAGATCCACGATCATATGAAAATGCAGGATCGTGATTGGACGCTGTTCGAATCAGCCATTGATCGCATACGTTTTGGCGAATGGCGATCACCGGAGATCATTGCGTTTGAATATGGGGGAACCGGCGCTCCATTTATATGGCGCAGCGAATCTGATGTACTTCTGGAACAGGTACCCCGCTTAAGATATTTGGTTCACAATGGCAACGGGAAAAATTCACCCGGATAACGATCCTATTGATGGTGAAGGAACTGTTTTAGGTGATTATTGGTATTGCCAATGCCTTTCACCTGATTGTAATTTGCGATTCCCCGCCCCAGGGACATCTACTGAATCATGTCCGGTTTGCCGTTCTAAAGCCGAAAAGCGAATCCAAATTCCAACCAGCGTTTTACCAGAGAACAATAAAACTGGTACAGCCACTCCCATATCCGTTTTAATGGATAATCTGCGCTCGGTGTATAATGTCGGGTCAATTCTCCGTACAGCTGATGGCGCCGGCTTCTCTCATGCCTATCTATGCGGTATTACTCCAACACCGGACCATCCTAGGCTGGCAAAAACTTCACTTACGGCAGAACTTCACACAATGTGGTCTTTTCATCGGAATGGCGTTGATCTGGTCCAACAACTTAAAAATCGTGGAACTCACATAATCAGTCTTGAAACCAACAAGTCAGCCGTAAATATTTTCAAGTCAACAACACCAATTATGGAAGAGACTGTCCTCGTGGTTGGTAATGAAATTTGTGGGATTGATCCTGCCATTCTTGATCTTTCAGACCAGATCCTTTATTTACCCATGGGCGGCATCAAGAAGTCATTAAATGTGGCAGTCTCATTTGGTATAGCCGCCTATTCTTTAATCCATCGAAATCCGTTAAAATCTGGATAATAATCACATTTTTCAGGAAAAAACATGCGTTCTTTTTCACATTGGACACCCGCGTATA
>JAAYYW010000125.1 GCA_012515195.1 Leptolinea sp.
ATGTGGATTCCAATGACTACTATGGCGCCAACCTGTTTGCTTCGGATTGGATCGAGATCCTTACCAGCAGTTTCTCCGGCAATAAAAAAGCCGGTGGTTTGTATGCTCAGGCTGAAGGCTCGCTAAGCATCGCCGATTCCGAATTCAACAGCAACGGTTGGGGCAACTGGCCGTGTCACTGGTGGGAAACGGATGGATACGGTGCCCACCTGTACAGCGGGTTGGATATGACCATCACAGATACCACGTTCAACTTCAACTACAATGAAGGCCTGTACGCGGAAGCCGGTAGTGGCGGTGGAAGCTCCCTGAACACCGTGATGTTTGTCGGTTATCCACCCCCGCCTCCACCGACCATCGGGAATATCCTGCTCGATAATGTGCATGCCAATTACAACGGGTACCCGAATGATAGTACGGAGTTCGGGAATCCAAATTCCTTTGGTGCTGCTTTGATGACCAATGGAACACTGGCAGTCCACAACAGCAGCTTTGATAACAATGGGAACTACGGTCTGTATGGTTATGCGGATGAAGGAATAACCATGACCTATAGTACCGCATCCGGAAATGGAACCGATGGAGCCATTCTGGATAGCCCCGGGAACATTGAAGTCACCTGCAGTGTCTTCAATGATAATGGCGACTATGGTTTATGGGCCGGTGCCTACGGGCTGGGTTCCAGCGTAACCCTGAACGGTGACAAGTTCAGTGGGAATGGCTGGGGCGATTACATGGTCTGGGCTGGTGATCTCATCGAGAACACGGCTTATCCATGCGGCGGAACTACTCCCGGCGGCGGCCCGGATGATGACGGCGGGCCTTTTGTGCCGCCATGGTTGGGCGGATTGATCCCGGTTACCGGCGGTGACTTTGTGGCGCTGTCCTGTGAAGGTATCAGCATCCTGCAACTACCCACCGGCGAGATGGTTATCTTCAACCAGGCGATGTGCGGTTACTTGGGCGCTATGGAACTGGTCGCCCCCAGTGATCTGCCGGGTCCACTGCCCGAAGAATGGAAATTCAGGGATGGATTTACCGTAACCGTGATATTCGGTGAGGAAGTGATCAACCAACTACCGGCAGGCTGGACGGATACACTGGTCTTCCCAATCTCTGAGGAGAAGGCCGGCGAGGAATTCCATATCCTGTTCTGGGATATCACAGCAAACGGTGGATTGGGAGATTGGCTTGATCTGGGCGGTGTGAAGGAAGCCTTGAAGTGGGTGAAGACCCATAACACAGTGGGTACCTTCCTGCTGGTTCAATAACCCGGCTGTGTCCAGGTCAATTTCTTCCAGACGGAAGGAGTGACTCTCACGATTGTGTTTTTCCCCCGGATCCGAATTTATGGGTCCGGGGGATTTTTGGGTGAGTGTGAAAGCCTATGGTCTACTGTGAAAAATTTGTAAGAAAACAGTAAAGACTCAACGGTGGATATCGATTAAAATTGGCGGGTTATGAAACGATATCTTACCTTTTTAATACTGTTTTCCCTCAGTCTTTCCGGCTGTACCTCGGCCGGGCAGGCTGCCGGTCTGCCGTCAGATCCGACCGCGGCCATGCAGACATCGGTCGCGCAACAGGTGGCCACCTTGAGTGTGGAACAGACGGCGGTGGCACAGCAGGTGCAGACCATGTCTGCTGCCCTGCCGACGGCGACCGCTGTACCGGTTGTGGAATCTACATCCACGCCGTTACCCACGGCTACGTCCACCCCCGAGATCATCCCCACGCCTGTCCCGGGCCCGCTCGCGGACCCGGAGAATGAGCTTACAGATAAGGGCTGGGGGCAGGCTCCCATCCTCCCGACGGTCAGCGAACGCGCGCGTCAGATCTATCAGACCGGGTTGAAAATGGGCAACGATCCCCGCCATTTCAGTGTGGCCGGTGACTGCCAATCGGTTCCCGAGGTATTCCTGGGGATATTTGATGGTGACCGCTATCGTCTGTCTGATGATGACACGGCACTCCAGGAAACGATCGACAATTTCAAAGGCCAGTTCATCCGCGATGGCGTGGCCGTGCGGCAGGGATTCGGGATCACTTCTGTGCTTGACCCGACCTGGTCTGACCCTCAACTGTGCCAACCAGATGAAACACCGCTGGCCTGCGAATTCCGCGTGAACAAACCGTCCATTCTCTTCATTAATATGGGCACAAACTGGAAGAATGGCAACGCCGAAGGGTATGCCAAATACCTGCGCAAGGTGATCGATTACTCCATTGAGCATGGTGTTCTGCCCATCCTTTCATCCAAGATCGATAATGTGGAAGGCGACCATTCCATCAATATAGTGACGGCCGGGGTGGCGCATGAATATGACCTGCCATACTGGAACCTGTGGCTGGCTGCCGATCCGCTTCCGCATCACGGGCTGGATTCAAACCGCGGCGATATCTATTTTTCGGTCGACGCACAGTACCTGCGCGAAATCAGCGGCCTGCGTGCAATAAATGCCGTCTGGCGTGGTGTAATGACCGGCGCAGGGAATGAATGAAAGATCTGGCTGAACGGATCAGATCCACACAGCCCGAAGCAGGGCAGATCGCCCTGTTCTGGCTGGGGCAGGCCGGGTTTGTCTTTAAATCACCCGGCGGAACCGTGCTTTATGTGGATGCCTACCTGAGCCATTCCGTCGAACGAAAATTTGGATCGAACTGGAAACGGCTGATGCCGATTCCCATCTTGCCGGAAGATGTGGATTGCGACTGGTTCATCAGTACACATGAGCATGACGACCACCTGGACGTAGACAGCATTCCGGAAATAAGCCGTAATCCGCGGGTACGGTTTGCTGGTCCGCGTGAGTGTACGGCGTATTATCGGTCCATGGGTCTGCCGGAAGACCG
>JAAYYW010000010.1 GCA_012515195.1 Leptolinea sp.
CCGTGAATTATGGAGACCTGGCCGGTCGAAAATTCAACACCATTTCACCCGGAGAGTTCAATATGCCTCTCGTCCTCTGGCTCATTGCCCGGTTGTCATTTGGGCTCACCAGGCCCAACATCCACATTCTTGGGAGCGAATTCTCCGGGATTGTTGAGGCAACCGGCAATAAAGTCACCCGGTTCAAAACCGGTGACGCCGTGTTTGGGTACGTCGGGGCAACTATGGGTGGGTACGCCGAATATCTAAAGATCAGTGAAAAAGATGTGATAGCTATCAAGCCCGATACTTTATCTTTTGATGAAGCCGCCGTTTTGCCGTACGGAGCCATTATGGCAATCCATTTACTCCGTAAGGTAAATGTACGTGCAGGTCAAAAGATTTTAGTCATCGGCGCGTCCGGCGGGATCGGTTCAGCAGCGGTTCAGATCGCCAGATCGATGGGAGCCGAAGTGACCGGAATCTGCGGCACTCCGCGGGTGGATTTTGTCAAAAGTCTTGGGGCCACCCGGGTAATCGACTACAACCGGGAAGATTTCACCCTCACAAACGAAACCTACGACTTGATCTTTGATGTACTGGGACGGGGCCCTATCGCCACCTGTAATAAGCTGCTGAAACCCGGTGGAATCCATCTGTGCGCCAGTTTTAAAATGAAGCACATTTTTCATATGCTGAAAACCAGCCGTTCCAACAAGCGTTTGATATGTGCCATCGCGCCCGGCAGCAGGGATGACCTGTTGGAAGTTAAGAAACTGATTGAGACAGGAAAGATCAAAGCCGTGATCGATAGAGTATTTCCAATGGAACAGGCCGCGGAAGCTCATTGTTACGCGGAATCTGGTAACCGGGTGGGGCAAATCGCTATCCAGATGATCTGATGTCCGAAATAGTCAAGAGTTGAAAAACTGTCCGGTCAATTGACCGGGCAGTTTTATTCTTGCAAAAGGACTTTTTCGGAGGCTATACTGCTTAATGCCAACGGATCTTCTGAAATCTGGATTAGTTCAGGGAAATCCTCGTAGAGTGCAAATGTTCTCTCTGGTTTCTACTTGCATATAATTCATATAAGGAAGTGGAGGAAAAAATGAATAAATCAAAGAAACTTGAGAAGATGTTGCTGGTTTCCACCATTACACTGACGGCTCTCATAATTCTTGATTATCTACCGTTACACGATATTTACCGTGATTACGTAAGCCCTTCGCTTTTGAATTCCCTGAACATCCAGCCATTATCCGGTCTGCCGGAATGGACCAAAACCGAATTAGAGTGGAACGCGGTAACGGTCAATTACATTTTGAAGATTTTGTTGGCGTTAGGTAATGTGGTGCTCATCATCCTTCTTCAAAGGCCTGACCAAAAACCAAAAACGTCAAAATCCAAATAAGCCATTTCCATCGGATTTTCGAGGCATACTCAGGGGAGGTTTCTCATGGAATCGGATGTTATTCGCAACATGCAAGAACGGATCAATGAACTGGAACGGCGTGTCGATCTGCTATATGACCGGTTGAACATGGGGTATTCCCGCGGCAGCCGATCAGCGGGAAATGACTCCCGGGTGATTGACGCCATCCAGCGGGGTGACAAGATTGGCGCCATTAAGATCTATCGGGAATTGACGGGGCTCGACTTACGGGAAGCTAAAGATGCGGTTGAGAACATTTGGGGGCATTACCACTCTTGATCCATTAGCAAAATCATTTTTGTGTCTTCTAATCTGACATATTGAAAGGGAATGACTGGACAAACCCCCGCCCAGTCATTCCCTTGTTTAATTCTAAAATGGCGAATATTGCCTATTGACTGACCGTCAGTCATATTGTATACTGTATTCAATTGACCGACGGTCGGTCTACAAAGGAGATCAAATGGTACGAACAGTAAAAGATCCTGAAACACGTAAGGCCGAGATCATTCTCGCAGCCCGCCGCCTTTTTCAGACCCGGGATTATGAAAAAACCACCATGCAGGACGTAATGGATGAACTCGGTATTGCCAAGGGCACTATCTATTATTACTTCAAATCCAAAGAAGAATTACTTGATGCTGTCATTGATCAGATGTCTAATGAGGCGTATGACAAAATGGAACAAGTAGTGAAACACGGAAAAGGAAACGCGCTGGAGCTGATTCAGCAATTGATCGCGGCCGGCAATATTTCCGATGAGAACCCCGAGCTGCTTGACCATCTACATAATCCAAGTAATTCGGGAATGCACACGACTATGTTGGCCACCGCCATAAAACAGACAGCGCCTTTATACGCTCAGGTCATTCGTCAGGGAGTGGAAGAAGGCCTGTTTAACGTAGACAATCCGCTGGAAACAGCCGAATTCTTACTTACCGCTGTCCAATTCTTATTAGATACAGGTATTTACCAATGGACGCAGGATGATCTGATGCGCCGAAGCATCGCCTTTCCGGGTGTGATTGAAACATTGGTGCAGGCGAAACCCGGATCATTTCAATTCTTATTTCAACAAGGAAATTAAACAAGATGGAAAACAAAATTTTCAAACCCACGCAATTTTTCACAATAACGTACCTTATTACTTTTATTTGCTGGATCATCGCTGTTTTCATCAGCTACCAACCAGGCGGCGAGGCACTCTTTATTTTCTTTCTAATCCCGGGGATGATGGCTCCTTTCTTCTCTGCTCTTTGGATGATGTACAGAGATAACTCGCAGGTTGTCAGGAATTCCTTCAAGGAACGCCTCTTCAACCTGCGTCTGATCAACCTTCCGGTGTTGCTTCTCAGCCTGTTGATCGTTCCAACCGCCATTTTGATTGCCACCTGGATTTCCATTCAGACCGGAGGCAACCCGGCGCAATTCCAATTCGCGGAAGGCTTTTCCTTTTCAATTGGTATGGTTCCCAGCCTGCTGGTTCTAATACTTGCTGCCAGTTTTGAGGAACTTGGCTGGCGTGGCTATGCTATAGACAGCCTGCATGCCGGACGTACATATATGAAAGCCACTGTGTTGTTCGCCATATTCTGGGCATTATGGCATGTCCCTCTCTTCTTCGTGAACGGAACCTATCAGAATGAGATAGCGCTTGAAAACATCTGGTACGCCGTTAACTTTTTCGTTTCGATCATACCGATGGCATTCATAATCAACTGGGTATATAAGCTCAATCGTGGAAGCATCACCGCTGCCATCATATTCCATTTCTTCATCAATTTATCGCAGGAAGCATTAAACATCACACAGGCAACAAAATGCATTGAAACTGTTGTCATTGCTGTGTTTGCAATCATTATCGTACTGGCTAATAAACGGATCTTTTGTGAGAAACTTCAGATCAAAAGTGAGGCTTCCTAATGACAGTGTCAGCCAAACCGCAAAACCCCATGGCCCGGGTGATGTCTCTTCGAGATTTTCAGCTCCTATTTGCCGGAGCTGCCACATCACTGCTTGGAGATCAATTCACCCTGATCGCGACCCCCTGGCTAGTCCTGCAATTGACCAAAGACCCCATGGCACTTGGAATTGTCCTGGCCCTTCAGGGTATCCCCCGAGCGCTCTTCATGCTGGTAGGCGGCGCAATAACCGACCATTTCTCTCCGCGTGTAGTCATGCTCTTTGCCAGTATTACTCGCTTTTTCCTGACGATCAGCATGGCAGCATTGGTCTTCCTTGGATTAGCCCAGATCTGGATGATCTATCTGTTCAGTTTATTGTTTGGAATCGTAGCCGGTTTTGCCATTCCCGCCGAAAACAGTATTGTACCGATGCTGGTAAAGGATGATGACCTGCAAGCCGGAAATTCGGACATCATGGGTGTGACCCAGCTTGCCGGGTTCGTCGGTCCGACTATTGCCGGCATTCTTATCGGTGGTTTCTCGAACTCCAATCTGGGGGTATTTCTGGCCTTCTCCGTCGATGCTTTCACCTTTGTCATCTCGGCCATCACACTCTGGCTTATGAATCTGGAAAAACCCGCGTTGATCTCATCTGGAACCACAAAAGAAGAAATGATCTGGACGGCAATTCTGGCTGGAATTAAACACCTATGGTCCGACAGTCCCATGCGGATGATGTTTATTGTGCTGATGTCTGTCAACTTTCTTTTGATGGGCCCGTTGATGGTGGGCATTCCCGTTCTGGCAGATAGTCGTCTGCCGGAAGGCGCAATGGCCTTTGGCCTGCTTATGTCAGCTTTCGCCGGTGGCAATCTTGGCGGGTACCTGCTAGCCGGTTCACTGCCCCGACCCGCGCCGGGCTACATGAAAGCCATAGTAATCAGTACAGTCGGTTCCTTCGGGCTTATCATCGGATTATTGGGTTTCATTATGTACACGTGGGTGGACTTCGCCTTGCTGTTTCTGTTGGGTTTTGGGAATGGATATATAGCGATTCTTCTTTTCACATGGATCCAGACCCGCACCCCCAAAAACATGCTCGGTCGTATGATGAGCCTGATCACATTTTCCAGTACAGGGCTGGCTCCCATATCCCAGGCAGTGGCAGGTTTCGTGTCCAAATGGGACCTGACCATGTTATTTTCCCTGGCTGGTTCACTTGTTGTGCTTGTTACCGTTTGGATGGCATTACATCCTGACTTAAATACATTTAGTGCCGGACTGGTCGAACACCCAGTAGAAGCGTAATAACCCAGATTGATCTCCAAAGAATGGCCGGTAAACAACCGGCCTTTTTATTTCCCTTTTCCGGCAATCCAAAGGGATACTGAGCGATTGAACAGGAATAATATGCCAAAGATTAGAAATGGTGGAATGGCGCACAGGAACCCTCCCAGGAGGATAGCCTCGTTCCAGCTGGTAATCTCAATATGTGCTTGACTGTTATCTTCAAGAAAATCTTTTAACTTGTTGAGCAATTCCATCGCGGTCTCTTCATTCAGAAAATCCTGGCTGACATGGATTGTTCCAGATTTTCCGCTTATTTCAACCGTGTTTAGAATACATCTGGTTTCAAGAGTTTCGCTGTGTGTCTGGCAGGAAGTTTTCCTCTGAACACTCACGACATGTTGGACCATTTCTATCTCACTGGTCGCGATGATATTTAAAAAATATACCCGCCCTGAACAGTCCACTGTTCCACTTTCCAGCCTGTTGCAAATTAATCGTTGGTTACGCCCAAAATAGACGATCATACACAGGGCAAATACAACAAAAATTCCCCCAAGAATTGACTGCCCGATAACGGTACGGTTTTCCAGCTCGTCTCTTTTGTCGACAGTTTTGTGTTTTTCCCTATTCATATCATTTCACGAAGAAATTATACAATCTTAACCTTCGGACAACACAAATGGCCGGAGTTCACTCCGGCCATTTGTACAACTTGGAGAATAATGCTTAATATAGATTATCCGTTCTTGTTCTTGTTATACACATCAAAGAAAACAGCAAACAGCAAAACCAAACCCTTGATAACCTGCTGCCAGTCGATGTTGACACCCATGATGGACATACCGTTGTTGAGTACGCCCATGATAAAAGCTCCAATGACGGCACCAACCACGGTACCAATACCGCCGCTGGCTGACGCGCCTCCGATATAACAGGCCGCGATAACATCAAGCTCCATGCTATCCCCAGCTTTAGGTGTTGCCGAATTAAGTCGTGCAGCATAAACCATACCGGCTATTGCTGAGAGGACACCCATATTGACAAAAGTTGAGAAAAGAAGTGTTGGGGTGTTGACACCCGATAGACGGGCTGCTTTCTCGTTGCCGCCCATGGCATAAATCCGGCGGCCCAACACAGTCTGATCAGTGATAAATGTGTAAATCACAATCAGGATGAGCATCAAAATCATAACATTAGGCAACCCTTTATAAGAAGCCATGAGCCAACATAGGCCCATAATGGCTCCCGTTACCACAACATTTTTGGCAATAAAGAATGGCATGGGAGCAACCTCAAATTCATATTTGAGGTTATTCTTGCGGTTGCGGATGTCCAACCATATGAGGAAAGCGGATCCTATTGCCCCAAGGATTACACTGGTCAGATGGAAACCTTCCATGTTGAAAAAATCTGGAATAAAACCAGAAGCCAGCTGCTGGAATTCCGTTGGGAATGGGCCAACAGATTTCCCGTTCAGTAATGCCAGAGTTAACCCACGGAAGATCAACATACCCGCCAGAGTAACAATAAACGGCGGGATCTTTTGAAAAGCCACCCAATAACCCTGCATCGCACCGATCAATGCGCCAACAAAAAGGCAGATCAGCATGGTCAGATACACATTCACGTCGTAATCCACTAGTAATACAGCCGCGACGGCTCCAACAAAACCTGCCACACGCCCAACAGAAAGGTCAATCCATCCGGTAATGATGATCAACAGCATACCAATAGCCATAATGATGATATAGCTGTTTTGAAGCAGCAGGTTGGTCAAATTGACTGGCTTGAACAATGTGCCTTCTGTCAACACCTGGAAGAACGCCATAATGACAACCAGGGCGATCAGCATGCCGTAGGAGCGAATATTGTTTTTGAACATATCCTTTAAGGTATTCATTTAACCATCACCTCTTGTTCTGACATGATGCACTTCATAATTTTTTCCTGAGTCGCCTCACTGGCGTTCATTTCTCCAACAATTTTGCCTTCATTCATAATATAGATCCGGTCGCAAACGCCCAGTATTTCAGGGAGTTCAGAAGATATTAAAATGATGGCTTTACCTTCACTGGCCAATTGGTTAATGATGGTGTATATCTCATACTTCGCACCAACATCAATTCCCCGGGTTGGTTCGTCAAGGAATAGGATTTCCGGTTTGGCAAACAACCACTTACTTAAAACCACCTTCTGTTGATTTCCACCAGAAAGGTTCAGGGTTTTTTGCTGAATACTGGAGCATTTTATGTTTAATTTACCGCGATACTCCATAGTAGAGACTAATTCGCGCCGTTTATTTATTACCACACCATCTGATACATCTTCCAGGTTGGCTAGAGTGATGTTGTTCTTTATATCCTGGATCAAAACCAATCCGTATGTTTTACGGTCCTCAGTGGCATAGGTTATTCCATTTTTAATGGCTTTTGAGATGCTGGAAACATCAATATCTACGCCATTTTTCCTGGCTTTTCCGGTGATACGCCGGCCATATGCGCGGCCAAATATACTCATGGCCAGTTCTGTGCGGCCAGACCCCATCAAACCATAGAGTCCTATAACTTCTCCTTTGTGAATCGTCATGTTGACGCTATCAACTACTTTGCGATCATCATGAATGGGATGATACACATTCCAATCGATGACTTCAAATATCTTTTCACCGATCTTGGTTTCACGTGGAGGGAAGCGGTTGGTCAGATCACGTCCTACCATGCCGCGGATGATCCGGTCTTCTGTGACATTGTCTTTTCGGCTATCCAGAGTTTCAATAGTCGCACCATCGCGTAAGATGGTGATGATGTCTGCCACTCGAGAAATCTCGCCGATCTTATGAGAGATCAAGATAGAGGTAATACCCTGTTTCTTTAACTCAAGAAGCAGGTTAAGAAGGGCTTCACTGTCTTTTTCGTTCAAACTGGCAGTGGGCTCATCCAGAATTAGTAATTTTACTTTTTTCGATAAGGCTTTGGCAATTTCAACCAGTTGCTGTTTACCAACGCTAATATTTGTAATGAGTGTCTCAGGAGACTCATTTAACCCGACTTTTTTCAGCAAATCCCTGGTGCGCAAAAACGATTCGCGCCAGTTAATTACACCATTTTTTTCACATTCATTCCCCAGAAAAATGTTTTCTGCGATTGACAAAAATGGAATGAGAGCAAGTTCCTGATGAATGATAACAATGCCGACATCTTCGCTGTGCTTGATATCACTAAAATGGCATTCTTTTCCTTCGAAGAATACTTCACCCGTATACTCGCCATGAGGAATAACACCGCTCAGAACTTTCATCAACGTTGATTTACCGGCCCCATTTTCTCCGACCAGGGCATGGATCTCACCACGTTCAACGCTGAAGTTCACATCGTCCAGAGCCTTTACGCCGGGGTATGTCTTTGTGATATTCCGCATTTCTAAAATGACGTCAGACATGTTGACCCATCCTTAGATAATTCGTAAAGATTTCTGAAAAACAAAAATGACTATGAGCCATTTTCAAGAACTATACAACAAATTTGATATAGAAAAAAGCGAGTGGAGGGAGTGACCCCTCCACTCGGCAAGGAAAAGGATTACTTGAGGTCTTCAGCTTTGAGGTAGCCGCTGTCAACCAGTTCTTTTTCGTAATTCTTGATGTCGATGCTCATTGGAATAAGCAGGTAGGAAGGAACGATCTTGACTTCGTTGTCGTAGGTCTTGGTGTCATTGATCTCAACTTCTTCACCTTTGAGGGCGGAGTCAACCATCTTGGCTGTCTGTTTGGCCAGTTCGCGGGTGTCTTTGAAGACGGTGTAGGCCTGTTCGCCGGCGATCATGGCTTTGATGGAAGCAACTTCGGCATCCTGACCGGTGACGATGGGCCACGGCTGGTCTTTGGTGCCATATCCAACACCCTTGAGTGAGGAGATGATACCGCGGGAGAGGCCATCGTACGGAGACAGAACTGCGTCAACGCGTTTGTCGGTATAGTGAGCGCTCAGCAGGTTGTCCATGCGAGCCTGGGCAACTGCACCGTCCCAGCGCAAGGTTGAGACTTTGTCCATACCCATCTGGCCGGAGACAACAACCAGTTTTTTGCTGTCGATGTAGGGTTTCAGTACAGACATGGCACCATCATAGAAGTAGAAGGCATTGGTATCATCGGGGGAACCGCCGAAGAGTTCAATGTTGAAGGGGCCTTTGCCGTCTTCCAAACCGAGAGCTTCAATAATCTGGGAACCCTGGATGACGCCGACACCGAAGTTATCGAAGGTGGCATAGTAGTCAACATCGGCAGTCTTGGTGATCAGACGATCATAAGCCATGACCAGAACGCCATTCTCTTTGGCTTTCGCCAGAACATCAGAGAGGGTGCTGCCATCAATGGCGGCAATGATCAAGACTTTGGCGCCTTTGGTAACCATGTTCTCGATCTGGTTAACCTGATTGGGGATATCGTCTTCAGCGAACTGGAGGTCGGTCTTGTAACCCATTTCCTCGAAAACTTTTTTCATGCTCTCGCCATCAGAAATCCAGCGTTCTGATGATTTGGTGGGCATGGAAATGCCGATCAACATGCCCTTGGTGTCAACAGGCTCGGGAGCCGGGGCAAAGTTGGCGGCGCTGGTGAATACAGAAACCAGCATAAGAACGGTGATCAAAAGCATTGATGTTTTCTTCATTACTTTTTCTCCTTTACAATTTGCTTTCTTTTTTGGAATCTGGCCTTCCGTAGCCAGTAATCCTTCGTTTGGTTACAACCCTCGGGCGAGGGAGTAATACACATGGTTAAAGCGAAGTTCTTTTTTAAATTCCAAAAGATCTGTCTTTTGGTCGATCATCAGGCATTCGATATCCGCCATTTCGGCAAAATCTTGTAACATTTCACTGCTAACAACCTGGCTGAACCCGGTGTGATGCGCTCCACCTGCGTAGATCCATGCCGCGGCTGCCACCTTTAGATTTGGTTTGGGGACCCAGAGCGCCTGTGCCACCGGGAGATTAGGCATAGTCTTTTCGATTGGAACAACATCCACTTCATTTACGATCAGACGGAAGCGGTTTCCCAGGTCGATCAGGCTGGCG
>JAAYYW010000126.1 GCA_012515195.1 Leptolinea sp.
TAGAAATCGTTAACGAACAGAACAAGGACGTTAAACTGAAATTTTTTGGCACAAAGGAAATAGAGAAACTCAAATCATATGTATCCAGCAAGGGGTTGAATCACGTGATCGAAGTAAACGGCTGGGCCGACGATGAGGAAAAAATAAAAGCCCTTTACGAATCGACTTGCCTGATTCTCCCCAGCTATACAGAGGGGCTTCCCAATGTTGTTCTTGAGGCCATGGCGACACGGACACCTGTGATTGCGACACACGTTGGCGGACTTAAGGAGATCCTGGTTCCATGGGTTAATGCTATTATCGTTGAACCTGGAAATCCCAGGGATATTAGTGAAAAAATTACACACCTTCTTGATAACAAAGAGAAGCGGGATGCTATTGCTGAAAAAGCTTTTGAGGAAGTAAAAAACAAATATGATGTGCCGATCATCAGGAAAAGATTCGCTGAAATACTTAATGAAATTTGCAATTAATAAGAAAAAACAGGAATTAATCGGTGACCGGATGGCAATTAAGATCATCTATGCAGACACGATTGAAAAAAGCCCTATCGGCAAGGCGAAAATTGTAGAGCAGGAACTTGACATCCGCGATTATCTTCCGTGTGCGTTTATGGATGAAGGGGGTTCACCTACGTGTTGCAACTGACGCAGAAATTAAAAGATGGAAAAATACAGGCCCTTGAAGTACCTGCCCCCTCGATTGCCAAGGGGTGCGTCCTGGTGCGCAACCATTATTCCCTGATCAGTGCCGGCACTGAAGGCAGCACTGTGAAGACAGCCCGCAGCAGCTACCTGGCCAAGGCGAAGGAGCGTCCCCAGCAGGTGAAGCAGGTTATTGACGTGGCCATGAGCCAGGGGGTTGAACAGGCTTATCGCGCGGTGATGAAGAAGTTGGATGCTCATTCGCCAATGGGTTATTCCTCTGTCGGCGAGGTTGTGGCAGTTGGTATGGGAGTGACGGAATTTTCCATTGGGGATCTTGTTGCCTGTGGTGGTTTGACGGCATGCCATGCTGAAATCGTTTCGGTGCCGGTCAATCTCTGTGTCACGCTGCATGCGGATGCGGATTTGCGACAGGCCGCCTACAACACGCTGGGTGCCATTGCCCTGCAGGGAGTCCGACAGGCTGACCTTCGGTTGGGCGAAACCTGCGCTGTGATCGGGTTGGGTTTGTTGGGGCAGATTACGGCACTCCTTCTGAAGTCATCAGGCGTCAGGGTCGTTGGAACCGATATCGATCAAGCTATGGTCGACATAGCAAAAGATCACTGTGCAGATCTCGCAATTACACGTCATTCTGCAGGTATTGAGAATAAAATAATGGAATATACAGGCGGAATTGGTTGTGATGCAGTCATCATTACCGCCGCAGCGAATTCACTGGACCCGATCAATTTTGCCGGTTCCATTGCAAGAAAAAAGGGAACCGTTGTTGTTGTCGGGGCGGTTCCGACAGGATTTGATCGCGAGCCCCATTTTTACAGGAAGGAACTTCAGGTTAAAATGTCCTGTTCCTACGGTCCCGGACGCTATGATCCTCTTTATGAGGAAAAAGGGATCGACTATCCTGCTGCCTATGTGCGCTGGACGGAAAAGCGCAACATGCAGGCCTTTCAGGAACTGATTCACTCTCGTAAGATGGATGTGAGTTACCTGACGACGCACACGTTCAAACTGGCCGAGGCGAGAAGCGCTTATGATATGCTCCTTGCCAAGTCGGAACCGTATATTGGTATTTTAATAGAATACGATACAGAAAAAAAATTGACAATTGACAGCCCGCGGTCAGTTCCGATAGATGCAAAACTAAGAAAATCGACAGTTTCCGTTGGTTTCATTGGAGCGGGATCATATGCGCAAAGCAATCTGCTGCCCAATATTCCCAGGAGCAAGGAGATCAATCTTGTCGGGGTCATGACTGCCACGGGGACCAGTTCTCGTACTGTTGCCGACCGGTACGGATTTGATTTCTGTACAGCGAATGAGAAAGACATCCTTGAAAGTCCGGTGATCAACACGATTTTTATCGCAACACGTCATGATTCTCATGGAGATTATGTTTTAAAAGCGCTGAACATGGGAAAACATGTATTTGTCGAAAAACCACTGTGCTTGTCCCGGACCGATTTGGATAACATCAAGGCTGTTTATGAGTCATCGCGGCACCAAGAAAATCCAATTGGGTTGATGGTAGGGTACAATCGGAGGTTTTCACCCCTGGCAAAAAGAGTTAAAGAAGAATTTGGAGATGGTCCCATGGCCATGACCTACCGGATAAATTCGGGCTCCATCCCCGCCGATTCCTGGATTCAAGACATGGAAATTGGCGGAGGCAGGGTAATTGGCGAGATTTGTCATTTCGTCGACTTTCTTACCTTTCTTAACGGCTCTCTTCCCATTTCTGTGTATGCGGATGTGATGGCGGCTTCCAACAAGCTGAATGATACCCTTGTTATATCACTGAAATTTCAAAACGGTTCCATTGGCTCAATATCCTACCTGGCAAATGGTGATAAGGGGCTTGCCAAAGAACGTATCGAAATCTTTGCCCATGGCTGTACGGTTGTAATTGATGACTTCAAGAACATGGTGATCTATGCCGGTGGCAGGAAAAAAGAGAAACATCTGCTGAGCCAGGACAAAGGGCAGAAATCAGAAGTGGGACTGTTTATTGAAACTATATTAAATGGTCAGGCGCCATTAATCCCCTTCAAAGAAATCTATAGCACGTCTTTGGTGACCTATGAAATTTTGGAATCGATACGCAATAATGAGGTCAGATTGCTAAAATAAGCAAGATGCTGCCGTACCATCTAATGCCAATTTCAAAAAGAATTGTTCCCTTTATTCGCATAGCCATTGAATTTCCGGTCGAAACTATACAAAACCATCAATTAAGGAGCTGACTTTCCTCATGGTAGAAGCATACCTTAACGGAAAAAGAACATATGCAGTTCAATCAAAAGAAGATCTTCTCGCTTTCATAAAAAATAAAAAGGCGATTCTTATTGCCATGAATACCGAGAAGATACTGCGTGAGGACATTCGGCTTCGTGAGATTATAAACAGTAACATAGGCTATCCGGATGGTGTCGGTGCCGTTCTGGCCATGAGAAGAAAGGGGATTCCGGCAAGAAAAATACCCGGTGCAGTATTCTGGTTGGAGATCGTCAAGGCCTTTCACTTGGGAAAGACCTTTTATTTACTTGGGTCGAAAAGTGACATCATCAATATGACCGTAATAAAGCTGAAAAAAGAGTATCCTGGCATAAAGATCCTGGGATATCGTGACGGATACTTTACTGATGCAGAATATGTTGAAATCAAGCAAGATATCCAGCAGAGAAAGCCAGATGTGATTTTCGTCGCTTTAGGTTCACCGCGGCAGGAATATGTGATGGCGGATTTAATTGCCGTTCATCCCGCACTTTATATGGGGCTTGGTGGAAGTTTAGACCTTTTTTGCGGCAAGGTAAAAGCTGTTCCGGACTGGTGGTGCCGTTATTTTATTTGGGAGGGTCTTTACAGGGCATTAAGTGATATGGGCAATATTCAGAGATGGAAAAGACAATTACCAGCCATGCGTATCATTTATAAAATCTTGTTAGGAAGGTTGTAATGTTTTATCAGATGCAGGATCTGCAGTGAATCCGTCATGGTATTGGCATAGAATCTGTAAAATGACTTGTGGCGAGGTGATGAAGCGGTTCAGAGAAATGTTCATCACCAAGTTGTGGTTTAGACAGTATGGTAACAACAATATTACCTATAGATCTCTTGGCAAAAATGTAAAGATAAAGAATTTTGATCTGCCGAGCGCAAAAATCGATCAGGATTGGAAATGTTACAAAATATACTCAAACTGCATTGATTTGACTCAATCGATTGACTGGTTTATGGCAGAGGATGGAAGACGCTGGCCGGATACTTTCTTCTCCCGGATTAATTACAGACCCGGCAATCCTTATGGGGATATTAGAAAAAACTGGGAATTGAATCGCCTCCAGTTTCTTCCGCTCATTGCATCATCTGATGCGGAGCTAACAAAGCGAATCCTGGTGGATTGGATCAAGAGAAACAGATTTTTGCATGGTCCGTCATACCTGAGTGCAATGGAAGTATCATTGAGGTGGTCATCAGTTTATCGGGCGGTATGCCAGATATACGATCAAGCCGACGATGATCTATTGGAAGGTTTGTCTGGTCTTGGCGTAGCATCGGGAAACTACATAGAAAATCACCTTTCTACTTACTCCTCGGCGGGTAATCATCTCATTATCGAAGCTCTTGGCCTGTTCTGGTTGGGGAAGGCACTTCCTGATTATAGGAAATCAACTCGATGGGTTAACCTCGCCCGACATATTCTTTGGCATCAGGCGCTCCGCCAATTAAACCCTGATGGTACGAATCGGGAGCAGACATTCTGGTATCTTGGCTATGTCATGGACGCTTATCTTCACTATATACTGCTGGAGGATAAGGACTTTGTTCCGGGTGATGTGTACGCCCGCTTGAAAAGTGCGTTTTGTTTTATAAATGATATGGTGCTCACAAACGGTTTATATCCTGACTACGGGGACAGGGACGACGGTTATGTTTTCCGTCTGTACGGGGACTATTCCGAGCCGTATTTTCTTCAATTGCTAGAAACGGCTTCCTTTTTTTTCCAAGAGAGTAAGTGGAAAAAATATTCCGGCAAGAAATCCAGGCGTGCCGCTTTTTATATTTGTGAGCATCAGCTTACCGAGCCCTCCGTAGGAGATGATGCTGACAAAATAAAGAAGAAAATGGAAAAATCATGCTACCCTA
>JAAYYW010000127.1 GCA_012515195.1 Leptolinea sp.
CTTCACGATCAACACCATGGCCCTCAGACTGAACGGAAGGCATCATGGTGAGTTGTATGATTTCTGGGGTGGGCTGACTGATCTGCGGCAAAAACGTATCCGGGTTCTCCATTCGCTATCTTTTGTGGATGACCCTACCCGGATGCTGAGAGCTGCCCGTTTTGAACAACGGTTCCAGTTCCATATTGAAGCCCGCACGTTGGAATTGATCAAAGAAGCACATGACCTGATGCGGCAGGTTTCCGGTGATCGCATCCGGCATGAATTTCACCTTATCTTTCAGGAAAGATCGCCTTTAGCCGTTTTTCGCCGTTTGGAAGAACTTAATCTATTTGACGCGATCGTACCCGGTTTTCACTGGGGGAAAGATCAGAACAGTGACTGGAAAAGCCTATTCGAAAATGGATCAACGCATCTCGAATCGCTTCACCAACCAGTATATCTCTGGCTAATTCTGTTCCACAGGATGAACGAAGAACAGAGGAAAACCGCCATCGACCGCCTAAAGCTGCCTTCAGGAATGATATCCGTTCTGAATTCGGCAGTAGAACTCACAAACCATTTAGCCGCTTTGCCAGGAATTCCCATACCGGAAGCTGTAAAGATTCTGGACGCAATACCGGAAGAGGCGGTCAATGCTATTCTCGCATTTGAATCCGCGTCCCCTGGCGCGGAGATCATCCGGCAGTATCGGAAAAAATGGCAGCATATCAAACCCAAAATCACCGGACGCAATCTCGAAAAGCTGGGGGTTCCCCGGGGCCCGATTTATCGCACAATTCTGGATGCCCTGCGTGCCGAGTTGCTGGCCGGTAGAATTACCAGCCTCAATGACGAAGAGCGGTTTGTCAATGACCTCATTAATCGGTACAAATAATGCATCTTGTGAAAACGGACCATGGAAACCCGTACAGAGATAAACAACTGGAGTGACACAATCACCATCCGGAAAATGCAAAAATCTGACCTTCCCGCACTGGAATGGGATGGGGAATATACCCGTTTCCGTGATGTGTACCTGATGGAATTTGAACGCTCGCAAATCGGATCATCCATTCTCTGGGTGGCTGATCTACCCGACCATGGGGTGATCGGTCAGCTCTTTGTGCAACTGAATGCGGAAAGGCAGGAATTGGCAAACGGCCATTCAAGAGCATACATGTACGCATTCCGCATCAAACCGCCATACAGGGGTGTCGGACTTGGCACAAGGATGATGAATATCATGGAATCCGACCTGGTCAGACGAGGGTTCAACTGGGTTTCCCTTAATGTAGGGAAAACAAATTATTCAGCCCGCCGGTTATACAGCCGTCTGGGCTATCGGGTTATAGCCCACGAAGCAGGGCGATGGTCGTATCGTGACGAGAAGGGGATTCTGCAAAATGTGGAAGAACCCGCATGGCGGATGGAAAAATTCATCTCGCCGTCTTTGTAAAAGAGAGCCAAATGGTCTCTCTTCCCCACCGGTCATGGCAATTTTCACGCTTCAAAAGGTCAAGATTTTGCTGGAAGTCAACAACATCACTCTCACTTATCCTGACAACGGATTCATCTCTTAGTGATAATCTATGTCCATAAATTAGAAAGCAACCTCCAATTTTTAGCCAGCGGACCACGTTTGTCCGGTAATGCCCACGCAAATCGACCGGAAGATTGTGGTAACAACCGATATCTAGCACAAGATCGAATTCGCCCGGATAAAAGCGATCGTCAAGAATGTCCCCGAAATGGAATCTACCTTCTAATCCGGCTAATTTAAACCGGTTGCGGGCCTTTTGGACTGCCAGTAATGCAAGGTCCACTCCCACCGTCTGCCAACCAGCTTCAGCCAGGGTAAGGCAGTTCTTTCCGGTCCCACAGCCTAGGTCTACCGCTTTTCCAACCGGATGGGTCTTTATGAATTCCAATAACTCCGGTGGAGATTGGTTTGTATCCCATGGGGGTCTTTTAAGATACCAAAAGTTGTATGTTAGCCAATTGAGGAGACGAAAAAGTGGCATTCCCATTTACCGTTTTTTCCGTAAAGTCGGATTACAATCCGGATATCAATAGTATCAAAGAATTACAACCGGTAAAGAAAAATTAGAGGCATAAACCATGCGATACAGACGATTTGGAAGAACAGGCTGGAAGGTAAGTGAAATCGGGTATGGGATGTGGGGAATGGGCGGCTGGTCAGGGTCAGATGATGACGAGTCGCTGTCCTCATTGCAATTCGCCGTTGAGATGGGATGTAATTTCTTTGACACAGCTTTTTCATACGGTGATGGTCACAGTGAGCGACTTTTAGGCCGTTTAATCAAAGCAAATCCGGATATGCCGTTGATAACAGCCACAAAGATCCCGCCGAAGAACCGCATCTGGCCAGCCAGTCCGGATTCAAGGTTGGACGAATGTTTTCCTCCTGACCACATCGAGGAATACATTCACATAAGCCTTAAAAATATGGAGGCATCTTCCATTGATCTAATCCAGTTTCATACCTGGCAGGATGCCTGGATGGCCGATGACCGTTGGCTAAAGAGATTGGATGAATTGAAAAGCCAGAAACTGATTAAAGCAATAGGCATCAGCATCAACCGTTGGCAGCCATCAAACGGGGTGAAAGCCGTTGAAAGCGAAGTTATTGACGCAGTTCAAGTTATTTACAATTTATTTGACCAGAATCCGGAAGATGAACTTTTCCCCGCATGCAAAAAGCATGATATTGCGATTATCGCTCGAGTACCCTTTGATGAAGGTTCCCTTACAGACACCCTCACTCTTGATTCGAAATGGGAGGAAGGCGATTGGCGCAATGTCTATTTTTCACCGGATAAACTTCCCCCCACCCTCGAGCGGGTCAAACAGGTGCGGAAAGACCTGCCGCAGGGCATGACCATGCCGGAAATGGCCTTGAGATTCATCCTATCCAACCCGGATGTCAGCACAGTAATTCCGGGGATGCGGAAGAAACGTCATGTTGAGGCCAACATCACCTGCAGCAAAACAGGCTCACTTCCGGATGATCTGCTTTACACATTGAAGCGTCACCGCTGGGAACGGACAAGGTTTTAGAATTTTGCATAATTGAAAAAATGGAGAGTTCCAAATTTGAGGAACCCTCCATTTTTAATACATTCAGAAAAAAATCATTCTTTTGGGACTTTGCTCATCGGAATGCCCAGGGATTTAGCCACACCTTCTCCATATGCCGGATCTGCTTTCAGGCAATTTCCTATATGCCGGATCTTGATAAATTCCGGGCAATCACCCATAGCACGCGCTGTATTTTCAAAAAGGACTTTTTTCTGCGCCGTAGTCATCAAACGAAAGAGTAATCCAGGCTGTGTGAAATAGTCCGAATCATCCTCACGGAAATTCCAATTATCCGCTGGTCCATGCAAAGTTAAAGGCGGATCCTTGAACTCAGGTTGTTCCTGCCATTCGCCATAGCTATTGGGCTCATACCCTATTGTCGCACCAGCATTGCCATCTACACGCATTTGTCCATCGCGATGTGATGGATTTGCCTGTGCGTTCCTGGGCTGGTTAACTGGAATCTGATGATGGTTTATTCCCAAACGGTAACGGTGTGCATCTCCATATGAAAACAATCGCCCCTGAAGCATCTTATCAGGCGAGAAACTTATTCCCGGAACAACTGCTGCCGGATTAAACGCTGCCTGTTCCACATCCTGGAAGTAATTTTCTGGATTTCGATTCAATTCCAAAACGCCAACTTCAATTAAGGGGAAATCCTTTTTAAACCAGACTTTGGTCAGATCAAATGGATTGTAAGGCATCTTCTCTGCTTGTTCTTCCGTCATTACCTGGATGAACATGGTCCATCGGGGAAAATCGCCATGGTCTATGCTTTCCAACAGATCTCGCTGATGACTCTCGCGATCTTTCGCTACAATTTCTTCCGCTTCAGAATCAGAAAGGTTTTTTATACCCTGCTGGGTGTGCAAATGGAATTTAACCCAGATCCGTTCATTCTTCGCATTGATCATGCTGTATGTGTGACTGCCAAATCCATGCATATGCCGGTATGAAAGTGGAATTCCACGGTCACTCATCGTAATTGTTACCTGGTGTAAAGCTTCTGGTAATGATGTCCAGAAATCCCAGTTATTCTTTGCTGACCGCATGTTAGTGTGTGGGTCTCGTTTGACAGCCCGATTAAGGTCCGGAAATTTATGCGGATCACGCAGGAAGAACACAGGGGTATTGTTGCCGACCAGATCCCAATTGCCCTCTTCCGTGTAGAATTTGATTGCAAAGCCGCGAATATCACGTTCTGCATCTGCCGCACCGCGTTCTCCGGCAACTGTGGAAAACCGGACGAAAACGTCCGTCTCCTTACCGACTTGGGAAAATATTTTTGCCTTTGTATATTTTGTTATATCGTGCGTTACTGTAAATTTTCCAAATGCCCCCGATCCCTTGGCGTGCATCCGCCTTTCAGGAATCACCTCACGATCAAAATGAGCCAATTTTTCCAGGTACCAAACATCTTGCAATAGCATGGGGCCGCGCGGACCGGCAGTCTGTGCGTTCTGATTATCCGGGACTGGTGCCCCGGCAGCGGTGGTTAATTTCTTTTTGTCTCCCATCACACAATCCTTTCATAAAAAGAGAAACGATGGAAAATCAACTCCGACTTCGTTTGGTACTCGTTCTATTCGCTATCAATTCCTTTCCTGTCAGAGCCATCAGATGATGTCTTATTCTGACAATCCTGACAAATACCGTAATACACGATCTGATGTCGTTGGATTTTAAAACTGTATTTACCTTCAATTTCTTTTTCCAGCAAACCGGTTATCAACGGTTCATCTGCATCATAAATCTGGTGGCATACAGAACAGACAAGATGAGGATGTGAATAAGGCTTATTGCCATCAAAATGACTGTCGCCCTGAAGAACAATCTCCAGTACTTCGCCGTTTTCCTTCAATAAAGCCAGAGTTTTATAAACAGTCGCAAGGCTGATTGTTGGGAATTGGGTCTGTAACTTCAAGTAAAGGGTGGAGGCGTTGGGATGACCTTCTGAAACTGAAAGCAGTCGGGCAAGGGCTACACGGTGAGATGTAAGCCGTGTTCCTTTTTTCTGTAAAATATCCACCAACTCTTTGTATCTGGTTTCAGGATCAGTCATAATGGAAAATGATTATCTTTAGATAATGTTTATTATACAGAGATTCCGTGGAAATACAATGATGGAATACTTATATATACAGAGTACTGAAATATCCCTGACATTTGTCCGCTTTACAGAAAAGCCCTATCCGAATAAAATTACTCGGCCTTAGCAGCATATTTTTTCCTCGGAAGGGTTCGTTCATGAAAGAATATACGACTGAATCGATCCGCAACATTGCGCTGGTTTCTCATAGCGGTGCCGGCAAGACCATGTTTGCCGAAGCCTCCCTGAATTTTTCTGGTGCCACGACCCGCATCGGGAAGATCGAAGATGGCACCACCGTTTCCGATTTTGAAGATGAGGAAATCCGGCGTAAGATTTCCCTCTCCACCTCTGTCGTTCCGGTGGAATATAAAGATCATAAGATCAACCTGCTAGACACTCCGGGATATACCGATTTTATCGGTGAAGTAATCTCGGCACTGCGCGTCGCGGATGGCGTAGTGGTTCTGGTCGATTCGGTCGCCGGTCTCGAAGTAGGCACCGAGATCGCGTGGGCAAATTGTGACTTAATGAAACTCCCACGCTTTGTGGTGATCAATAAAATGGAACGCGATAATGCAAATTTCCAGAAAGCTCTGGCCAGTGTGCAGGAGTTTTCCTCCACACGCGTCATTCCAGTACAGCTTCCCTGGGGTGAAAAATCAGAATTCCAGGGTGTGATCGATCTGATCACCATGAAGGCTTACAAGGGAGACGGCAAAACAGCCGTCGAAATTCCGGCAGAGATGAAATCAGAAACGGAAGAAGCTCGAATGGTACTTGTCGAGGCTGCCGCGGAAGGCGCAGATGAACTCCTCGAAAAATATCTCGATAGCGGTGAACTATCGGATGATGAGATCATTAGTGGACTTCGGAGTATGGTACGAACGTGTGGCTTTATTCCCGCCTTCACTGGCTCCCTCGGTGTTGGGACCGGGATCGCACTGTTGCTTGATTCTATTATAAATTTCATGCCCTCTCCGACAGATATTCCTGCTGTGATGGCGCAGAATAAAGATAAAGACGAAGAGCTCAAAGCGTCTGATGCCGGCCCGCTAGCCGCGTACATCTGGAAGACAACAGCCGACCCATTTGTAGGCAAGCAGACTTTCTTCCGCTTATATTCCGGCACCCTTTCATCCGATTCACATGTCTGGAATCAGAACAAGGGAATTGACGAGCGCATTGGCACATTGAGCGTTCCCCGCGGGAAAGAGACGATTGCCGCAAAAGTTTTCCATTGCGGTGATATTGGCGTAGTCCCAAAACTGACAGAAACATCAACCGGCAACACTCTTTGCGATAAAAATCATCCTATCACCCTCCCGTTGCCCGCTTATCCGAAAGCTCTCTACCAGGTGGCTGTCTTCCCCAAGACCCAGGCTGACTCAACCAAGATCAGCCCCACCCTAACCCGTCTGTGCGAAGAAGACTTGACCCTCTCATGGCACAATGATTCAACCACTCTTCAAACCATTCTCCAGGGAATGGGTGACCAGCATATTGACGTAGCAATTCGCCGCGCGACCTCCAAATTCCAGGTCAACCTGGTGACTTCAGAGCCGAAAGTCCCATACAAGGAAGCCTGCAACAAGAAAGCTGAAGCCACCTACCGCCACAAAAAACAGACTGGTGGATCTGGTCAGTTTGGCGAAGTCTCTTTGCGTATTGAGCCCTGCCCTGACAAGGATTTTGACTTCACTTGGGATGTATTTGGCGGTGCGGTTTCTCAAAGTTACAGCTCATCCATACAAAAAGGCATCCTGAGCGTTATGAAAGAAGGCATTCTGGCCGGTTACCCGGTTTCTGGTGTTCGTGTTTCAGTTTTCGATGGTAAAGAACACCCGGTTGACTCAAAACCAATCGCTTTTGAAATTGCCGGCCGCGAAGCCTTCAAACAGGCGTTCAAAGAAGCCAATCCAGTCCTTCAGGAACCGATTATGAATGCCAAGATCGTTGTTCCCGAAGCCAACATGGGAGACGTTATCGGCGATCTAAATACCCGACGCGCCCGTGTAATGGGGATGGATACGGAAGGCGGTAAATCCACAGTCTCAGCCCATGTGCCGCTTGTGGAAATGCTGCGTTACACCACCCAGCTACGCTCCATGACAGGAGGCCGCGGTATTTTTGATATGGAACTTGACCACTACGAGGTTGTTCCAGCCCAGATTACCGCTGAGATTGTCGCCGCCCGCCAAAAGGAACTGGCTGCAAAGAAGGAAGAGTAATTTTCGAAAGGACAAAAGCCTCTCCAGTAATTGGAGAGGCTTTTTCATAGTATTAAATTCACCCGTATTGGTATTCGATCTTGTTTTTAACAATAGTGTATAGTGCTGTTTGTTTCATAGTCTTGTTAAAGTACAATGATTAAGTAGAAAGAAGAAATCTGTTTTTCCTCCCCTCAGATTAATTCTTTCTTATCACTCACCAGAATAGGATAAGGATGACCCATAAGAAAATTTGGTCTGGTATTGGTATAAAAACTAAAGTCATCGCCATCATCGTTGCCAGTGTATGTCTGGCTATTGGCATTACGACGTATATTAACTTTGTTTTTCTTTCCAGATCTTTAACACAGAATTCAGGGGAAAAGATATCGTTGATCGCTGATAAGACGGGTGACCTTATTAGAGGAGAAATTGACAACGAGATTAAATTGCTATCAAGCATCGCGCTTTCACCGCGTACAAGGGAAGAAATTGTCCGGGCCAACAAGAATTATGAAGATCTTTCATTCCTATCTCAGGAAGAAAAAAATCGTCGATTGGATGAAGAATGGACCAGACAGGCAGCCAGTATTGAAGCGCTAAAAAGAAACATCGAATTCTCTTCTGTTAGCCAATATCTACGCGACCTGCAAAAAACGAACTCAAACGAGGTGGAAATTTTCATAACAGACCAACACGGATTCAATGTTGCCATGACCGGTCGAACATCAGACTACTGGCAAGCGGATGAAGAGTGGTGGCAAAAGGCCTCAGAGGGTGAACCCTACATCAGTTCACCTGCTTTTGATGAGAGTAGCAAGTACTGGGCAATAAATCTGGCCGTTCCCGTTTATGAATCCCTCGATAAGGGTCGCATAATCGGGGTTGTGCGCGGAACAGTTGATATAACATCCCTGTTAAATTCTGTGTATGAAATTGAATTTGGTGAAACCGGCAGGGGTTACTTTGTCAGCACCTATGGAAACATTTACCATAGAATGGAAGAAACGCTTGAAATCCATCCGGTGCCGCAAAACCTGATCAACTTTCTCAAAACAGGAGAGACAGCCTGGAAAAAAGATTTAAAAGATCTGGATGGAATTCCATCCATCACGGCAGCCAGTGAGATCCTTCATAAAGGACAGACCATTGGTTGGATTCTTGTACTCATGCAGGAAAAAGAATTGCAATCCACCATTCTTTCAACGATGCAGGGGAACATCCTAACAGCAGCCATTCTCATTGGGGTATTGGCCGTTATCGGTAGTTTATTGTCGAACAGTATTCTTCGTGTCTTTCACATCCTGAGAGAAGAAGTTGATCAACTAGCCCTGGGAGATTATTCCAAAGATTTTTCATTTCCACTGTCTGCTTCTAGCGACCCCGATATTCATGGATTGGTTAAAGGTTTTAACCGGATGAAAACCGCGGTCGAATCACGGGAAAGAGTCATCCACGCCAGTGAGAAAAAGTACCGCCACCTGGTGGAAACCATGAGTGAAGGTCTTGTGATGATCAACGATAAAGGACAAATCAGTTATTCCAACCCCAAGCTGTCTGAGATCACCGGTTTATCCCGTCAAGAAATGAAAGGAATGAGCCTCTACAATTTCTTCGCTCCTGAGGAAAAGGAAAACATTGCCCTACAGTGGGTATCCCGTATCGACGGCTTACAAACAGCGTATGAAACCTTTTTGGTCAAAAAAGATGGAAGCACGCTGCCTGTTTTGATATCACCTCAACGAATGACAAATGAAAGGGAAGAGTTCGCCGGTAGCCTGGCAGTTATTACAGATATCTCGATCCGCAAGGAAGTGGAAATCGCTCAACGCAGAAAGATCAACGAGCTTGCCAGTCTTCGAAAGATAGACAACGCCATTCTGGCTAAGACCACATTAACCGCATTTAACCAGATCATCCTCAATCAGATCCGGGACCATCTCAATGCCAGCGCCGCATCTATCCACATTTTTTATCCGAACACCACCAGAGTAAAATCTTCCAGAGCCTTCATCGGTGAGAAAAATCGATCGTGCGCAAAGAATGAGATCTCTCTTGAGCGTATTCAACTACATGCTCATCAGAAGAATTTTGTATCGTTTGAATCAGACATCGTCGAAAATGTGATATGGAAAGGTATTGAAGCAATCAAACCGGATTCCCTCTACATATCCCCTGTTCGAAACGGAGACGATCTCAAGGGAATTATTGAGATCGCGTTCTGCTACCAGAAGGATCAGGAAGATGATTGGTTGAGTTACTTAAACGCGCTGGTGACCCAGACTGCTGTAGGGATCGAAAAGATAGAACTGATCGAAAAATTGGAAACAAGAAATAAAGATCTACAGCAAGCGTATATTTCTGCCATTAAGGGTTGGGCAAAAGCGTTGGAATTACGGGATGAAGAGACAAAAGGGCACAGCGACCGGGTTGTGGATATGGCCGTCAACATGGCCAGGGAATTCGGTTTTACGGGAGAAGCTTTGGAAAACTTCCGGAATGGTGCCTTTTTGCACGATATCGGAAAGATGGGTGTTCCTGATGGTATTCTTCTTAAACCAGGCAAGTTAACCGAAGAAGAATGGCAGATCATGAAAATGCACCCGGATTTTGCCTACGAGCTATTGCGAGAGATCCCTTTTCTGAAAAACGCCTACGAGATTCCGTATTATCATCATGAACGCTGGAATGGGACAGGGTATCCGCATGGATTAGTTGGCGAGAAAATCCCCCTGGCTGCCAGAATTTTCGCGGTGGTGGATGTTTGGGACGCTCTTACCAGTAACCGTCCATATCGCCCCGCCTGGTCTCAAGAAGAAACGGTAAAATATCTCATTGATAACAAAGGGGTTCTGTTTGATCCCATAATAGTTGACCATTTCCTTTCCCGTGAACTGGGGTTGGATAATCGCGAGGATCAAGAGTAACCTACTCCATCGATGGTAAAGAAATATGTCGGAATATCTTGAAGAGATCTGGAATGATATCCTTTCGCAAAGACCGGCCCGTGTTCGGCGCAGGTTTTCCATGCTGGATAAGGACAGCCAGCAACAAGTACTGATCCACTTGAATCGCATGGTTACAGAAGACGGCTGGCAGGAAGTGCAGGTCACCAGCGCCCGGGCAGCGCTATCAGCTCTTGAAAATCCAGAAACAGGTAAAGATGGATAACGCTTTCCGCCAAGAAGGGGTTGTCATCCGTTATCTTGCAATCGGGTTGATCATTCTTATCGCGTTGGGCATTGTGACAGGGGCTATCTTTTTTGCCACCCGGAACAACACACTGGGGAGTGATTTCTTTATTTATTATGTAGCTGGTCGGCAAATCACAACTGGTGCCGGGTCACCGTATGACGAGACTGTCGGTGAACAAAGCCAGATGGCAATTCTCAAGCACCCGGCACAGGAAGGCGAAGACCAGCTGCGGTATGTTTATCCGCCATATGGGCTGATCCCCATTTTGCCATTGGCAGGTCTTCCCTTTCCACTGGCACAGGCTGTTTGGATGGCGGCTTCCATTATTGGGATTCCTTTCAGCGTGCTCTATGGATTCCGGAAGGTTTCATTGTGGTTTCTCATCTCGCTGTTCTTTCTTTACCCCCTGACATTCGGCCTACTTCTGGGGAATATGAACATGCCGGTTATGTGTATTCTCATTCTTCTCGCCGGCCGTATTCCAGAATTGACCAAAGAAAAGCGTCTGGAATCGATCATTCTGGGTCTTTTGATGTCATGGGCAACTATCAAACCGCAGTTTTCAGCATTCTTTATTCTTTTTTTTCTCCTGGTCAGCTTGAAGAACCGGAATGTCACGTTCATCATCAGCTTCATTTCTGGAATTTTGGGCTTGATTGTTTTCAGTTTCCTATTAATTCACGATTGGGTCACTCGTTGGACCGGTCTCTTGCAGAGGTATCCCGGCTATATTGGCGGACAGATCCCCCTTACGCCTCTTATTGAGCGCTTGCCTGCCAGTTGGCAATTATATGCCTATGTCCTGCTTGCAGTTTCTTGTTTTGCTATTAGCGCATGGCTTTTGGTTAAGTGGTGGAATAAAAAGCTTTCCATGTGGAACATGTTGGCCTTTGGCGGGTTTGTGACATACCTGTTCCATCCCACCGGCCTGTCCTATGACCAGATGATCTTCCTCCTGCCGTTTATATTCTGGATACTGAAAGAGTGGACCTCAAGACCTTTTTTTGCTTTGATTACATGGTTTTCAATGGTTGTGTTTTCCTGGGTCTTGCTTTATTTAAGCCTGGAACATATCTGGGTTGGAGCCACCTATTATGGTATGTTCATTCTTTACATATTCTGGATGACTGCCTGTCTGTGGTTCAAACCGGCAAGAAAAAACCAAATTCGAGAACAAAAATAAAAAAAGAGACAGATCCAACAATCTGTCTCTTTCTAGAATATTATCCAAAGATTATTTGTTGAAGCGACCGCGATCTCCGCTGCCACGATCATTGCTGCGTCCACCATAGGACGAGCGTCCTCCGGACCGACCGCCGCGATCTCCGCCATTACGATCGCCAGAGGGACGGCCTTTACGGTCGCGTTCAGCAGCTTCCTCAACCGTCCAACCTTCAAGTACAGCCTGGCGGGACAGACGGATTTTGCCCTGTGGGTCAATGCCGGTGACCATAACGGTCAGTTCATCGCCCATTTGGACAATATCTTCGACTTTGTTGACCCGTTCCGAGTCAAGCTGGCTGATGTGGACCATTCCATCAACACCGGGTAGTATCTGCACGAATGCGCCAAAATCGGCTATGCGAACTACTTTTCCGGTATAGATCCGGCCAAGCTCCGGGGTTTCAATCAGACCCTCAATCCGTTCACGCGCCACAGCCTCACCCACTCCATCGACTGCCGCGATATAGACTGTGCCATCGTCGCTGATATCGATCTTCGTTCCGGTCTCTTCCTGCAGGCTGCGGATGTTCTTGCCGCCTGGTCCGATAATGGCGCCGATCTTGTCCACAGGAACCTTTATTACAGTGATGCGCGGTGCGTGTGGTTTCAGGTCCTTACGCGGTTCGGCAATGGTCTCGGTTATCTTTCCCAGAATGAAAAGCCGGGCTTCGTGGGCCTGTGATAGCGCTTTTTCCATGATCTCCGGGGTTATGCCGGAAATCTTGATGTCCATCTGTAGTGCCGTAATACCAGCTTCTGTACCGGCAACTTTGAAATCCATATCACCGAGATGATCTTCCAAACCCTGAATATCGGTAAGGATCGAGAACTCGTCGCCTTCTTTGATGAGTCCCATTGCCACACCGGCAACCGGGGCTTTGATAGGCACACCTGTATCCATCAGAGCCAGAGTGGAACC
>JAAYYW010000128.1 GCA_012515195.1 Leptolinea sp.
AGGATCTTGTCGCCTTTTGGACTAAAGTGGTAGGTGTAATCTTCCATGAAGCTGGTGCCGCCCTTGAGGCCGGTGTTCATCACTTTCATGGTACGCACCAGGGCTGCGGTCTTCCAGTCACCCTCGGCTCCGAAGCCATAGCCATCAGCCATCAGACGCTGGCAGGCCAGACCCGGGAGCTGCGCCATACCATGCAGGTCTTCAAAGGTAGTTGTGAAGGCGGTGAAGCCGCCTGTTTCCAGGAAGTGTCGCATTCCCGCTTCAAGGCGTGCGCCTTCTCGCAGGGATGAATGTTTTTCCTTGCCGGGCAGCAGATACGGCATTACATCATAGGTATCCAGATAGATCTTGACCAGCTCATCGATCTCTTTGTCGCTTACCTCATTGACCATCTTTACCAGGTCACCGATGCCGTAGCCATACACATCGTACCCAAATTGGATCTGGGCGGATACTTTGTTACCTTCAGTGACGGCCACTTCGCGCATGTTATCGCCAAAGCGCGCCAGTTTCCCGGTTTGTGAATCGGCCATTCCACATGCCGCGCGGGACCATATCCCCAGCTCTTTCTGGACGGTTTCGTCTTTCCAGTGACCCACAACAACTTTGCGGTCAATCCGCAGACGGGTACCAATGAACCCGTATTCGCGGTCGCCATGGGCAGACTGATGGAGGTTCATGTAATCCATATCAATATCGGCCCAGGGAATCTCGCGGTAATACTGCGTGTGCAGGTGGGCCAGCGGTTTATAGAGATTCTTGAGCCCGTTGATCCACATCTTGGCGGGTGAAAAAGTGTGCATCCATGTGATCAAACCAATACAGCTCTCAGAGGCGTTAGCCTCACGACACAGCCGGGTAATGTCATCGGGAGTGGTCATGACCGGTTTGAAAACAACATTAACAGGTATATGATCACAGGCGTCCAGACTGGCAGCTATCTCTTTCGAATGGGTGGCAACCTCATCCAGGACTTTGGGACCATAAAGGTGCTGGCTGCCTGTTACAAACCATACTTCATACTTTTTTAAATCGATCATGATTTCCTCCGGGATTTACTGGCCATAAATATGCGTATAACGATAGTGTAATTTTTCTACGTCATCTGGTGCGATGGGGATTAGCTGCCCTAACTGCCGGGCGATCCAAACAGTATGAGCTGCGTCTTCCACCATAACGGCGCTCTTTACGGCCGATTTTGCTGTTTTACCAATGGTGAATACTCCATGATTTTGAAGCAGGCAGGCAGTGGACATGCCAATGTGGTCCACAACTTCTTTTCCGATGGCTTCATCGCCAATGCGGACGAAACCGGCGCAAGGAATGTCGCAACCGAATTCATCTCCCATGGCGGTCAGCACACAGGGAATGGGCTGTCCAACTGCGGCAAAAGCTGTGGCGTAATTGGAATGGGTATGCACAACGCCATTGACATCATCGCGATGTTTGTAAATATACAGGTGACTGAATACATCTGACGATGGTTTTAGATTACCTTCAACAACTTTTCCATCCAGGTTTACAACGACCATGTGTTCCGGACCCATACCCTCATAAGGCACCCCCGATGCCTTGATGACTACCAGGCCGCTTTCAGGGTCGCGGGCTGAAACATTTCCGCCCGTCCATACAACCAGATGATTTTCCACCAGTTTCAAGTGCAGCTTTACAAGTTCTTCTTTCAAATTCTCTAGCATGATATAAACTCCGGTACTGTCAGCGTGTGCTGACCTTAATGGCTTTCAGGCGTTTCATGACATCATTGGCTCCGCGGCCGAAATAGTCATGAAGCAGTACATATTCCTGGTACAGTTTTTCGTAGATTTTTTGATTTTCGGGATTGGGTTTGTAAACAATATCTTTGATGGCAGCCATGGCTTTTGCGGCGTCCACAATACTGTCATAACCTCCGGCCGCTTTACCGGCGGCCACCGCTCCGAACATGGCAGAGCCCAACGCGGGCGTCTGTTTGGATGCGCTAAGCTTAAGCGGAACACCAATGACATCCGCGTAGATTTGCATCAGCATGGGATTTTTCTCGGGTAATCCGCCGCACGTTACCAGTTCATTGATCGGTACACCATTCTTCTGGAATGTTTCGATGATGATCCGCTTGCCGTAGGCTGTGGCTTCGATGAGAGCGCGGTAGATCTCTTCCGGTTTGGTGGCTAGGGTCATCCCCAGCATCATACCGGTCAGATTCACATCCACCAGAACAGAGCGGTTGCCGTTCCACCAATCCAGAGCCAATAGGCCGCTCTCGCCGGGTTTTAGTTTTGAAGCTTTTTCTTCCAACAGCTTGTGAATGTTTAGATTTCGATCGGCGGCTTCCTGCTTGTACGAGGCCGGGACACAATTGTCCACGAACCAGGCGAAGTGATCACCCACACAGGATTGTCCGGCTTCATAACCAAAGTAACCCGGAATGATGCCATCTTCCACGTAACCGCACATGCCCGGAACAATGTGTTCTTCGGTGCCCAGTACCATATCGCAGGTAGAGGTTCCCATGATCATCACCATGGTTCCAGGTTTGGTGACTGTTGCCGCCGGGACAGCCACGTGGGCGTCCACGTTGGCCACGGCCACGGCAGTACCAGCCAGCAGGCCGGTCCATTTGGCTGCTTCATCGCTCAACCCGCCGGCTTTTTGACCGATGGGAACGATGTCTTTGGTCATCTTTTCTTCCACCACATTCTCGATGAGGGGATTCAAGGCTTTAAAGAACGCTTTTGACGGGAAACCATCGCGTTTTGACCAGATAGCTTTGTATCCTGCCGTGCAGGAATTCCGGGTTTCTATTCCGGTCAACCGCCATACCACCCAATCGGCGGCTTCAATCATCCGGTCAGCGGCTTTATAAATGGAAGGGTCTTCATTGGCGATCTGTAAGACTTTGGAGAAAAACCATTCTGAAGAGATCTTTCCGCCATACCGGTCCAACCAGTTCTCGTTCATCGCACGGGCGGTCTCGTTGATCTTATCGGCTTCAGGCTGGGCGGCGTGGTGTTTCCACAACTTGACCCATGAATGCGGATTCTTCCGATACTCCGGCAGTGTGCAGAGTGGGGTACCATCAGCCTTTACCGGCAGCATGGTACAGGCGGTGAAATCAATACCGAGCCCGATCACATCTTCCGGTTTGACACCGGATTCGCGCAACACAGCCGGGATGGTGTTCTGGAAGGTGCGAATATAATCGTCCGGGTCCTGAAGAGCCCAGTCAAGGTCAAGACGGATGTCTGTGCCGGGTAATTTCTCATCGATGACAGAATTTGAATATGGGTAAACCGATGAGGCTATCTCTTTCCCGTTGCTTACATCAATTAACACAGCCCGGCCTGATTCTGAGCCAAAATCAACTCCAATTGCGTATTTACTGGGCATAACCCCTCCTGGACAAAAAAGAATGGATTAAACCTTCCGGGCAGGAAGGTAATTTGTGTTTAATAAGTTGTTGACATCGAGATGTAGATGGATATGTATGGGAATTGGAAGCGAATGAAGATAACAGGGTGGGAGAGGATTGCCAAACAAAACTACCGGGAAGCCTCCTCCGGATCACCCGTAGAAAAATACCATTCCTGATGGCCGCGGGAATGGCAGTATTCTGGCTACGGGGAGTCCGCGGTTTTCGCAAACCCCATTGCTTCATGAGGTTTCAGGCTCCAGTATTCTGGCCCTGTTTGAACTTTCTCTGACCAACAGTTCAGGGCTGAGAATGATCGTGCGTTGGCTTTCGTGGTCAGATTGGACACGGGACCGTTCAATGGAGTGGACTATTTCATCCACGGCTGTGCACCCCAAAAGGTACTGGTCGAGAACGATCGTTGTTAATGGTGATTGATAATAAGCCGCTTCGGGCAGCCCATCCACGCCTACCACACCGAGCTGTTGCGGAATTGCTATGTCTCCCTGGTAGGAAATTTGAACAACTGGAGCGGCCATCTGATCATTACCAACAAAGACAGCGTCTATTTCAGGGTATTGGTTTAGCAATTGTTTGAAGGCAACTTCACCGCTGGAAGAAGACCAATTGCCTTCAGCGCAATGAGATTCAAGTCCCTCAATCCCTGCTGCGTAAAGGGCGGCTTTCCAACCTGCTTTTCGTTGGCGGCTTTCCCACCAATCCAGGGGGCCGGAGATATGTCCAATGTGCCGGTAGCCCTGACGGAGGAGATGTTCTGTGGCCATCCTTCCCGCCAGGAAATTGTCAAAACTGATGATCGTTAATCCCGGCTGATTTTCCATGGTTAAGAAAACGATTGGTACCGGAAGGTCTGAGAGTTCAGTGTGGATCCAGGCACGGTTGTCGCCAACTTCCGGCACAGCCCAAAGAATACCATCCACGTGATGCGCCAGTAGATTTTGAAGCAGGGGTTTTATGTATTCAGTGTCAAAACGGGGAAGTTCCTTTAACAAGAGGGAATAACCCATTTTCTCAGATTGAAATGTAATACCATTGAGTGTGCGGGAGGGGCCCATAAATTTCAAACCGGCCGTAACAACACCCAGCGAGTAACTGCGTTGTTGGATCAAACTACGCGCCAGGGCACTGGGTTGATAACCCAGTTCTTCGATTACCTGGTTTACCTTGATCCGGGTTTCTTCGGCCACATCAGGCCGATCGTTGATAACACGAGATACGGTCTGGGTGGATACTCCAGCAGCCTGAGCGACTTCTTTGATGGTGGGACGTTTGTTGAAGTACAAAATCCAAACCCTTTCCGCCAATGATTCCCGGTATCGGTATCGGGAACGATAACATCGTAGCAAATAGAAATGTGTTTGTCAAGCAATCTTACCATAGGCCGTAATCCAACGGCCCTCTGGAATAGTTAGAGAGCGCAAAAAATGACAAAAAAACACGAAGAATCTATGTAATTTGTAGCAAATAAAACAGAAAATAACAATAAATACCAAAAGAAAGTGATTATCGTCATGAAAAATGTTACAAAGGTCAGGTATTTTCAAGAATCCACTTGACATTGGTGGTTTACTTTGCTAATATCTCAATGTGAACGATAACGGGAACGTTATCGAGTGCTCTCCAGCTTTTGGCAAGATCTCAGGGCCAGGAGCACCCCCTAACGGTAAATTTTACAGGTATGGACAATAAGGAATTACCCGGGCTTCGCCAAGGTTCTTTTTGTGGGTGATTCACGCATAACTTGCTTCCCCCGACCAGGGCAGATAATTTGCCAACGGTCATTCGAATGTCTGTCGATCAAATTTGGAAGAATTTGTAAAAAAATCGCGGACAATGGTTTTCTGAGAGAACCAAAAAAACTCAGGAGGAGGAGAACAATAAGAGATATACGAAGATAGACAATACAGCACAAGCTATACTAAATTCGTTGTATGAAAACTATGAAGGAGAAATGGGATGAAAGTCTTGAAAGTCGTATCGAATATCGCATTGTTGATGGTCCTCGTGTTTGCCATGGTTGCCTGTGCGGCACCTGCCACACCCGCGCCCGCCGCTGCACCTGCTGAACCGGCTGCTGCCGAACCGGCCGCTCCGGCCGCTGCTGAGGAAGCACCCAAGGAATTCACCTACAGCAACATGACCATGTGCTACCCGCAGTTGGGCGCTGAATCCGACTGGCGCACCGCCAACACCGCTTCCTTTAAAGAGACTGCCGGTGAACTCGGCGTTCGCCTGATCTTCTCCGATGCCCAGCAGAAACAGGAAAATCAGATCTCCGCTATGCGCGCCTGCATTGCCCAGGGTGTGGATATCATTGCCCTGCCTCCTGTAGTAGAAGATGGTTTCGAAGCCGTCCTGACCGAAGCCAAAGATGCCGGAATCCCCGTGATCATTGTTGACCGCTCCGTTTCCGCTGACAAATCCCTGTACGCTGCCCACATCGGCTCCGACATGGTTCTGGAAGGCGAAAAAGCTGGTACTGAAATGTCGAAACTGCTGCCCGAAGGTGGCAAGATCGTTGAACTCTCCGGTACCACCGGCTCCGGCGCTGCAGTTGGCCGTGCCGAAGGTTTCCGCAAGACCCTGGCCTCCAACATCGAGATCATCGATTCCCAGACCGGTAACTTCACCCGTGCCGAAGGCAAACCCGTTATGGAAGCCTTCCTCAAGAAATACGGCGACGAAATCAAGGGTGCTTTCATCCACAATGATGACATGGCCATTGGCGCCATCGAAGCTATGAAAGCTGCCGGCCTCAATCCTGGCGATATCAAAGTTGTCTCTGTTGACGGTACCCGCGGTGGTTTCCAGGCTATGGCTGATGGTTGGATCCAGGTCGACGTGGAATGCAATCCCCTCCTCGGACCCCAGACCATGGAACTGGCTCTGAATATCCTCAACGGCAAACCCTTCGAAGCTGAAACAATCACCATCGAAGAAGTCTACTACGCCGAACAGGCTGCCGAACTGCTTCCTGGCCGCAAGTACTAAATCGTTGCACCACGCAGTTGTAAGCTAATACCAATGTAATTTTGCATAAAGAGAGAAGCGGCGTTGTTTCAACACCGCTTCTCTTCAAGAAAGCTCCACATTATTCTCCTGCACTATTATTCAAACAGCTCCAAAAAAGGCAGACGATATGGAAGAAACACCTAATATTTTAATCGCTAAAGGCATCACCAAATCTTTTCCTGGTGTGCTCGCCCTTGAGAATGTCGACTTTTCCCTTCGAAAGGGAGAGATCCACGCGCTGATCGGCGAAAATGGGGCTGGTAAGTCAACGCTTATCAAAGTCTTGACCGGCGTGGAAAAGCCCGATGCCGGTTATATTGAATTTGACGGTAATAAGATCGATGTAAACTCTCCTCAGCAAGCCCAGGAAATTGGTTTGAGTACGGTGTACCAGGAAATTAACCTGTGCACGAATATCTCTGTTGCAGAAAATATTATGCTTGGGCATGAACCCAAAGGCTTCCTGGGAAATATCAGCTGGAAAAAGATGAATGAATTGGCCGAGAAGTCTTTGATGAAACTCGGAGTGAAGATTGACGTTTCCAAACCCCTGGGAAACTATTCGGTAGCCATTCAGCAAATGGTGGCCATCACCCGTTCCCTGGAATTTGAAAATGCCAAAGTGTTGATCCTGGACGAACCTACGTCAAGCCTCGATGCGCAGGAGACAAGAAACCTCTTCGAGGTGATGCGTAAACTGAAGAGTGAAGGGCTTGGCATCATCTTCATTACACACTTCCTCGACCAGGTATACGAGATCACCGACCGCATTACGGTATTCCGTAATGGTAAGTTTGTAGGCACTTTTGAAACATCATCTCTTCCCCGGGTCAATCTGATCGCCAATATGCTTGGCCGCAGCCTCACCGACCTTGATGATCTTTCCAAAGGAAAACATAAGATAGAGAAGGATTTAAAAGGAACCCCGGTACTGGAAGCCAATTCCATGGGTAAGACGGACATTTTTGAGCCGATCGATATGGAATTAATGGAGAACGAGGTTGTGGGTATCGCCGGTCTTTTAGGGTCTGGACGCACTGAACTGGCTCATTTGATTTTTGGTATTCAATCACCTGACACCGGTGACCTGATCATTAATGGAAATAAGGTGAAGAATTTTTCACCTCTTGATTCGCTAAAACGAGGTGTTGCTCTTTGCCCTGAAGATCGTAAAGCGGAAGGTATTGTAGGCGATCTGACCATACGTGAGAATATTATCCTGGCATTACAGGCCAGGCTTGGATGGTTTAAATACTTATCAATCCAGAAACAATATGAGATCGCGGATAAATACATCAAGTTACTGGGGATCGTAACGCCATCCCCCGACCAGCTGGTGAAGAATTTGAGCGGTGGCAATCAGCAGAAGGTTATCCTGGCTCGCTGGCTGGCTACCAATCCACAGGTTCTGATCCTTGATGAACCGACCCGCGGTATTGATGTGGGCGCGAAGACAGAGATCCAAAAATTGGTGCTGGACCTGGCTGATGAAGGCAAATCTTGCATTTTCATCTCATCCGAGCTCGAAGAGGTTCTGCGTTGCAGCCACCGGGTTCTGGTTCTGCGTGATCACAAACTGGTGGCAGAATATGGCGCCGAGGTGGATGACCAGACCATTATGCATACCATGGCAGGTAATATATGAAGAAGAAGACTAATTTTTTTGACAATTTTCGTCACAGCCGTCTGTTTTGGCCGCTGGTTGCTTTGGCGATCATCCTTATATTTGATGCGTTCTATGCTCCCAGTTTTTTCAAGATCGGTATTCTTAACGGCCACCTCTATGGAAATCTCATCGATGTATTGAATAACGGAGCCCCCCTGGCAATCGTTGCCATTGGTATGACCCTGGTCATCGCCACGGGCGGTGTTGACCTATCGGTGGGTGCGGTAATCGCCATTTCAGCTGCCATGGGTGCGGTTCTCATCAACCCGGCGTTGGGCGATAAACTGATCGATGTGGAGATCCTTACCGCGAACACCACCAACACTCCGCTCCCGTTGATCGTACTGGCCGATATCGCGGCAGGAACATTGTGCGGTCTGTGGAATGGCTTCCTGGTTTCCCGTGTGCGTATCCAACCCATGGTTGCCACACTGATCTTGATGGTAGCGGGACGTGGTATTGCCCAGCTCATCACTAACGGTCAGATCATGACCATTTACTACACACCATATTTCTGGTTTGGCAACGGCTTCATCTTCGGCCTTCCGGTTTCCATTTATATCGTGGCACTGGTTTTCCTCATCGGGTGGCTGCTGGTGCGCAAAACATCCATTGGTCTGTTCATTGAATCGGTAGGCATCAACGCCAAATCCACCCACTACAGTGGTATCAGTGAGAAGAACGTAAAGCTGTTCGCTTATACTTTCTGCGGTTTTTGCGGTTCCATTGCAGGACTGATCCTCAGTTCATATGTTCATAGCTGCGACGCGAACAATATCGGTCTGAATTATGAGTTGGATGCCATCCTCTCAGTGGTTATCGGTGGAACACTGATGGCGGGCGGCCGTTTCTCACTGGCTTCCAGTATCCTGGGCGCCATGATCATCTGGACGTTCACTCTGAGCATGTACACCATTGGTATTCCGGCGAACACGCTGCTAGCTGCCAAAGCCGTACTCGTTATGATCGTTATCCTGCTCTACTCAGACCAGTTAAAGACTCTGCTCAACCGCTTTGGCGCACAGAAAGGTGGAAGCCATGTGGAATCGAACTAAACTCTTCCTCCTGAATAATGGTCCCCTCTTATTCACTATCATCATCTTTACCATTGGTTATTTCATCTCAGGGCAGCTTTATCCGGCCATGCAGAAACCACAGGTGTTTTTCAACCTGTTCGTTAATAATGCCAGCCTGTTGCTCTTATCCATCGGTATGACGTTTGTTGTTATCTCAAATGGTATAGACCTGTCTGTGGCCGGAATGTTGGCTTTGACCACGGTTGCCACAGCCACCTTGCTAAATCTCGGGGTCAGCCCGTACATCATCATGCCTTTGATGATCCTGATGGGTATCGCGTTCGGAGCCCTTCAGGGGTTTATTATCTACAAACTTAAAGTGGAAGCCTTTGTGGTAACCCTGATGGGAATGTTCTTCTGCCGTGGAATGGCTTACATAATCAGCCTGACATCTGTAACGATCACGGATCCTGTGTACAAAGCCCTTGCCTTTCAAAAAGTCTTGATACCTGGCCTGGGAAAAACCTATGTGTATCTTTACTCGATTGTTGCTTTAGTTATGTTCTTGATCGCCATATATATCGCGAAATACACCCGTTTTGGGCGCACCATGTATGCCATTGGCAATAATGAGCAGTCGGCACGGCTCATGGGTCTTCCTGTGGAACGAACCCGGATTATGGTTTATGCATTCAGCGGATTCTGCTCCGCATTGGGAGGCATTGTTTTTAGCATGGCGCTGCTATCCGGGTATGGGCAATACGCCTTCGCCATGGAAATGGATGCCATCGCCTCAGTGGTCATGGGTGGTACCGTGTTAACCGGCGGTATGGGAAATGTGATCGGTACGTTGTTTGGTGTGCTGATCGAAGGCACGATCATAAGTGTATTGCAGTTTAATGGAACTTTGAGTTCCTGGTGGACACGCATTGGTGTTGGTGTTCTCACTCTGTTCTTTATCGGAATTCAAATGGTGTTCCAGCAAATGGGTAAAAAATCGTCCTCATCATAGGATAGATTTGGGTTGTTTGGGGAGATCAGGCAGCGGCCGGGGGATACATCCGCTGCCTGTCTTCTTTAAATACTCAAAAAAAAACCTCCACTTGGAAGGTTTTAAGCAAACCGGTTGTGAAATGAAAATAGCAGAAGATTATGACCTGTTGAGAGTCTGTGCCAGGCAGCCATCTACCGCCAGTTTTAAATCACGCCGCCAGGTATCGCGATTGACATTTAAACGGGGCAGGAGCATAGCCTTTTTGTGGTGATTCTGGTATACGTTGCCGGTTTCAGTCGTCACGGCAGAATGAAATCCAAGCCTGGCAGCCAACCGGGCTTCACGGTCTGTAACGTCCAATTTTGATCCATAGGGATAGGAAAAATGGACAACATCCAGACCGATTTTCTGCCGGATGATTTCCATGGATTTCCCCATCTCATCTCGGGCTTCCTCTTCAGATAAACCAGCCAGAGGTGGGTGCGAGCATGTGTGCGCGCCGATGGTTACCAGCGGATTGCGGCTCATTTCAATGATCTGGTCCCAGGAAAGTGTCAACCGTTCGGTGTAAGCAGAATAATCCACATGGAACAGAGAGAAAACAGCACGCCATGCGGCTGAAACCCCGACTGGCGATTTCATCACCAGGGAACAGATCGTCTGGAATGCCTTTCTTTTTTCATCCAATGTCCGGGTGGAGATGCAGTAGTCTTTGTCATCGAGCGCGAATGACACTTCTTCATGTTTGACGAGCGTCTCTTCTAGAATATCCCACCAGAACATGGCTTTGCGGTCAGGGAAATCTGTGGTGACATACATACAAAACGGGATATTCTCTTCTTGCAGGACAGGCATAGCCGTAGTCAACGTGTCGGTATATCCATCATCAAACGTGAATGAGACAAACCGATTAGCCGATTTTTTTCCATTTATTCGATCCATCATCTCATCAAGGCTGATAAAATCAAAGCCCTGTTGACGGTAAAATTTGATCACATCTCGCAGGATCTGAGGAGTTACTTCATAAAGCTGGTTTTCCGGCAACCGTTGACCGCCATCAGGCTGTACTATGCGGTGGAACATAAGGATCTGTCCCAGATAGGCGGCAAATGGTCTGGCGAACCGGGATAATTGCTTTTCATATAAATAATTATTTACGCGGTCTTTGATTGTTGGATTATTCATGAGAAAATCTTCTATTAAAACGTGTAATCAGTTTTCCAGCTTCAGCCTGGAAAAGCTGTAAGTCTTCTCTCCGGAGAATGCCGGAATTAAAGCTGATAACAGTGAACATAACGAGAAACACCAGATCAATGATGATGTTGCTTTCATACACAAAGTACAGAGCCAGTCCGAGGGAAAGCAGGAACAATGGCTTGACATAAGCGCTTATGCTGACCTCTACTTGTTTTCGTCTCAGAAAAAACACGTTCAAAGGGTTGACGACCGCCAGACCGATCAATGATGCGATGACCGCGCCAACAACCTGGAACATGGGGATCAGGATAAAGTAACTTCCGAGAACAATTCCAAACCGGATGATATTAATGAACAACGGCTTTTCCTGTTCACCAATGGCAACCAGAGTGTAGCCCATATTCGAATCAAGGGCAATAAAGATCAGAACGACCATCAGGGCGATGAATGGCGGCACGCTGGGAAGATACTGTTCGGAAAAGAATACTCGAAAGAACCAATCCCCCAACCCGAATGAAAGAATAACAGCCAAACCTCCCAGGAATGCTGTCAGCCGGTTTGCATGGTTGACCATATTGGAAATTCTTTCGAATTGTTTGGAAGAAAATAGATTGGTAATATACGGGAAGAATACTTCGATGAAAGACGTGTACAACATTTCAATACTTTCGGGAATCCGCCGCGCGAATTCATAGATGGCAATTTCGGCCGGACCGAAGAAATAGCCAATCACAAGAGTATCAGCCCGACTGTAGGCAAAAGCCAGGAGCTTATTCCCATAAAGGGGCAGACCAAATTTGAACAAGCGTTTGAACCATTCCAGGTCAAATTCAAATCTGAACCCGGATTGAACGGCCATAATGGAAATTATGAGACAAAGGATATTGGGGACTAATCTGGCCCAGACCAAACCGTGCGCGCCCATATCCAATGGAATTACCAGGATGACTGTCAAAATGAGGCTGGTGAGACCATAGGTAAAATTGATGATCGCCAGAGATTTGAATTTTAACAATCCCTGCAGAATGTACGCATAATAATCGAGCAAGCCTTCAACGAAGAGAAATGCCGGAAGATACAGCAACAAAAGCTGAGGAACTTTGCCACCCATTAACTGATAGAGATTATCATCAAAAAGAAAGATCAAAATACAGATCAGCACCATGCTTAAAGCCCTGAAGATAATACCGGTGTTGATAATCTTCCGGCGTTCGCGTATATCTTCTGTACCGGCAATGAAACGGGTTGTGACGGTATCCATTCCAAGCTCGCCGAAAGACAACCCCAGGCTTATCAATACCTGTAGTAGGACAAACCCACCGTATTCTTCCTGTGACATCCACCGGGCATAGACGAGCATGCAAAGAATACCGAATACCACGGTCGACACTTTCCCCAGGCCGGACGAAAGGACATTACTAAAAAAATGGGAAAGAGAGGATTTCGACATATTCCTTTATAGATAAATCAAGGTAGTGATAGTTCTTTAATGTAAGACCGGTTATGAAACAGCACGGGAGGCAGCACGTATAAATAAGAGCGCAGCCGATTTGTAGGTGACCGTATTATCCGGCGCCTTTGGCAAAGATCACCGCAGGAATTGTGAGAATAATGAGTTTCAAATCCAACCAGATCGACCAGTTACGAATATAGCGGATATCCATGCGAAGCTGGTCATCAAAAGCCACCCGCCCCCTGCCGTTGACCTGCCAGTAACCTGTGATTCCCGGGAATGCCAGAAATCGTTCGTTGTGCCACAGGCTGAATTCTTCCACTTCATACATGGGGAGCGGCCGTGGTCCAACAATGCTCATCTCGCCCTTTACGACATTGATCAACTGAGGAAGCTCATCCAGGCTTGTTTTTCGCAGCAGCTTTCCCATTCGCGTCACCCTGCGGTCATTGAGCAATTTCACATCGGTTCTTATGTCTACTTTGCCGGAGATGTAATCTTTGATGTGTTTTTTGTGTATCGATTCGTCTGCATTGGCCTGCATGGTCCGGAATTTATAGCAATAGAAAGGGATGCAATCGATGCCGGCGCGTTTTTGTTTAAAAAAAACAGAGCCCTTTGAATCAAGTTTGATTGCGATGGCAATAAGGGAAAAGAGGGGAATGAGAACTGGTAAGGCTATCAAGATCAGGCCGATGTCGGCTGTCCGCTTAAGAAAAAAATCACGCAATCCATAAATGGAATTTCTTCTATCGATTTTCACGGCTGAATATTACCACACATTGATTTTTGACTGGATTTGCCTCACCGACTCTGATAATACGATCGAATCGGGGGGTTCCAAAGGATGCTGACGCCTTTGAGCCTTGATGCCTAACGGGATTCATAAATGCTGATATTGTCGACATAGATGGTCGCCGGATCGGGCGCAATACGGTCGGCATAACTGTTGACACTCCAGAAAACGTTTTTTCCGCCCGGTTTGGTCGCGATATTCCTGATATCAAAGATCTTTGTTCCGTCCTGGTATATCTCAACATAACCTGTTTCATCACTGCTTGCCATGAAGTAGCCTGTAATATTGACCCAACGGTCTGTTGGGAATGGTATGGGATTGGATTGTGGGATATGTTCAGATGGCGTATCCGCATCTCCGTTCGGGGAATAGAAAAGATTGGCATACAACGCGGCTCCGCGATTTAGAATATTCAAACTTATCACTGGAATTTCATACCCGTTATCTTCACTCTTCCATTGCCATACATTCCACCAATTGCCGGTAAGGATATTCCCGGGGATATAGAAATCAGCTGAATAGATACCCAACGGAGTTGAAGGCACCCGGTATGTAAAGAAATATGCTGCCGTAGTGTTGCCCGAACCAATGGAGAGCGACGCGGCAAAATTTCCAATGGCGGGTTGTGTAACAATCGAGTGATTGAAATAGACCCCCTTGCCAAAAAACTCGGCGTCATTGCCTTCAAACATGGAGAAGTCGCCGGATTCGAAATCGGCCATGAATATCATGTTTCCAGATGGTTGCGACGGGAAGGAATTTTCAGATAAATTTTCCCCAGTCGATGGCTGAAGGGTGGGTGGCGCTTCGGTCTCAATGGGGGGCAAGGTGCTCTGATTATCCGGGCAAAAACAAACCGGTGTAGAGGCGGATAGCGTTTGGTAACAGGCTCGTTCAATAACCTCTTGTGACATACAGCCGCTTAGCACAACGGTCATCATAACCACTGTCAGACCACGGAACATTACCAGGCGTGTTAACTGGCAGAGTATTCCGGGTATGTGTGTTGGTGAAATAGTGGCGGGCAAATTTGGCATGGTAATTCAAGGTATATCGTTATAGCTATTATCGGCTTCAAATTCAAGACCATAACCCAATTTTACAGCTTTCCCGGTTGAAGCAAAAAAGTTCACAATGGATATTCAAATCTATTGAAGGTTCTATTGATCAGGTGACAACCGGGAGTAGAACTGTTTCGAAAAGCCTGTAAGAACTTATTTACATTCTGAACCAGATTATATTAAAAGGAAAGAAGAAATAAATTGAGCGCAAAAACAACTTAATTCATGGTTTTTTACAATTTCCACAAATAAACAGGCGTATAATTTACACACAGAAGTAAATAATTCAAAACGTTTGCCGTTGTCTCGGATAAATCTCATATATTTCAGGAACATTATCCTTTAAATATGTGGCAAACCTCAATTGATTTTTTTATTTTTTCCATTCGATTTTAATGTGGTAATCTTGTATAATCGAAAATGAATCCAACGAAAATCCTACGGTATTCTTAAAAACAGGAGATCCATGGAAAAACTCATCGATGTTGCCGTTATTGGATGCGGTTATTGGGGAAGGAATTATGTCCGCTTGTTATCACAATTACCGGGCGCTAACCTGGCAGGTATCTGTGATCAATCTCCTTCCCGTAAAGAAGAAGCTGCCAAGATCAATCACGACGCCCCGTTTTTTGATGATCTTGACACAATGGTCAGGGAGTGCAAGTTTGACGCTGCAATTGTTTGCACCAATCCGTCAGGGCATTTCGCCATCACCAAACGTTTACTGGAAGCTGGTAAGCATATTCTGGTCGAGAAACCCATTACCACCTCTGTCAACGATGCTGAAGAATTAATAAAGGTCGCAGATTTAAACAATAAAGTATTGATGGTTGGACATACCTTCCTCTTTAATGCAGGTATTCAGGAAGTAAAGAATTACATAGACTCCGGCCAGGTAGGCCGGGTCTATTATATGTACGCCAGGCGTACCAATCTTGGACCCATCCGGGATGATGTAAACGCTATATGGGACCTTGCGCCGCACGATATTTCGATTTTTAATTTCTTTATGGGCGATCGACCGGAATGGGTGAGCGCGGTCGGCAGCGCATTCCATAGCACCAGGGTTGATGCAGGTTTTATTGTTCTGAATTACCCCAACGGGAAGAAAGCGAACATCCACGTTAGTTGGGCCGACCCACACAAGGTTCGCGAACTGGTTGTGATCGGAAGTGACCAACGGGTAGTTTTTAATGATATGGTCTCACAGGAAAAAGTAACCATATATAAGAAAGGCATTCCGGCATCATCGTTACCGAATTTCAACTATGTGGATTATCAATTCTCTCTGCGCGATGGTGATATTGTAGTTCCAACGATCTCGTACGGAGAACCGCTCAAGAACCAGGTTCTGCATTTCATGGATTGTGCGGAGCATGGAAAGCGCCCGATAACCGATGGAAAAAGCGGCGCGGATGTGATCAGAGTACTGGAAGCGATCGACATGTCCATCAAGCAGGATGGAGTTCCGGTAAAGATAGGATAGGAAAAATGGCCAACACAGAAATCAATAAAGTCTCGTTTGTAGATCTTGCCGCTCAATATCAGACCATTAAAACTGAGGTAGATGCGGCTATCGCTTCGGTGATTCAGAATACCGCCTTCATTCTGGGACCCGAAGTCCGGAAATTTGAAGAGGAATTTGCGCAGTTTTGCGAAACAAAATACGCCGTGGGTGTTGATTCTGGCACTTCGGCCATTGAATTGATCATGCGCGCGCTTGAAATCGGCCCCGGTGATGAAGTGATCATCCCGGCTAATACATTTATTGCCACGGCTTTGGGTGTTTCTTTCACCGGTGCCAAACCGGTATTTGTGGAACCGGAAGCGAAGACTTACAACATTGATGTTACCAGGATAGAGGCAGCCATCACTCCGCGAACAAAAGCCATTATGCCCGTTCATCTGTACGGGCAAACGGCTGATATGGACCCGATTTTAGATATTGCGAAAAAACACGGACTGTTTGTGGTTGAAGATGCCTGCCAGGCACACGGCGCACGGTACAAAGGCAAACGCGCTGGCTCAATGGGTATCGCGTCTGCTTTCAGTTTCTATCCGGGAAAGAATCTTGGTGCATACGGCGATGGCGGCGGGATCACCACCAATGACGAGAAAATACTCGCGAAATTGCATCGCTTGCGGGATTATGGGCAATCGGAAAAATATCATCATGACGAACTTGGGTACAACCGTCGACTCGATTCCATGCAGGCGGCCATTCTTCGTGTCAAATTGCGCTACATCGACTCGTGGAATCAAGCCCGGCGCGACCATGCGGATTATTATTCAAAGCTTCTCTCTGGCACGAAATATGTAACTCCTATAGTTCCTGCATATGCTGAGCCAATCTGGCATTTGTATGTCATTCAAACAGAACAGCGTGATATGTTGATGAAATTCCTCTCTGGAATGGGCATTTACACAGGTATCCATTACCCGATACCCATTCATTTGCAGGGAGCCTACAAAGATCTGGGTTACAAAACGGGTGATTTTCCTCTTACCGAAACCCAGAGTCAGAAAATTGTCTCCTTGCCTATGTTCGCAGAATTGAGTGACGAAATGGTTAAATATGTTGTCGATGGCCTGTTGAAATTTACTGGCTCCTAGATTTTTTCTCTTACACGATCGGACTGAAACGATGTATGTAATCTCAATCTCACAGGGGAAAGGAGGGGTGGGAAAAACAACAACAGCGATCTCGCTTGGATCCGCTCTTGTTGAGCTTAATAAAAGAGTTCTGATTATTGATATTGATCCTCAAGAACATGTGCAGGTGTCATTCAATAGCAATAATCATGAGCACATGTATGGTATGGATGATGTTCTGCTGGACAAGGTTCCCATATCAAAAGCCATTCGCAAAACCGCTTTCAAAGACCTTTTCTATATTACTTCCGGGAAACGGATTATTTTGGCGGAACAGTACCTTCCCATACATAAAAAGTACTACAAGACAATAAAAAATTGTCTGCAGGAACTTACGTTTTTCTTTGATTATGTGATCATTGATTGCCCTCCACTATTGGGTGCCCTTACGATGAATGCCATTGTAGCGGCTGATTTGGTGATAATCCCTTCACTCCCTGATGCGTATTCGATGGTTGCCGTGGGACGGACAGTAAATTGGATTACCCAAATACAGAAAAAATATAACCCGGGCCTGACATATCGGATTCTAGTTACGATGTTCAGTAAAGGTGTAATGACACACACGATGATGTATGAGAAACTGTCTGATTCTTTGAAAGATAAACTTTTCCAGACAGTAATTTTTACAAACAGTAAGTTGCGGGAAAGTCAAATCGCAGGGATTCCGATCATTAATTATTCGCCCAAAGCTATTTCATCAGAACAATATCGTCAGGTTGCCAAGGAGGTGTTAGATCATGTCCAGTCTGAAAGTGAAGTTAGACAAGCGGATAGATAAGATCGTTGGCGCCATTGATATATCTGGTAATGATACAGAGTTAGTTCAAACCAGTGTCGAGTTTCCCGGCTGGTCATGGAAGTGCGATGCCAAAGGGAAATTCCTTACATGCTCTGATGAAGTCTTTGATTGCCTGGGGATTACGCCAAATGAATTTATCAATAAATCACTCATCACATTCCGGTTAACCAATGACAGCTCCTGTGAGCTGGGAAAGTACATCGCCGAATCCAATGAAGGTGGGAATATTGTTGTCTCGTATGAACACGCGGATGGCAAACATGTAGTTGTCAATCTGAATCTGGCCCCACAGGTTAACAGTAAGAATGAGTTTATTGGGTGGAGCGGATTTAATCAGGTTATAGAAGAAATTGCTGCTCCCCCAGTGCCAACACCTGCCGCGGCTGGAGAACCAGTTATCGAAAAAACCTCCATTGAAACTCAGCCGACTGTTCCCTTAACATCATTGCTATCTTTACCGGCGACTGAGCCGCTTTCGAGTTCGAAACCGCCGGTTTACGAAGAAGAACCCTTCGCATTGTCAGATTACTTTATGATCCTCCTGCGACGCCGGTGGGTCGTGCTGATGACATTCTTCTTTACCATGTTAATCGTCGCTTCCATTCTGTCGCAAATGCCCAGTCAGTACACGGCGAAGACTATTGTCAGGGTGACCAATCCGCGTTCGGGCAGTGCTGATTATGTGGACTACAACACAGAGTTGGGGCAAAGGCTTCTGGGTACTTATGTTGAGATCGCCAATGGTGAAGTAGTAAAACAGCAGCTGAGTAAATTTGTTGACCGCATGCCGACCATAAATGCGGAACAGATCGCCAACTCCGAATTGTTTGAGATTACCGCTGAAGATCCTGACCCAGGTCTGGCTCAATTTGCGGCTAACAAACTGGCGGAGATCATCATCGCCGAAGGTGCCCAGCGTATCAGCACAGATACTACGATAAACGTCTACATCGCCGAAGCTGCCTCGCTGCCGTCAGAACCTTCCAGCGCGAGCCCCTGGCTGTTGATTGGACTGGCTGCTTTCGTTGGTCTACTGGGTGGCTCTGGTCTTGCCTTTATCTTCGAAAATCTGGATACCCGCCTGTACTCGGATAAGCAGATTGAGTCGCTGACTGATTTGCATGTTGTTGGTAATATCCCTGATGATGGAAATGTGGACAACAAAAAAGGCGTGGTATTCACAAAGAGAATACACAATGAAGCATTTCAACGGATGCGCACCAACATCTTCACCCGCGATGGGCGAAAAACATTAAAAACACTGTTGATTACAAGCCCGGTTCCCCGAGATGGTAAATCAACTGTTGTAGTGAACTTTGCGCTAAATCTGACAAAGGGAAATCGATCTGTCTGCCTTTTGGATGCGAACCTTCGATTCCCATCGATTCATACTTTTTTTGACATTGATAACCAGATTGGTTTAAGTGATGTGTTGGAAGGGCGAGCCAACCTTGAAGATGTGACACACAAAACCGGGTCTACTTTCCTGAGTGTTATTCCCAGTGGGTCATCGGTTGCGAACCCGGTGGATATTCTAGACTCGGATAAGATGCGGGAAGTAGTCGCACAGCTGGAGAAAGATTTTGAAATCGTTCTAATCGATTCCCCGGCGTCTACTTCGGTAACCGACCCGGCTGTTCTTTCCAGCCTGGCAGATGGCGTTCTACTGGTTGTGCGTCATGGATGGGTGCGGCAAGAAGCATTGACCCGTGCGATAAAGTATCTAAAGAATGTCGATGCGAATATTGTCGGGGTTGTGTCAAATAGAACTGACCAGGGTGTACGGGCGAAATTATTCCAGGTGGCAAGCAGGAAATCGAAATGATCCGGCGATTAGATGAGGTGGTTGGAGAATTATGATCCAGGGCTCACTACGCCAGGGAATAGCTGTTGAAGATAGTACTCAGCTACTGCTTGCAGGAGTAGTTGGTGTATTGCTTGGCCTGGCATTCGCGTACGTTCCGGCGACCTATATTGCCATTGCGATGGTTGCGCTTTTTGTGGTTATCCTGGCCATAAAGTCTCCACAATATGCCATTCTGGCGTTCCTTTTCATCCATTCCACTTTTCTTTCCGGCGATGAACTCCCAAGGCTGGGCGTTGGTGGGATAAACATCTGGATCACCGATATGATCCTTGTCGGTTTGCTGGCATTGATAGCGGCACGACTGTTGGTTGACCATAAATTCAAGATTTTCCGGTCACCGGTGATAGTTCCTTTGCTCACATTCATTATCTGGGTGGTTTTTACAACGCTGCGTGGTTATTTCTATGGCGGAAGCTCGCGCTGGGATATGGTGATTGAAACTCGGATTGCCCTTTATTACTTGCTGACTTTTTGTTGTATCTACCTGATCAAGAGGGAAAGCGAGATCAAGAGCCTGTTGAGGTGGTTCTATTTACTGGCTGTGGTAGCCTCGGTTTTCGTCATTATCCAGTTCGCGCTGGGATTCCAGGTTTCATTCCTCTCATCCGGCAAGATTTATGAATTTTCTTCTACCGGTGGTCCGGTAGTTGCCCGCGTTCAGGGAACGGTGGGCGAAGGATTAATTACCTTCGCGCTGGTCTTGAAAACTATAACCATGTTCATTGAAAAATTCCGGGTGAGCAAGATATATGATCTGTTGCAATGGCTGGTCATCGCGTCGGCGTTGGTAACAACTTTCAACCGCACCCACTGGCTGATCGTGTTCATATCCCTCCTCGTTGCGGCTTTCTTTGTGGGCCGCAGGGAAAAGCAGCGGGTTTACATCTGGGGAATGATCGTCATGATAGTCGTTGTAGGGATGAGTTCCTTTATTGTTATGTATTCGCCGCAGTCTCGAGCTGCCAGCTTAATAAATGCCGGATTGAGCCGCTTGCTTACATTGACCCAGCTAGCTGAATACACTGACCCCGAAGTAAGTACGGTCGTGTGGCGTAACTTTGAATATGAGTATGGCATACCACAAGTATTAAAAAACCCAATAATGGGCATTGGATTGGGTGCAAGGTACCGCCCAACATTGGAGCATGATTATCCCGGTTTTACCGGCGAGCTATATACCCATAATTCGAATCTCTGGATTGCCATGAAGACCGGGCTCCCCGGTTTATTTCTGTATCTATGGTTTTCAAACGCGTATGTGTGGCATGCGTTAAAGAACTGGAAATTAATCAAAGACATTCCGCAGAGAGGGTTTGTTCTGGGGAGTGGAATTGGAATTTTTATTGCTTTATTGGGAGCCAACCTTCACCCGTTCGGAATGACCCTTGAATGGGTTCCCGTAATTTCAATTATTATTGGATTGGGTGAAGCGATCATATACCATCAATACTGTCAAATGGATATTACATAATATGAAACGATACCTCTATTCTGTTGTTGGTCTGATACTTTTTTACGGGTTGTTTTTCTACGGTTCGACCTATCTAGTCAATGGTCAGGCAATTATCCACTTTCAATACTTCTTTCCACCATTGCTTGTGCTTTTTCCCCTATTGTTGCTTCTTATACCTTTTGTCGGTCAAAGAATTCGGTGGATCACAACCATTTTGGGATTTGTGTCTTATTTGGGTTTAACGGTGTTCAATCTGCCTGTCCTCAGACAGCTAAACCATAATTTGATCCCATCATTAATCATAGAAGTTTTTTGCCTTTTGACATTGCTACTATTGGTAAACGATCTTGCCAAACAGAATGAAACTCTTGAAAATCTTATCGAATCATTCATTACGCCATCAAATCAGCATCGATTGCTCGACATTTCAGCGGATCAGACAACCATTGATGATGAATTCTATCGGGGCAGACGGTTTGGCTACCCGGTTTCAACCTTGATGTTAAGCTTTGGTTCCGAAGTGGATTCTATGGGGAAGGATTCGACATTCGATTTCCTGCTCAAAGACTTGCAGGATTGGATCGGTCAGCGATATGTGTATTACCGATTCACAAAATTAATGGGAAGCATGATCCGCAAATCAGATCTGATCGTAAAGCTGGATGAAAAGAACAAGCTCTTGTTGGTATGCCCTGATACGCCGGCGGAAAACCTTCCCGTCCTTGCGGAAAAGCTTCAAAAACATTTCAAAGCACAACTGGATGTGAATGTTGTGTGCGGAACAGCTTCTTTCCCTGATGATGGTTCCACCTTCCGCGCGTTGTTGTCCAAGGCGGATGAGTCATTGGTCAACGCTTTCCAGTCCACAGAGATCGACCATTAGCGAGGTTAGCCGGAATTATGAGAGGAAGTATCCCATGAACAAAACGTGGAAACGACCCATAACCAGATCGGTCATTCCGGTATTGGTTTTTCTCATTTTCACGGGAGGTCTGGTATTCACAAGTCCTGCTGTGGTTGCTGCCACGCTGCCCCCACCCACTCCCACAATGGCAGGCACTATTCTGCCGAAACTAGCTCCAACTCCCCGCCCTACCACCGGTCCAACCCCGACCCGGTATCCGACTTTGAGCAATTTCAATGAATATACTGACAATGTCAAACTACACCTATCGCAGCTCGATTATTCTGAATTGGTGCTTGATTTTCCAGAGGCAGTGGAGTTTTATGTGCGATTGCCAGACCAATGGCAGGTGAAGGCAACCAGCTCATTTACCATGCATTACACCCTGTATGACCAGGTTGAAGATTCACAGCTTTTGGGTGGTTACTATGCCTTTGATCCGCCGGCGGTGAGGATATATGTTAACGATTTTATGGCTGCCACTTTCAACCCTGTATCTGGTAAGGACCAGTATTATACGTTTGATATTCCTCTTCAAGTCACAGATCGGGTAAATTCCAATCCGAGTAACGAATTTTCGTTCCGCTTTGAATTTGTGGATGAGCACGATTTTTACTGCGGTTATGTTGGTCTTTTGACCATGCACGAAGATTCTTTTTTCAATGTAAATTACGATTTCATGCTCCCAACGCTGGACTTATCCCGCTTTCCCAATCCTATTTCTCAGAATTCATCATTATCCGAGATCATTTATTTTATTGTTCCCGATAATTTTAACGGTAGTGATCTCTCGGCTGCGGCAACTACAGCCTCGATCATCACCAAATCTACGGTGTCATTCGCAACTTATAAGTTGGTAAGAGAATCAGACCGATTGGGTATCCCGAACAAGGCGAATATTGTGGTAATTGGCCCGCCATCGCGCAATGCATTTCTTCGGGATGTTCTATACAGGCGAAGCGGAACAGGCATCGGAATGCCGTCATCCCTGGTCAGTGGAAATAAAATATATGTGAAAAGTGCCGATCGCATGCTGGCAGACAATGAAGGTCTGATCCAGCTTATGCCGAGTATTATGGACCCGCACTATTCATACATGATCGTAACCGGAAACTCTGATGAGAGTGTGCAACTGGCCGCCAAGGGATTATCATCTCCTCCGATCGGGCAGGTTGGAGCGGGGTATATTGTTGGCTCGAATTTTAAGATACCTCCTTTCGAACTTAATAACATTATTACCCTTAAGAGTCTGGGCTACAGAAGCACCACATATTATGGTGCCGGCACAAATATCATCAACATCCCATTTTACATTCCCCGCAATTGGCGAATGGAAGAAGGAACCGCCCTTATTTTAAAGTACCGCAACTCGGATAATTTGGACGAAATCAACTCAGGACTGGCATTGTACATCAATGACCAACCGGCTGGTTTTGTTAAGATTGATGTCAAGAGAACCGGGGAAAAGGAAGTGACTATTCCCATCAACAAGGGCGATATTCGTTCGGGTTGGTTGAATATTTTGCGGATCGAAGCAACCAGCGATATGTTGAAAGCCTGTCTGTACAATCCACGGGCATTCATGATCAATGTTCAGGATACCAGTTTGTTGCTCTTGCCACATTCGATTATTACTGATCCAAAAGAATTATCAAAGATAGTACACCCCATTTTTTATATGGGAACCAATCCATCGATCTATGTTTCCATGCCTAAAAATCCGACGACAAAAGATCTGGATATGTTGATGAGCTTTACATCACTCTTTGGAGGATTGAGACTACCTACGATCGATTTTCACGTAGGTTTAAAAGGTGAAGAAGACCTTACGGAAATGACGGGCTACAATGTTCTGGTTATTGGCCGACCGTCAACAAATGGTTTGCTTGATACGATCAACGAATACCTGCCGCAAAAATTTGTGGATCAGACAGACGCGCTTGAACAGATGGTTGGGAATGTAGCTTATCAGGTTCCGCCTGGAGTAAGCCTGGGCGTTATGGAGGTCATCACATCACCGTTTGATCCGACAATGGGACTGACCCTGGTGAGCGGTACAAATGATGAGGGGCAGAGATTCGTGTATGACCGGTTGGTTCAAAATCCGCTCAACCTTGTTGAACTAGAGGGAGACCTGGTCTTCTTTGGAAATAAGACAGTCAAAGCTCTGACTACTTTTGAAGGTGTTCCAGTTGCCCTGGATATAGCCAGCTCCAGTGTCACCGGTACGCAGGTTGCTCTGCAAGCTGTTCCAACCGGTGGTGTAAACGCCACACAAACGGACAAAACAGAAGTGCCCAAATATGTCAGCACTGTGACGGTTGAAAACCCGGTCTCTCAGATGTTGGGAAAATACCTGCTGATTGGCCTGATCGCTTCTGGGTCGTTCATCTTACTTCTGGCAGTCATCCGAACGGCAAGGGGAGGAAGGCGGTCTTAGACGGGGGAAACCCGACCGTCAATAACCTGGTATTGTCTTCCACAGGACGGGCAAAAGGCTTTTTGTCCGTCCTCTTTTAATCTCAGACCGCACTGGCAAACCCAGCCAATCTGCCGGGCTGGATTGCCGACAACCAGCGCGTAGGGTGGAATATCATGTGTGACCACGCAACCAGCCCCCACCATGGCAAATTCGCCGATGGTGTTATTGGACACAATGACTGCCCCGGCTCCCAGGGATGCGCCCCGGCAGACTTTGGTTTTGAAAAGCCAATCACTTGATTCATACCGATATTTACATTGTTCCAGGCGGGGTGAACGTGGATACAGGTCGTTTGTAAAGAACACATGCGGTCCAACGAATACACCTTCTTCCAATTCAACACCATCAAATAACATATTCCCGTTCTTGATGGTCACATTATTGCCTACTATTACACCAGATTCTACAAAGCAGTGATCGCCGATGTTGCAATTCGAGCCGATGGTTACATTGTTCATCACATGGGCATACGCCCATATACGGGTTCCCGCTCCTATGCGGGCGGTTTCAACAATGGCTGTGGGGTGCGCGTAGAATTCGCTCATTTTTGCCTCTTTTGGGGACTTTCTGTTATATTTCAGGATTATTGCCTGTTGCTGTTACCTGCATTTCTTAGCTACGTATCAAATCGCAGGTTATTTTCGTCAAGATGGACACTTCCGATGGTCTGCGGGTATGTCGGATTTCGCGGGTTGGCTGCAGAACGTTCTCTCCACCATCGGGCGGTATCCCGTGGAAGGGCATGATATACCGAGTCTTTCGTCTGCATTTCTTCGAGGAAGCGGGTATATACATACTGTGTTCGGGTATCCTGTAGATAATCAGGGTGTGAATTGATCAAGGCCATTCCGTGGTATTGCTCAATGAAGGCGGTCTTTTCAAGCCATAATCGCGGGGTATCTTGCTGCATGAAGGAAGCCAGAGTGTAATCCTGCATCAAGGTGTAGGGAAGCTCAACAAATTTCCCCAATAAATACGGATAAATGCTCATTGTCCCGCCTGGCATGGGTTCATACGGATCGGTGTCAAAGAAGGATGAGTCGTACTCAACATCCAATGCCTGCATCCATTCCGGGTTACGGTGGGTAAGGGGAGAGCGGAATCCGGCTGCGCCGTAGGTTTCAAGATAACCATTGATCCGTTTGACGCGTTCATCAAACCCTTTTTTTGAAAGGAACAGTTTTCCGTCATGTCTTAACCCGTGTATTCCGATTTCAAAACCCCGGCGTTTAAGCTCGTCCACCAGGTTGTTATCTATGGTGTATCGCTCCGGAATGAAGTTGAATGACGAACGGAATCCCATCGATTCTTCCAAATCCGCGATAGCCCGGATATTCTCCTGTCCTGCCTGAGTCTCGACATCATGGGTAAGGATCAGCGCGTAACGCCGGCCTTCCGGCCAGAAGTTGATGTACCGAAGGGACTTTGTTCCGCTGAGGAGCATGGCTTGACGTAAGACCTCTCGTAGATAAAGGGCATACCGTGGTTCAATCGGCCATTGAAGAGGGAATTTTTGTCGATTGGGGTTGCTGTACCATTTTCGCAGCACCCATGCCAGAGGTTGGGGGAAAAAGGGTTTGACCCGGTAATAGACCCGTTTGGCAAAGCCCATCCGGAAATGGTCTGGACCAAATTGTCCCTCCCCCAGAATGGTTTCCAGTAGGGCGTCAAATCCGGAGGATAGATCTATCCCTGCTACTGCCAGAACTGGCAAGGCGGCGGTTGCAGCCTGCACCCAGATATCCTCAGGGATATCCGATTCGCAGCGCCAAATGTCCTGTGGACGATTACCTTTCCAGAGTGATTTGTTCATCCTACATGCCTGTATAGGAGTTCCCCGATGATTTGGGAAACCCACATGGGAGAACGGCGGAGCACAATTGCGGCCAGGTCCATAAATCGGCTCTCTTCCCTGGGTTCGCAACCCAGATAGGAATACGTAAGTGGTTTTTCCTCATATTTCCACTGATTCTTAAAGTTGCGAAGACCGGAATTATTAATATCGCTTCTCCCAAAGTCATATCGCTGGTATCCGGCGGCATTGCCGCGACGAATTGTTTCCCAGTTTAGCAGGTAATTGGGGTGAAGATTGGTCAAGTCTACATCACCCGACGCGCTGTACTTGATTGTTACTGTTTGGCCATATTTTAGATAAACAAGCCCGGCAATACAATCTTTTCCCAGATAGGCCAGTAATACGCCGCCAAAACCTTTTTCCAGCACATTCTTTCCAAGGTTTGTGAAATACTTCCAGGGTTGAACCGGAACCCCGTGACGCCTTCTGGTAAAGGAATGCAGTCTGTAGAATTCTCGCAGGGAGTCTTCAGACGTTCCCTCCTCCACGCGAACCCCCCGTTCGATGGTTGTGCGGATGGAATAGCGCACCTTTTTGTTGAATTGTGCCAACAATTCCTCTTCCGTTTTCCGGTGGAACGACCCGATATGAAAAACATTCTGGCTGGATGTTGTTATCTCAGGGCGGGGTGGGTACTCCCATCGTAATTCGATTCTCGGGATACCTGCCTCGTGTTTAATATTAATAAGACCATCTGTAAGGATTTCAATATCCTCTGCCCGGTATGAGAGCGGAATACAATAATCACTAAAAGGTAAGGAAACCCAACGATTCCCGGTCAGGCGGCTGTTAACCTCAGCCATGGGAACACCAGCTGTTATTTTGTTTCCGGTGTCTTCAAGGACCGCAACAAATGTTTTGTACTGATATGTGTCTTCCAGATTTTTCATCCAATTGGGATGATGAAAGATCATGGCGTTGGGATGTGATTGGATGAAGTCCAGCCAGCGTGGGTCTTGCGGCGAAATCCTGATCACGGGCATAGTTTATGTCGCTTTCCGGTCAACCCGTCCAGCAATCGGAAATAGTCCAAACGGCCTTTTACCCAGGAGAACTCCTGGCTGTATTCCAGGTCGGCCTGGGTCATAAGTTCCTCTGCCAGCTCTGAGTTGGTATAGATTTCCATCACGCGGGCTATGAACTGATCCAACACGTTGGATTCAAAATAGAGAATTGCCTTATCTGAAAACATCTCTTCTAAAACGGTCAACCGCGTGGCGACAATGGGCAAGCGCATCAGGGAATATTCAAAAACCTTTTCAGGAACAGCCACATCCATGTACTGGTCTCTGATGGCCGGATAGATGCCAAGGTCAGCGGCTGATAGCAGCTCCGGGACCTTGTCAACCGGTACGGCCGGGATGAATTCGACCCGATTCGTTACGCCCAGTTCTTCTGCCAGAACCTGCAGCTCGCGGGTATAGTCATTTTGCCACCCGATGATCTGTAGGTGCACATTCTCGATTTTCCGGGCCAATTCCGGCATGGCACGGATGGGGATGTCCAATCCATAACGCGGTGCCTGGGTACCCGGAAAGATCAGCGTGAACCGCGAACGTTTGGCTGACCGGATTTCTTTAAATTTCTCACGGTTAAAAAAGCCTGTGTTGGGTGTGTTATAGATGACAAGCAGTTTTTTTTCGGGAAGACCACGATTGACCAATTTCCGTTGAAAACCACGGCAGGCTGTGATCACTGCGTTGGCAAACATTGTCGAGAGTTTCTCCTGGAATCGGATGACTTTTACCATGTAATGATCGGGCTGAATGCCAAATTTGGAAACATAAAATTCCGGCATGATGTCATGAATATCCAGAATGACCGGGGTTCCCAGAATGCGGGGTATTAGCGCAGTGAAAACAAGGAAGTCAGGCATGTTATGGATATGAACGACTGAAAAACGGTGCCTGAAATGTAAAATAGTCAATTTAAAGAAGTACAGAAAAAAAGCGTGTATGTATCCCAGCAGAAAATCTGCTTTTGACTGATAATCCTTATCCACCGGGATGGTATGCACGGTGATGTTGTTCATCGCTTTCGTGTTCGATCTGGCCGCGTCTGCGATACACAGAACATCAATAAAGGCACCTTCTGCAGCCAACGCTTCACAATAACGGCGCACGCGGGCATCGTCAAAATAGTTCTGATGGACTACCATACAAACCCGCATTGGTTCTGCCTTTGTCGAATTCTTCATTGGTGAATTGCTCCGTTGTAAACTTCCATTATGCGCGCAGCAGACCATTTGGTGTCACGGGCGGTCGCTTTTTCTGGTGGTTTGATCCTACGGTTGTTGCCAAAGACCAACTTTACCTTTTCCGCAATATCAGCCGGATCATAGCTGCAAATATGACAGCCATCAACATCCGCGATCAAATCCACCACATCTCCCACCGGTACTGAGACGACCGGCAATCCACAGGCCAGGGCTTCGCGTACGGCTACCGGCGAGCCTTCATGGCTGGAAACCAGCACCATCACATCGCTGGCATTCATAAAAAACGCGATTTTCTCACGGGGTTTTCCGAAAACTGCAATAAGCTGAACGAACATCTCTGGCTTTAGCTTTTCCACTGCTTTTTCGAGTAGATGAAATTGTTTCTCTGTGCGTGACGGATTGTACGGAAAAAGGATGATCCGCTTGTTAGCAGACAATTGCAATTCCCGGCGAGCTTCAGCAACCGGTATGGGGTGAAATATCGTAGTATTTATCCCGTAGGGAATAACGGCCACTTTGCCGATATCCCCTGGCACGGCTTTCGCCATTTCATCTGTTTGGACGATAACACGCTTCGCCAGATGGGCCACCAACCGGCCGATCAATGAATCACGTTCACCGGTCAAATCGCTACTATCCCGGTTGACAAGATCTGATCCTAACAGGCTGACTATCACCGGGTATTTCCACTGGAGAAGAGCGATGAACCCGTTGAGGCTGTATGTCGCATGGATCAGGTCATATCGACGTGGATGAAAGTTCAACCCCAAAATCCGGAGGGCTGTCACCACGTAAGAGCGTTTACACCTGGCCCGCACCATCCAAATTTCAAATTCGACACCCATCTTGCCCATCTCGGTGATCTGGTCGGAAATACCGGGCGCGCTGACAACTTCCGGATCCCCGATAGAATGGGTGATGAGCAACACCTTCATAATGGTTGTTCCGCCTTTTCCGCCAGGGCAGACATGGTTATGGATTGAAGCCTGCCGGAGGTTTGTTCTTCGGAGACAGCTTCGAAGATATAACGCATCTTGTCCATATCTTTTTCGGTCTGAAATTCCCAGGGGTGTGCCCAGAGGTGAATGATTTTCTTCTGTTCAGCGGCTTTATGAATTCCGCGAACCGCTCGGCGTAATCTCAACCGATGCAAATTGACCGAATCAAGTATCCGTTCAACACCCCAGTTGAATCCTTTGAGGTGCATCGATTCTGTAATATCGATCATCCCGTCAGGAGTGCGGGGAAGCCCTTTCAGAGAATAGAGTGGAGGAGTAGTAATGCCAAGAATATGGTCCAGCGTTTTTAAATAGCTTCCAAAAAAACGGTTGCGGATCCAGATGGACAAATTTGCTTCCGAACGGTAGCTGGTAAAACCGTGGCGGGAAAACAAGTCCAGATGCCCCATCTTATCGCGCGGGAAGATTACGGATTTGCCTTCAATACCAACCCGTGAAGCCACACGCATCCATTCTGTGATCTCAAATTCGGCTTCCTGAGTTGACATTGTTTCAGGTGTAAAGACGCGATGCGTATAGCCGTGAAATCCGATCTCATGCCGACGCCGACGCTGGATCTCTTCCACTACATCTGCTCCGTACCAGAGCGGATGATTGGTGTCGTAGGCTTCGTCATAGCTTCTGTATTTGCCTTTCCATTCTTTTACCGGGCACACAGGGCACTTTTCACATTCACGGTAAAAGATGTGGCCGGTAATCGCCCAGGTGGCACGAATATCAAATTCGTCCATTAAGTCGAGCAGGCTGCGGATCGACCAACGTTCCCGTGAGCCATCCGGGGAAAAGAGGGCAGCGCGCTCTTTATCCAGGTCAAAGAAACCGGTGGCAAGCTCTGTGTCCAATGAAAAAACAAAATAACCGGTACTATCAGCTGCCATTTTTCCTCATTCCGAGATCCAAAGCATTTGCCAGATTTAAGGCTGACTCAGTCCATGTCCAGTGGGTGGATTCGAGTCGGGCAAGTTTACCCATCTCTTGAAGGTGCATGCGGTTTTCCCAGGCATTCTTTAATGAATAAACCAGAGAATCAAGGGTGGATTCTTCTGCCCAGACCACATATTTACCATCACCAATCACGTTGGTATGACAGGTGATGCGGGTGGCAAGAATCGCCAGTCCAGCTGCGGCATATTCAAATAATTTTATCGGGCTGCTGACCCTGAACTTGAGTTCATCAGGAAAGGGAAGGATGCCGATGTGAGCCGGTGTGAGCCAATCCTGAATGGTGTCGTGGGGAACCGGTGGTTGGACGCGGATGCACCCGCCTGAATCCTTTTCCAACCGGAGGAGGTCATTCATCTCGGTGCCTCCACCCACGAATGTAATATGAAAGTTCATACCCTGTCGGTTGGCTTCAATCACCGCCCGGGCAAACAGGGCAAGGTTTCGTCCATCGCTCATTGAACCGATGTAAATCAGCTTGACCTGCCGGCCGACATCTGACCAATCACGGTTTCCGGCTGACCGGTCAAACATTTCCGGTTGTACGCCGGAGCTCCAGGTACCCCAGAACCTGTCTGGCGGTATATTCAGCGCCTCTGCCATGGGTCTGGTGATCGTGATGCGGCCATCAACGGCACCGAGGTTGGCCAGTTTGTTTTCCAGATAGAAATAAAAACTGCGTACGCGGTCCTTTACCCCTGCAATATTTTCTGGTTGCATGGGCAACGAACGGATATCCTGAACATAGACAGGACTTTTCCGGCCGGTAATCATACGGGCTATTTTGGAAAAGAAAAAGGATGGAACAGAAAACTCGTGGAACATCACAACATCCGGCCGTTGATCAAGTTTGTTAATGAAGTGCTTCACCCGGTTGTGGAATATCAACTGACGGATCAGGTAGATGTCCGGCATGCGAATTCCGGTATATTCAACTCCTAATTTTTCATGGGTGCCCGGTTCATCCGGAGCGATCAGTGTTACCATCCACCCAAGTTTGCGAAGCTCCTTAGTGGTGAAGAGCCAGGTGGAAATATCCAACCCATCGAATGGACTTGTATTGACCCACACCAGGTGTCTCAGGTTCTTTTCCATGGGTTCTATTCAATACCATCCGGTTTGAGCGTTGTTGTTATCATGTTGTTCTTATTCAGAGAACCGCCTTTGGATCGGATAAAGAAAGATGGTCTTGAGGGTAAGCCATGGTGATTGACCGAAGGCATAAAAAATAAACTGTATGACCGCCGAAAAATCACGGATGGAAAATGCTTTCCGGGCCAGTTGAAGGAATGCCCTGACTCTTGTGGTCGCATCCATCCAGGGCATGCGGGGAAAGTATTCCCGAATCACCTGTCCGTGGATCCGATAGATCTGCCGGGATTTCGTATTGGTCAGAGAATCAGGATGGTCCCGGTACTGATATAAATTCCTAGCCATCGGATGGAACTTAAAACCGTTTACCATTGCCCTGAGCTCAAATTCCAGGTCTTCGGCTAGATACGTGTTTTCATCATAATAACCGACAGCTTCGTGAATAGCACGCCGGTACATAAAACAGCCGCCAATAACATCTGTCAATCCGAGTTTCTTCCAATCACCGGCTTCAACGACTTCTGTGGTATTTCCAGCTTCATCTATGATGTCCGAATCCGCGTAGATAAACGCGATGTCCGGATTATTGTCGAGGTGATCCGCCATCTCCTGGAAAGCGGTTGGTTTATACAGGTTGTCGTCAGATGTCCAGGTTACATATTCCCCCGCTGCCATTCGAAAACCCGTATTCAACGACCCCGGTAAACGCTTATTTTTTTTATTCCGCACAGATTTGATGCGTGTATCCTGGTCGCGGAATTCCGCAATGATTTCGGGAGTTGAATCCGTTGAACAGTCATCGATCAGCAATAATTCCCAGTTTCTGTGGGTCTGGTTCAGAATACTCTGGATGGATTGGCGAAGGTATTGCTCCCCATTATATACAGGTAGTACCACAGATATACTGCTATTTGACATTTAATAATTATATCAGCAGGGGGAAAAATGACCTGACGGGCTAATATACCGGGGTTAGACAGGACGCTCTTTACGCCTACGTTCAAAAAGAACCATGATAGTGCGGATCAATATATGGTAATCCATCCAGATCGACCAGTTGCGTATGTAGTACTCGTCCAACCGCGCTCTTGTTTTGTACGATGAGTCACGGTGACTGGCAACTTGCCACAGTCCGGTGATCCCTGGTAATACCTGGGAGAACATTGGGTAAAAATCACCGTAATGAATGCTCTCATCTTCTGTGATGGCCTGTGGACCGATGAAGCTCATTTCACCCTTGAGAATATTTACCAACTGGGGTAAGTTGTCCAATCCGGAATGATAAAGAAAGCGGCCGATGGACGTGCGTAGATGGTCTTCTTTATGGATTCGTTTGATCCCTGTGTAGGGTTGGGTTTCCTGGTTGGGTTCCCGATTAGCCCTTCTTTCTTTGTCTGCCTCTTCTCGCAGGGTTCGGAACTTCCATTTCTTGAAATATCGGTTGTGTCGTCCCATGCGCTGCCGGTACGTAATCACCTTTCCGGGGGAGCCAATCCGAATGAAAAGAGCCAAAATCAGATAGAGAGGGATGGTTATCGGGAGTGTGAGAATAAGGAAGGCCAGGTCGCATAACCGTTTTCCCGCCTGGTTCCAGGTATTTAGCAGATTGTGACCGATTTCCAACCCAAGGATCTCTCCAATCTCATAAGGCCGCGACCACAGGCTGTTGATGCTGCGGTCTTTGGAAATAACCAGAAGGTGACGAAATCTCAGGTATTGTTCGTCTGTGACGAGTTGAAGGAACTCTTGGTTGATCTCATCTGTCACGAGGATCGCCGTATAAATACCTTTGAACAGGTCCACCATTTCCGGGTTCTGCATAAGATCGATCGCGCGGATGATCGGCACACGGGCTGGTTCGCTCCGGTCCGCCAGTCTCCTGTCTACCACTACCACGGGCCATAATCCCGATTGCGGATGGTCGGAGAGATACTCAGCAACTTCTGATCCTGCCGGACCAAACCCAATGATGACGACTGGTTCAGAGCACAGGGGTTTCCCCGCACAGGATCCCCGGATGATCTCGCGGCCGAGTGGAATAAGCATCAATCCGATCAGCCAGGCTACCAGAAGGAAAAATCGCGAATCATGGCAGGAACCGGGCAGATAAAATGAGATGGCTACCAGCACCATAAAAAATGTAGCCGATGCGTAGGTCAGGCGGTGCACTTCCTGTATATGTGATAATCCACCGGAGTACAGCCCGGTAAGAAAAAAGATGCCAAATGCGAGAGGAATAAAGGCAAACAATTCCAGGTACATTACAGGGATCGTATATCTATGTATGGAGAACTGGAATAAAAGGGCGGCTCCCAACGAAACAGCTATGGTGAAAAAATCGGACAGGCAAAATAAGACATATTTAAAAAACCGGGAATGGCGATTCATGAAATCCGGTTTAATGTCTGGAAATGTTGAACGGTTGACCGTTTTTGTTGGATTATCTGGCATGGTTCATTCACCTCGTGACTCAATCATCCCTGAACTTGGAACGGGTTGCTGGAATCATTCCGGAAGGTATCGTGGGACCCGGGTGAACGATGACTGAATAATGAAAAACGTACTATGAAACAGGCGGGCCTGGCGGTTGCCGGCGTTAGGGATTCGGACAATCAAAATAATGGCATTGTTGATATATTTATTATATACATGTGAATGGAAAGTGGAACGATGTAACCAGTGAGCGGCGCACACATGAGAAATGCAACAATGATAGATGTTTTACTATCATAAGTTCATACCCGTTCTTTGGAAGGAGCCGGATTTATGTTTGACATGATCGCCTTTGATGCTGACGATACCCTGTGGGAGAATGAAGTCTACTACCAGCAGGGACGGGAAACATTTCACCGGATCCTTGAACCTTATGGTGTTCCCGCAGACCTGGACGAACGGTTGGATAAAATTGAGAACCACAATATCCCATATTTTGGTTATGGCGTGAACAGTTTTGTTTTTTCGTTGATCGAAACAGCCATAGCGGTGACAGGTGAAAAGATCAATGCCGGAGATATTCAAAAAATCGTGGATATCGCCCATGGGATGCTTGATCATAAAGTTGACCTGTTTGATCATGTGGAACCCACACTTAAACAACTATCGGGAGCATATCCGTTGATGCTGATCACCAAGGGAGACCTGTTGCATCAACAAAACAAATTGACCCGGTCAGGGCTTGAATCATACTTTTCCCATGTTGAGGTTGTGGCTGATAAGACCCGGCAGACCTACGATGATATTCTGTCCAGGCAACAGGTTAATCCTGATAAATTTCTGATGATTGGCAATTCCATGCGGTCAGACATCATCCCTGTGCTGGAATTGGGCGGTCATGCCATTTATATTCCCAGCAAACTGATGTGGTTCCATGAACATCGGGAACTACCGGGGGAATTGGCACAAAACTTCACTGAACTTGAGCATCTCGAGCAGGTTGTGGAGTGGCTGGCCGCGAACGGGAAATGATGCCCGGGAATCACGCTTTGGGTGAAAAACAAAATTTAAGAGAATCGCCGGATTGAAAACGGGTATTGACCGGCCATAAGTGGTAAACTGATTTTTGAATTCTGGATTAATTCCCGGGAATATTGATTAGTGCATCAGGTTTAAATTGACAAGCGAAAGATGTCTGAGCCTGATGTGGAGCTACTAATCGGGTAGAACGATAGAAATAGAGATTTCTATATAAAAAGTCTGGCACTGTCCGCCAGTGATTTAAAGGTGCATATTTTTTTGATCATCCACGCCACACAAGATGGCTTATTTATTATGGGTAGATGTATGTCTAAATGGTCCTCATTTCAAATGTACAAAATATTGGGTATCCGGCTGATGTTTGCGAGCGTACAGCCCGTGGTATAGCAGATGCTCATCCCCGGAGGATTTGAGGAACTCATTGGTCAGGAGAATGGCTTATGGTCAGCTGATCAGGCCATTGTTGAAGCCTAAAACGCGGGTGCGGGTTATGTGGAGCACCGGCTTGATCCTCAAAAAGGAGGTGTTTGTTTCAAATATCAACAACTATGAAAATGCTTCTCAAAAAGACACAATCAAATATGGAAGTAAATCCGTAGAGTGAATTGCGTATCAGTTAGACAAATTACCGCCTTCATCGAGCTTATCTACACCGGATCATCACAAACGCAGCCTTTGAGTGATCAAGGACTGGCATTTGAAGGGAGATTTCGTTATGGTAGTATGCTCCATAAAAAGGGCTTTCCGATTAATTGTTATTCTGGTTTTCATCATGCTGGTTTTTCCGGGTAATTTTTCTCCGGTTCTGGCAGATGCGACATATTCCATCAGTGGGTCCATCACACCGGCCTTCTCGGTTTCCAGTGTAAAATTTGCTGACGGGGCGGGGGAATGGCCCGGCGTCATCGCAGAAGACGGCCTGACCTACAAAATTGATGGATTGACTGAGGGCGCAGAAGGTTCTGTGACCGCCGAACCCGCGGCTGGTTATACCCTTGAACCGGAAAATGGCTATTCCGATGTTATCGTCGGGATGCGAATTGCAGGATTGGATTTCCGGGGTATTCCCGTTATGTATACTATCAGTGGGAATGCCGGAGTTGCATTGGCCGTTATTCATATTGCAGGCAGTGAGCCTGTAACGGCAGACGAAAATGGGCGATACACGTTCACTGTCCCATACAATTGGTCGGGGCTGGTGGTGCCCACTCTGACGGGTTACTCCTTTAATCCTGAAAACAAGGAATTCACGCCGATTCAATCTGACCAGGAGTTCAATTTTTTGGCTGAACCGGCTGTCTTAACCATCTCGGGTAACGCGGGAATTTCGGGAGCAGTATTAGAGATAACCGGATTGGACCCGATCACCTGTGGAGAAGACGGTTCATACCATTTTACAGTTCCATCTGGTTGGTCTGGCACGGTGTCTGTCTCATTGGAGGGATTTACCTTCAATCCTGTTGAACAAGTATTTGTTGATGTGCGGGAGGACCGAACCCTGAGTTTTTCTCCAGAACCATTAGCGACGGTGACACCGTTGCCCACGGAAACATCGATCCCCACCAACACTCAGGAAGCAACCCCAACAACGGGAATTACACCTTCCTTCACGCCAATTCCGTCGGCAACAACAACTCCGCAGAAAAAAGTCAATTCCATCGAAATCAACGCGGTGGGGCCCGGAACGTATGATGACATCTCATCTGACATTCAATACTCTGCCAAATGGTCCCTCATCCGTACGAGCGGCCCGATAAATCGGACAGATCATTACACTCGTGTTTCCGGCGCGGAAGCCAGCCTTGTATTTAACGGAACCCGGGTGGATTATTACTATGTAAAATACAGGACCCGCGGTCATGTGCGTGTTAGCATTGACGGCAACCACATGGCCGACCTGGATTTGTATTCCAAAAAGCTTCAGTGGCGCCAGAAATGGACGAGCCCGGCATTGGATATGGGTATTCACACGATCACCATCACAAGATTGGACGGCATTGTGGACCTTGACGCGTTCATCATTTATGGCGATGAAACACCCCAACCAACCCCCGTGCCAACCCGGACAGTTCAGAATACTTCGACACCTGTGGTGCCAACAAATCAACCGCCAACGTCGACATCAACAACCATTTCAGTGAGCACGCAGACCGCTTTATCTCCAAACACCCCGACCGCGATGCCAACGTCAACCGGAACCCCTGTTCCGACAACTACACCTGTTGCCACAAGCACATCTACCACCACAAACACACCCACGACCACGCCAACAGTGGCGGCCCCCACACCCACCTCCATACCATCCGGCGGAGGGACTGTCTTCCTGTCAGATTTTGAATCGGGTGACTTCTCGACCTTCGATGGCTCGGCCGGGGAAATCTTTGGCAAGGGCACATATTATGATCTCAGCGTGGTCAGCTCTCCAGCCATCGGCAGTTATTCAGCTGCGTTGACCATTGGTTCCGGGCGCAATACCGCCGCGTATCTGTTCACATACGCGGTGCCGACTACCGACCTGGGTGTTTACTCGGTGGATATGTACGTTCCAGGGAATATAGTACCGGATGACTGGTGGAATGTAATGCAATGGAAGAGCGTGGATAACACGTACAATAAACCGGTCATACACATGAACATCCTGGGGGAGAGTGGCAACCTGATGCTGTATATGTTCTACACGGCGGGTGGAGTTTCATCCAACCCGGATGTGCTTGTCTCTCCGATCAATCCCATCCCGTTCCCCACAGATCGCTGGGTGAATATCACCGGGTATTACATGGCGAAGAGCGACAGCTCGGGCTTTGTGGAGATCTACCAGGACGGCGTGAAGGTCTATGATATGCGCGGTTTCATGTCCAAACCGGGGGATAAGGATGTGCTGTGGAGTGTGAACAGTTACGCGGACCGCATCAGCCCCAATCCGGCAACCATTTATGTGGATAACATGAAAATTGCTGGAGAGTGAGAACAGTACACTGGTGTTACGGTCAAAAGCTGCCCGAAATTTCAGGCAGCTTTATTAATTCATGGCTTCTCCTAATTCCGGTAAAATAATAAATTATTATGAACAGCGCGTATCTTTTCCTCAAGCGGTATCTGGAAGACTTGCCGTTGAATGAAAATGCCGTCAACGATGTTTTATCCTGCTTCAAGATCAAAACGTATCGGCGTAACCACTATTATGCTCTGACCGGTGATGTTCAGGACCGGCTGGGTTTCGTTGTCGAGGGATTATTTGTGATGATGGTGGAAAAACCCGGTGAGACGGCATTTGTTAAGAACTTCCTGCAGCCGGGGGATTTCCTTCTGGCTGCGTTTGACCCGGCCATGCAAAATGTGGTCAATATCCGGGCGTTGCGCGAATCGTTGGTGCTTGAAACACGCCACTCGGATATTCGTCTGCTCTATGACCGCTACCCGGATTTTCGAAAGCTTTCAGAAAGAGGAATGCAAAAGCGGTATCAGGATATCTGCGACAGGTTGGAGCAGATGGCATTGCAAGATGCCGGTGGACGATATGAGATATTCAAGCGAACCTTTGGCGATCTGGAGGATGAGATTCCTCAACATATGGTGGCTGCTTATGTGGGGGTGACTCCCACCCAATTAAGCCGGATCCGTCGAAAAACACAGATTGCCTGATTTTTATCAACATTTGTAAATGACAGAATCACAACCCTACCGTATTGTTGGGGAAATTCAATTTCGGAGGGATTGCTATGTCAGACCAACCTGTTTTAGATGAAATGACAATTAAACAGGCTTTAAAAAGTGTTCATACAATGTATATTAAGCAGCAGATCACGCTTCTAGATGCGTTGAAGGCTGAATATGGGACAGGGGTGGTAGAGATCGTGCGTGAAACAAACAGCCGGGATGTATGTCAGACGTTTCGCGCCCTGGCGGTTCAATCAGGGAAGAATTCCATTGAGGATCTGGTCAACGTGTTGTGGGAGCCGCTTCGCAGTAAGGGGTACGCATTTACGATGGAAGCAGTTGATGGCGGCATCCAAATGAATTGCACGGCGTGCCCATTCGCGTCCATGTATAAGGCACTGGGTGGAGAGGAATGGGGTTATGCCCTTTACTGTGCCGCCGATGAAGACCTGGCCCGGGCGTTCAATCCAAAAGTTGGTTTCAAACGCGAGCATACTCTAATGGAAGGTCATCAGTGTTGTGACCATTTCTATTATTATCTGGATTGAGAGATGACATTCGGGAAGTAATATAAAACGAAAGGGGCGGTGGTAATCCGCCCCGATCTGTTTTTTTTGGTCATAAGTATAGGATCGCGGTCAATCTGGTAGAAGTTCCCGCATCTGTGAATAGATGAATTTCGCTGCCAGTTTGGGGGATACTCGGGCGAGATAATACATAAACCTCGCGTCTGAACCTACCAGCACGTGATAACCGTTCGATTCGATGCCGTTGATGATCTGCCGGGCCGCCTCCGGTGCGCTTGTCATCTTGATGCGCGATTCACCCGCCTGTGCGTGACCGGCTTCCATCGCCACGCCCGAATTAGCCGAAATGTTGGTTCCGATCGCCCCGGGATAGACCGTTGTAACATGGACGTTCGTGTCCAATAGTTCCGAATGCAATCCATTCGTGAAGGCATTGACCGCCGATTTTGAGGCGCCGTATGCCGTCTGCCCCGGTACGGGGAGATAACTGCCCATACTGGAAATATTGACAATATGCGCTTCGGGTCGGTTCAGCAGGTGTGGGAGGAATGCTTTTACCATCAGAACGGTGCCCCAAAAATTGACATTGAATACGCGTTCCATCTCTTTCACGTCCAGATCTTTGATACGCACAAATCGCTGGATGATCCCCGCGTTGTTGATGATGGCGTCTACTGCTCCATGGGCTTTAATGACGGCATCCGGCAAAGCTGATACGGCAGCCTGGTCTGTGATGTCAACAACATGGTTTGACAACTGGCCACGGTTTTCCCCCGCGAGGTCGGCGGTCTCATCCAATGTGGTTTTGTTGATATCAACTGCGGCAACCCGCGCGCCTTTTTTTAGGAGCTGCAACACCAGCTCGCGTCCCATTCCATTCCCGCCGCCCGTTACAACAAAGACTTTCCCCTGTGTTTTCATGTTTTTCCTTTCTTGCCTGAAACAGTCACAGCGTCAGAAAAGTAACAAAAAGTTATTCCTGATTAATATATACATTATCTATCAATATTATATGAATAAATATATAAAAATACCAACCGATGCATATCACCAATGAAGCAATTAATCCGTTGATAGGCGAGTTTTTTTCATACACGGAATGGTAGAGGTTAAATGATGAAAGCTCCCATTTAGGGAGCTTTCATCCAAAACCAGGAGATTGGAGTGTGCGTCAGTTACGGATGGTCGCGAAGTCTTTCCCATCTTCTTTGCAGAGACGCTTGATCATGTTGCGACCAGAAATACCGGCTGTTGGCAATCCGCCACCCGGTTCCACCCATTGGCCTACCATGTAGAAATTGCGCAAACCGGGAAGTGTATGGGCTAGCCCTCCGGTAAACGACTTGCTCATGTTCTGCGTGGTCAGCCGCCAGCCTTCAAACGAACCCTGCCAGTTTCCGGTATAACGCTCCGTGGTCAGTGGTGTCGCCACGTCCACCACCTCCACGTCTTTTTCGAATCCGGGCAGGTATTTATCGATGGCTGAAATGACCGTCAGGGCGGCCTGTTTTTTCTCAGCATCATACCGTTCGGGATCTTCCGCCAGTTTCTTCCAGTAATCATATTTGGTATCGAACATAGCCATAACAACGGTCTTTCCTTCAGGAGCGAGGGTGGGGTCATAGCCATAGTGCTTGACCTGGATGTATTCCCGTTCTTTGCCGGCGATAGTGATAGGTTTGTCCAACATTCGGACCATTGTCTGCGGTTGATCGGCCATGTCGCGTTTAACGCCAAGAGAGACCATCACCAGCGGCTCGAATATTTCGCTCTTACGGTAGTATTCCTCCAACTCGGGGTCGCGGTATCGCCCGCCCAGCATGTAATTAATGGTTGCAAATCCGTCGGCTGCCGAGATGACGCGCCCGGCGCGGAATTCGCGTCCGTCGGTCAACCGGATGCCTACAGCATGGTTGTCTTCCACCAGTATCCGTTCCACCTTCGCGTTGTAGTGGATCTCTCCGCCCAGTTCCGTATAGCGTTTCTCTATGGATTGGGAGAACGGCAGGCTCCCGCCGATGGGATATCCCGCGTCTTTCTTGTTCTGCCAGCCCAGGGTATAGAGCAATCCCATCATGGGGAAATCGGGCATGTCGAACATGCTGTTCCAGACCTTATTCAAGAACGGGTCTTTGAACCGGGCAGCAAATTGTTTGGCGTTCATCTTTCCGTATTTCAAAAAAACACCTGCCATAGGGAGCATGGCAAATGCCCCTTTGATTTTCCCGCCCAGTCCCCTGGGTTCGTCCATGGGCATATCCAAACTGCCCAGTTTCCGGATCGTGCCGCAAAAATCGCGGATCACGGCGGCATCCACCGGAGCCAGTTCCAACATGTGTTTTTCCAGGCGGTCGATATCCGTATTCATGTGGAAGACACGCCCGTCTGTGTTCTCAACGGTGACGAAAGCTTCATGGTTGACAATTTCCACGTCTTTCAATGCGCCCAGCTCTTCCCACATAATGTGCGAGCCGGATTCCGGATTGGAACCCACAAGCCAGTGGATACAACCGTCCATGGTATAGCCCTTGCGCTTCCACGATGTGCACAGTCCGCCCGGCAGCGTGTGCATTTCAAAGATCGTGGTTTTGTAACCGTTCATCTGACCGTAAATACCCGTGGCCAGTCCGGCAATACCACCGCCGATGATGATGATCGAATTTTTGTTCATATTCTTTCTCTGTATGGGGGATTTGTAATGAATGATGCTGACAATTTATACGGTATATGGCCGTATCAGTTGTAGGCGGAAAGGAACATTGATGGTTGGTTCTTTATTCACATCACGGTCATAGAAACCTTTCTAAAGGATATAGTATTACGCATCCGGATATTGACATTTTACCATAATTCGATTATTATCGAAATAGATATATATAAATATCGACGTATATCAAAATATAGATCGGACATCAAATGGCACAATACAGTAAAAATTCATTGCTAGACATGTTGAAAGCTCTGGCGGATGACAGCCGTCTTACGTTGCTGCGTTTGCTTAACGAAGGTGAACACACGGTGGGGGAATTGGCCGGCCTGCTGGATCTGGGTGAGCCGACCATATCCCATCACTTGTCTAAGCTGCGGGCGAACGGGCTGGTGAATCTGCGCATGGCCGGGAACCAGCGATTCTACCGCGTCAACGAGACCGGGCTGCAACGGTTCAAGCGCCTGGCAGCGGAAATTGAAAAGAACCGTCCAGAGCCCGAACCTGTACAGCCGGACCATGAGTGGATTACCGCCCTCGGATGGAGCCAGGCCGACCAGAAGGTGCTGCGGGATTACACGGAAGGCCGAAAATTGACCCATTTGCCGTCCAAACGCGGAAAGACTCAGGTAATCCTGCGCTGGCTGGCAACGCTGTTCGAGCCGGAGCGGTTGTACAACGAGGCGGAGGTCAATGTGATCCTCAAGTCGGTCTATGAAGTGGATTTCGTCAGCCTGCGCCGCGACCTGATTGACATGGGTTACCTGCGACGGGAGATGGGCGGCGGCAAGTACTGGCGGACGATGGCTAAGGAAATAGATTAAAAAAAGAGAGACGCCAGTGATCAGGCGTCTCTCTCAAATACCGTAAATTGATCAGACAAACAGGAAAAGCAGTGATTCTTCACCGCCGGACAGGCTGGAGAAAATACTGAAAAACCCGAGGATTAGGCCTACAGCAATGGCTATGAGCCAGATGGTCATGGGTTTCTTGATGTCAGCTTCTTTGAAATGGATTAAACCCCAGATAAACGGGTAGAGATTGAAGCTAAAAAGGCCAAGAATTCCATGCAGAATCCCTTTTTTCTGAAAGAGTTTGATCAACATCCATAAACCAGCAAACCAGCTGACAAAACCTGCAAGTTGTTCCATTATAAAACTCCTGATTAATAGATTAAAAATTTATTAAGATGCAGTATACTCCCGTTCCTGATCCCCGGCAAGATTTCTTCTTTACGCAGGCTTGTTGAAAATATCGCCCAGATGCATATTCAAGTGTCGTAAGTAATCGTCCATCACGAATTCCAAGCGTACAGGTTTTTCATGGCCGATGCCGCACGGATTATCAAAGACTTCCAACGGCAAACGGTCCAGCAGGGCGCATAGATGGCGGTTGACCATCACCCACAGGTCAATGAGTTCCCGCCAGTCGCGTTCATCATAGCCCTGCAATTCCACCCAGGTTTCCTGCCGGTAAGGCGGGAAGTCTATGGCAGCATTGTACCCGCCGCGCACAAAGCGCTGGTGATTATTTAACGCTGAATCGATGAGATGTCCCAGTATCTGCTGTTTGCACCATTCCTCCGGTGCGGGTTTCTCGCGTGCGGCTTCGGGGGTGATGGCTGTTAGTTTTGTGGCGGCCTTTTCGACGGTTTCACGGATGGCACTGGCGGTGGGATGCATGGGGTTTTCCTCTCTGGCAAATGATGTACCAATTTTATTACAGGTACCTTTTTTTTCGGAAAAAAAGATTTGGGGCGGGTCCATCAGACCCGCCCCTGCCGTTGTAACTGTAATGACCGGTAAATAGGGAGAGGGAGGTTTAGTAAAACCCGATGCGCAGGTCGGTTTCGCCGACGTATGTGATCGGCTCGTATTCCTTGACTGGCGGGGCCCAGGTGGCTGTCTGATTACCGCCATAGCGTTTGGCTTGCGTGAGTGCCTGGTCGCAACCGTTGATCAATTCTTCCAGAGTTTTCATTGATGGATCCAGTACCGCCACCCCCTGGCTGATGGTTATGGGAACGGGAGCGTTATCCACTTCCAGCGGGATATCGGTGACCCGTCGTCTCAACCGCTCGGCCAGCATTTGGGCGTAACGTATGGTAGTTTCCGGCAGCAGGACAAGTAGTTCTTCACCGCCCATACGCACACGGATGTCCGATTCCCGCAATTCACGGTTGAACAGTTGTGATAGTTCTGTCAGTATATGACCGGTTATTTCGGAGCCGTAGGCGTCAGTTAGCGAGGCAAAATCATCAATATCCACCAGAATGGCACTCAGTGGGCGGTGATAACGTTTTGCCCGCCGGAATTCGGTTTCGGCCACCTCGAAGAAAAGTCGTCGCGACATTATCCCTGTATATCCACTGATGGGGATTGTATCCTGTGCCGAGAGGTCTCCTTCCTTCAGCTTTTGGCGGGCGCGAAGGTTGGAAACTACAACACCTGCGTGAAGCGACAACAAACGGGCGATATTGAAGAAATGTTGGTCCGGAGGGGGGATGTCGCCGAAATCAAGTGATACGATCCCCTGCAATTCACCGTGACAGATGATGGGAAATACAGGGGTGGTCGATTGGTCAATCGATTGATTCGCGGGTTGGATCTGACTGGCCAGATGGATCAATTCCCTGATTTTTCCTTTGGGGGTTTCCATCGGTCTAACAAATTGTGCAGAGCCATCATGCATGGCGATGTAAATTAAATCCTGCGGTTGGAACACGGTGCCAAAAACGTGAATGATCTCACGGATGGCTTCATCTTCTGACCTGGCACAGGATAGATTGGCCAGAAGATCAAGTGCCTCGGAATAACTGTTATGAGATGGTTTCCTGGTGGTTACAGGCTTGTTATAGGGACTGGAATAGGTTTGCATTTGTCACTCCTTTATTATTCGTTCGATGAACGGATAACGGCGAAGATTAAATTCGCGCCAGCCGGCAATAGGAGAATGGCAAGCAGTAATTTGTAAAGATAGCGTTTTCGGTTATATGAAGTTGTCTGTTGTTTATCGTGATCGCTTTGGGTACCGCTAATTTAAGAAAGTTCAATGATACGGGTGATGAAAAAAGCTCTGGTGACGACAGTTGCTGTTGACACGCAACGGTTGTACCCCCCTGAAACAATGGATCCGGAAAGACCGCTGCTTTCTGGAAAGTCGCCATATCACCTGCCCAACAGATCAATGCCGGAGAGATGGTGTGATAGATATAGGATAATATAATCCAGGGGAAAAGTCTACTAAGAGTTCACTCATATAAGCAGAATTCGGGGATCAATTTTTACGTAAATGTAAGCTGCAATAGCCGGTTACAGGTAAGGATTTACAAATACCATATCGGGAACAACTCTCTGATATCAGCTGGCCTTGGGAACCTTTTTTTGACAAAAAAATACGTTGGGCTGAAGTGCTTCAGACCAGTTCCATCTGGGAGGCTTTATCTGTCAACTCACGCAAATGACGGGCTGCCTCCTTCCTTTGGTCAGGCTCAATACGGCCTGCCAGATTACGGATCCAATTTAGGTGGGAATTAACGGATCCATCAGCCTTTCTCTGGCCCTGTTCTGTCAGTTCCACCAATCGTACCCGACGGTCTCCAGAAACTTCACGTCGTTTCACCAATCCCTGTTGCACCATTCTTTCCACCATCTGACTGGCCCCTGGCGGGCTAACCTGCAGCAATTCTGACACATCACTTACCTCACATGGCCCATGGTAATGGATATGCAGTAATAGGTTCATTTGTCCAAATGTAAGACCGGTTTCGCGGTTGAAGCGGTTGATTTCGTACATCCAGAGCCGCGCGAATATTGCTGTCCATTCCATAATCGCTTCATCCAACAGGCCTGATTCTTTTGGGGGTGTAATCGCATCTTGACAGGAGTCCATTACCCGATTATATATAATATTACTTAACTATTCAAGGTGATTAACTAAAATTGATCCCAGGGTGAGGTAACACACATGAATACTCTTAAAGGAAAGATCGCGGTAATAACGGGCAGCACCCGTGGATTGGGTCTGGCTATTGCGAAGGCCTTTGCGGAGGAGGGCGCGTCGGTGGTTATCACATCGCGTTCAAATGAGGCTGTCAATCGCGTGGTTGATGATATGCGGAGCGCTGGACATCAGGCTGCCGGAATGGCAGTTGATGTGTCAGATATTCATCAGGTTCGAACCCTGGCTGATTTTGTCGTTAAAACGTTTGGTCGGATCGATATATGGGTTAATAATGCAGGAATTACAGGCGCGTACGGACCGACAATCGGGATAGATCCGGAAGTTTTTTCTGGTGTGGTGAACACGAATATCCTGGGGACGTATCACGGCTCGATCTTTGCTCTGAACCAATTCAAGAAACAGGGCGGAGGAAAATTGATCAATATGCTGGGAATGGGTTACAAGAAGCCCGCTCCCTGGCAGAATGCCTACGGTTCCAGCAAAGCATGGATCCGGAATTTCACGAAAGCGCTGGCGAAAGAAAATAAGGCTTTTAAAAATATTGGTATCCATGCCCTTAACCCCGGCATGGTGCTGACTGATTTATTGGTGCGAAATGAAGTCGTCGCCGGATCGGAAGATCGACTAAAGGTATTCCCAACAATTGTACGTATGTGGGCTAAACCCGGTGATGTTCCTGCCCGCAAAGCTGTCTGGCTGGCGTCTCCGGCTACCGACGGGAAGACCGGGCTTGAAGCCAATGTTTTCTCCTTCGGGGTTATGTTGAAAGGCGCGGTGTTGGAGGGGTGGCGGTTGGTCACAGGGGGTGTACCTCCCAAAAGTGACGTGGATATGACTGTGGTTCCCGGATGGGAACCGGATAAAAAATAGAAGGTGTCGGGATGACTCAGGAGTTACGGATCTTTATTGAGCTTGTTTTCAACATTGCCTACCTGTTCACCATCTGGACAATGGTTGTTTTGATGCTTATCCGGTTTACCAAATCGGCGGATAAGCATAAGCCGCTTTTCATGCGGGTTTTCTGGATGTTTGCCCTATTGGCATTGGGTGATACCGGACATGTGGGCTTCCGGGTATTCGCAATAATGAATGGTGGATTGGAAGCTAATTCCGGATTGGTGGGTTTGGGCGCGTTAAGTACGGCCGTAACCATCACGTTCTTTTATATGATCTTGCTTGAAGTATGGCGGATGCGATTTAACTGTTCCATGGGATGGTTCCAGTGGATGTTGCTGTCTGCAGGTGTGGTCCGTCTTGTCATCATGGCCTTCCCTCAGAACCAGTGGGAATTACTGGTGCCGACTTATGGATGGAGCCTGTTGCGCAACAGTTTTCTCGTGATCCAGGGATTGGGTGTAATGATACTCATCCTGCGCGATTCCCGCCGGGCTGGTGACCAACCCTTTGAATTGATTGGATGGATGATCGCACTCTCCTATCTCTTCTATGCACCGGTGATCCTGTGGTCAGCATCTGTGCCTTTGCTGGGTATGCTGATGATCCCCAAAACCTGTGCCTATGTAGCCGCGGCATTCATCTCCTGGCGGATGATGGAGAACAGCGTTTAACCCAACCGAATTGAATAAGACCCATGCCACCATATTCAGGCGGGAAATAAGACAATCTTACCGGATATCTTTCAGGCATCAGGGTGGGGCGATCAGCGTCAGCAAAGGTTTTTTGAGGGTCAAAATAATATGCGGTGTAATTTCCAACGCCGGTTCTTCAGGTTCTTCCGGTGAAACTACGTTGATCAGTACCCAGAACGCGTTGCTGCCGTTCGGTTGGATACCGAAAATGAAGCTGCCCGGAGCGCGAAGCTTGAAAAAGCCCTGGTATGAACCGGGGTCAGCCGGAGCTTTCAGGTTGACAGAAATATCCAGGTTACCATTGGGGGGCACGCTGGCATTGGTCAGGGGAATGGCGGCTGGCGCGCCCATGGCGTCACCGCTCTGGAACACCAGCCTGTAGTCAGACGTCCAGGTACAGGTTCCAATATTTTGCAGACGCCAGGTCTTTTTGAAGGTTTCTCCCGGCTGGAAGGAGGTATTGTCCGGAACGGTAATATCAGCCACAAAGGCGGCCAGATTGGTGCAGCCCGCGGGTGAATTCGTCACCGTCATGGTGGGCTGGGATGTGGGTTTGCCGGGCGCTGGGGCCTTCTTTTCAACAACCATACTTTTGATCATCGCGTCCAGCGAAGCCAGATTGGGGGCGAAAGACCCCGGTTGTTCGGTGTTGATCAGCTTTTGAATATAATCCACATAGGCGGGATAATCCGCCTTGAATTTTGTGTAGTCGTTTTGCAGGCGTGCAAAGCCGTCATCCCCTTCAAGGGCTTCGTGATTGACCGGCAGTATGGCGCTGACGTAGTAACCGCCGTCATTGGTCAAACCCTGGAAGGTGTAGAAGAGCCGGCCGTTATCGAACGGCCACGGCTGTTCACCGTATTGCGCGATGTAGCGAACCCCCGCGCCGTTCTGGAATTTGATGTATTCCGCCCCGGCACGCATCAACTGCGTGGCCGGTTCTCCAAGCAGCATGGGCTGATACCCGTCCGGTGTGGCCGGTTGTTCGGCGGTCAACCGTTTCAGGGCTTCCACCTGTTTTAGAACTGATTCCCCGCCTATCTCCACAAAATCCTGCACGGCAAAAACGCGGATGCGTGGCTGGATCTGGGAGACAACGCTGTATTCTTCAAAATCAAACTGATCCATCTTCGGAGTGATGGGGTTATTGACATCGAGGCTTTTGTCCACCGCGCGCCCGGTTACTTTCGTGGCGACGGAAGATATGTAATAAAAGGAGATCTCTTCAAATTGCATGAAATGCCGGGTGGGGGGTTCTTCCGTGGGAGTGGGTTCCGGTGTGTGGGTGGATTCCGCCTGCAATTTGCCTGCCGGATTTTCCCCCGGCAGCACAAAGCCGGAAAGTAATCCAATAGTAAGGGTTCCCATGAACAGGATGGAGATCAATTTTCTGGCAAGGGGGGTATTCATAAACACCTCTCTGATAGAAAAAACCTTGCTGGTTTGAAATTCAGCGTGGACTTGCTGTCGAACTTCTGTTATTCCGTCAGTGTGAGCGGCTTGCTTGATCCACGCTCCGAAAAAGAGGAACACAATTGAACGTAATCATTTTACTCTTTTGAGGAGCTTCATACTAAACGGTTTGCTTAAAAACGCCTCACAGGAAGCCCCAGGAGCGACGAAAACGACCCCCGAGGTATAAAATGACCTGTGGATTTCACTTGATTTTTAATCCGGCTATAATCTCACATACCTATCCAGCAAAAACCAGAATAGAGACCGGCGTAAGCGGAATTAAGCTGCCACATCCTGCCGGGACAGGGATTACTGTATGTCACGAGATATCAGCAGATTGGAATACCTACGGCGCATTCATTGCGTGCAGGACTATATTGAATCAAAAATTGCCAATCCCTTTACGCTTGAAGAACTGGCGGAAGTCGCGGGTTTCTCGAAATTCCACTTCCACCGAATTTTCAGCGGAATTACCGGTGAATCCCTTCTGCATTATGTGAACCGCATTAAACTGGAACGAGCGGCTGCTGCTCTCGTCCAACGGACAGACTTGTCGGTAACTGATATTGCCTATCAGTACGGGTTTACCGATTCCGCCATATTCTCACGCGCGTTCAAAAACTACCATGCCGCCAGCCCGAGCGAGTACAGGCGGCAGTTCCGCAAGAATCGCAAAGAAACGGAGGAATCCCCGACGTACAATGGGAACCGTTCAATCCGTGATGCGGATAATGATAAGAGAGCGGTCAGCGGCAGGATCGAAATCCTGCCCGTGAAAGACCTGCGGGTGATATATATGCGTTACACCGGTTCGTACCAGGGACTGGCTGCTGCGTTCCCGGATCTGCTTTCGAAGCTGTTCGGATTTGCCGGACGGAACAGTCTCTTTGATCCGGGTAAGTCGGCCGTTCTTTCTATCTATCATGACAACCCGGGTTTTACCAAAGCCGATCATTTGCGCACCAGCCTTTGTCTCACCATCCCCGCGGACGCGGCAATCCCGCAGGATGACGAGATCGGGAACATGTTCATCCCCTCCGGAGATTATGCCATTGGCCACTTTGAGATCGTGCCAGGTGAATATCCCTCGGCCTGGGACTTCATGTATCGTGAATGGTTGGCGAACAGTCATTACCAGCCGCGGGATTCGCTGCCGTTTGAACTGTACCGCAGCAACCCCGATATCAACCCTGGCGGTAAACAGCAGGTGGACATCTACCTGCCGGTTGAACCACTTATTATTTGATCCCTGATTGGAGAAGATTGGATGGAAAATATTGTCATCAAAGGCGCCCGAGTTCACAATCTCAAAAATTTTGACATTTCCATCCCCAAAAACAATCTGATCGTCGCTACCGGAATCAGCGGCTCAGGGAAATCCAGCCTGGTGTTCGACATCATTTTTGAAGAGGGGCGACGGCAGTATTTGCAATCGCTGGGAATACTCGCCGGGTTCAACGAAGAGGATAAATTTGACAGCGTCTCCGGCATTGGACCTACCATCGCCGTTCAACAGAGTACCATCCGCCAGAGCAATCCGCGTTCGACCGTCGGGTCGCGTACCAACCTGACCAACCGGCTGGTATTGTTGTATGCCGCGGATGGCCGACCGGACTGCGCGAACTGCGGCACACCGACTGGCGCGGACCTGGTCTGCCCGGCTTGTGGTCATGTGGAGGAGCGGCTGCCGGCCACATTTTTTTCCAATAACTCCCCTAATGGGATGTGCCTGAAGTGCCAGGGGCGGGGATCCTATTTTGTTATCGATCTGGAAAAACTTGCCCCAGGGGAACGCATGACCCTGAACCAGGTAATTGACCATGTGGAGATGTCACCCGGATTCCAGCGGCTTTTCAGGCGGAAATTCGCGGATCACCTGGAAATACCTTTTTATCAGCTTTCCGAAGAAATAAAAGATGATTTACTCTATGGTCATTATGTCAGTGGGCGATCCGATAAAACCAGCTCTTGCCTGACCCGAATCTTTCAGGGACGGCTGCGCCGCGGCGAAGACCTGGGGGGCCTGTACAGCCGGATGATCTGCCCGGAATGTAACGGATACCGCGTGGGCGAAGACGCCCGCCGAGTGAGTATCCACGGACGGCATATCGGTGAGTTGGGGATGATGACCATCTCCGAATTGCACGGATTTCTTGGATCCCTGATTGGAACGGATGACATCTCCATTTTTGGGAGAAACCAGGTGAATGATATTCTTCGTAAAACCGGACAGCTTATCCGCTCACGGTTGGGACACCTGACCCTGTACCGTGAAACGCCCACCCTGAGCGGTGGTGAGATCCAGCGGTTGTTCCTCAATGTTCATCTGGATTCGCGGATGGATTCCCTTATCTATGTTCTGGATGAGCCGACGGTGGGATTGCACGAATCGGAAAAGGCTGACCTGCTGGAATCGGTGCGGGAATTGAAGGAGATCGGCAACACGGTCATTGTGGTGGAACACGACCGCGGCACGATCGAAATGGCGGACCACATCATCGACATCGGCCCCGGCGCGGGCTTGCACGGCGGGCGTGTCATATACCAGGGCGGCCTGGCCGGGTTGCTGGACTGTAATGAATCCGTCACCGGGCAGTACCTTTCCGGGCGGAAAGCCATGCCGGTACGGGTTCGACTTCCCATTGATGAGGTTGTTCCCCGACTGGTTGTCGGGAACGCGTGCACGAACAACCTGAAAAACCTGACTGTATCATTCCCGTTGGGACGGATGGTGGGTATTGCCGGTGTCTCAGGGAGCGGAAAAAGCTCGCTGATATCTGATACCCTGCTGCCTCTGGTCAAACACGGCGCACGGAACGGTTATCCGAATGTTGATGAAATTAACCTGGATGAGGATGATGAGCCGGATATCGCCCAAACCGTGGCTGACCGCCTGGAGGGAATCTGTTACATCGACGGCTACGCGGAGATCTCCCAATCGCCGATCGGACGAAACATGAATTCGACCCCCGCGTCCTATATCGGCATTTGGGACAAGGTCCGCGCCCTGTTCGCCGCCCAGCCGGAAGCGGTAGAGGCAGGACTGACTGCCGGGCATTTTTCCTTCAATTCAGATGGCGCCTGCGAGACCTGCGGCGGCAGCGGTGTGGAACTCATCCGCCTGGGCGGGAACCTGGTGATCGAAAAGACCTGCGCGGGCTGCGGCGGAAAGCGGTTCAACGAAACCGCGCTGTCCGTGTTGTTTCACGGCCGGAACATTCATGATGTGCTGGAAATGAGCGTATCCGAAGCGGCCCTTCTGTTCGCGGATGTCAGGGGAATCGCTTCCCCGCTGCGGGTGATGGACCGCATCGGCATGGGATACATCCGCCTCGGGCAGCCCACGCCCACCATCAGCGGCGGCGAAGCGCAGCGCATCAAGCTGGCAAAGGAGATCGGCCGGCGGCGCAAGGGTAACATCCTCTACGTACTGGATGAACCCACCACAGGTCTCAGTATGTATGACACGGCGCGACTGATCGAACTTCTGGATGAGCTGGTGACCGCCGGAAATTCGATAATTGTCATCGAACACAACACGGATGTCTTGAAAGCCTGTGACTGGATCATCGAGCTGGGTCCGGGCGGCGGCATGGATGGCGGCCGGATCATCGCGGAAGGAACGCCGGACATATTGAAAAGCAATCCGCATTCCATCACAGGGAGGTATTTATGATAGAGCGGGATTACTGGCCAACAAAGGAATGGAGGTTCACCGAACCCGAGGACGTGGGTATGGATAGTACCGTACTGGCCGGGCTTGAACCGTTGATCCGCGCCCGGTACTCCAACTTGAACGGGATCCTTATCGTGCGGCACGGGTATGTGGTGCATGAACGGTATTACAACCGGACCGGCCCTGATGATGCCCACAATGTGGCTTCCGTAACGAAGAGCGTACTCTCGGCACTGATTGGCATGGCCGTTGGGGATGGGCTGATCGGGAGCCTGGATGACAAAGTGCTGGACTATTTCCCCGAATATGCTGTCGGATCGGCAGACCGCCAGAAGCAGGCAATAACCATTCGAAATCTGTTGACGATGACTGCGCCGTATCCGTTCCCCGACTGGCACGAACCGTTTGACCGGATGCGCCGGCAGCCGAACTGGGTGAAATTCGCGCTGGATATGATGGGGCAGGGCGGCCAGATCGGAGTGTTCAAGTATTGCACCTCCGGCGCTCATCTGCTCTCAGCCATCCTGACCCGCGTGACGGGTAAGAGTGCCCGTGAGTTTGCCAATGAGCGGTTGTTCGGTCCGACCGGAATGCGCCTGATCCCGGATAATCCGGAGCAGGGTTTTTCTCCGGATCACCTGTACGGGTCCAAGGTGAAGGGATGGCTGCATGACCCGGCAGGATTATCTACAGGCGGGTTTGGACTTACGCTGACCACGCGCGACATGGCGCGCTTCGGATTCCTTTACCTGAACGGCGGCCAGTGGGACGGTCACCGGGTGGTACCGGAAGCCTGGGTGAACCAGTCATGGCAACCCGCGGTGGCGGCTTTTGAGAAATTAAACTACGGCTACCTGTGGTGGCTGGGTGAAGAGGACGGCGTATCCGTCCGATTGGCCACCGGGGACGGCGGGAACATCATCTGTTGTGTGCCGCAATTGGATCTGGTGGTGGCCGTGGCCTCAAAACTTGTACGCCGTGCCGCCGACCGTATGGAGCTGGTGCGAAAGTTTATGATTCCCGCGGTCAGGGAGTGAATCCCACAAAAAAACTTCATAATAGCGGTCAAATGGGTGGGACAATTGCAGTCCCGCCCATTTGATCGATTTTGAATATGATATAATTTACCCTAGTTCGCAGAATGGCGGTATGGCGGGGAAAAAAATTAACAGCATTTTTACTGTCAAAATCCCAGACAATATCATACTTAACATGTTAGAAAAGTTTATTGGGAAATTGCAGAATAATGGTTCAATACCATTAAAAACTTACTGGAGGGGAAAATGACCCAATTTGTCGCCCTTGTTGAGGGTGTAGAGGTAAATGGTGAAACAGTTTTATCGATAGTGGATGGCATGGGGATTCTTAAAGATAAGGCTCTCAAAATACTTTCTGATTATGGAATTGATAACCCCCAACCCGGTCTCTGGTACTCTCAGCAGGCATGGCTCGATAGTTTCAAACAGATTGCGGCAAAATTCCGGCCGCTGACATTAACCAGTATCGGACGAAAGATACCGGAAAACGCCGTCTTTCCGCCGGATATAGATGAAATAGGCAAGGCCCTGGCCGCCATCGATGTGGCATACCATATCAATCACCGGATCGACTCTGTCCCGTTGTTCGATCCATCCACCGGAGTGATGTCCGAAGGTATTGGGCATTATTTTGTGAAATCCACCGGACCGAATTCAGCCATTTTTATTTGTAACAATCCGTACCCCTGTGATTTTGACCGGGGAATTATCGACGCCATGGCTTTCCGGTATCGGCCAGCGGGTTCAAACAATGTGACTATCACACACGATGATGAGAGTCATTGCCGAAAAAACGGGGGACAGGAATGCCGGTATATTGTTCGGTGGTAAAAACAAAGGGTTGATGATGTAACCCGTTCGTATTGGTTGCGAACAGAAGTATTATGTTTGACCATATCCAACTGGCTCATCAATCAGAACAATACTGGTGATCTTTATAGTTAAAAATATAAAAAAAGATAATTTGTTGCCACAAATTTTTGAATGGCATTACACCCGGTCAAACCCGATAAGTTCCGGCAGTTCGCGCAGTGAGCGGATCACCATATGAGTCCGGCAGGTAAGGCGGGCGATGACGTATTCCAATCCGTCGCGGCGGAGCAGAGCGGTTCGAAGACCCATACCATGGGCGGCGTCACAGTTCGTTTTGCTGTCATCCACATACAGGGCTTCCCGCGGGCTGATGTTCAATTCATGCAGCGCAGCCTGGAAAAGGCGCGGATCGGGTTTGGCCAGCCCGAGCTGCGTGGATATGACGAAGCTGGAAAAATGGTGGCGCATACCGGCGTGCTGGAAAACATCCTCCAGCGAAGGCCATGAATCGGCTGCCACGGCCAGTTTGACGCAACTCTCTAACCGGTTGATTGCTTCCATCGCGTCTGGCAGAAATTCAAATTTGCCCGGGTTGTTCACCATATCTGCCGCGACGGCTTCGATCTGACGGTTCGTGATCTGCAGGCGGGGCAGGCAGGCGAAGAACATCCGGTAGTACTCAATAAAGAGTTGAAGCTCATCCTCTTTCGTCTGAACCACCGGGTAATCCGCAAGAACCTCCGCCGCCTGGGCGAAGGCGGCGTTGCGTTCGATGTCGTGGTAGGTATCGAACCCCCGGGATGGGATGATCTCGAAGAAACGGGGCGGGATGAACCAGTGACCGGTCACCGGACGCACCAGCACCCGGTGGGCTTC
>JAAYYW010000011.1 GCA_012515195.1 Leptolinea sp.
CCGGGTTTATCGTCCGGGTCAAAATACTTGGCCCATGAACCCGCAAGGGCGCGCAGCGGCGGCAGATCTGTACAGAAGATCGGCTTCATGGCAATCCCTGCTTCCAGGATGGGTATTCCAAAGCCCTCTTCGCGGCTGGGCAACAGTATGGCATCTGCCAACCGGTAAAAACCCGCCACACTTTCCATTTCCAACCCGTCAGGAATCTGTTCTGCCATTAAATGCACACTATCAACAACACCGAGCATCCGGCGCAGCGATACCAACTTTTTCATATATTCTTTATTGGCCGGGTTGTGCGCGCCCAGTGGTCCGGTAACCACCAGTTGGGCCGCCGGTAAATACTCCCGCAAATGAGCAATGGTTTCGATGGCCAGTTCAAGGTTTTTACGCTTTGTGATCCGTACTGGAGTAAGCAAAAGCGGAGCGGCATGGTACAGGTCCAACTGGTTGCACAGGCTGCTGACCTGCATGTTTAATCCCAGGAAAGTTTGCAGGTCAATACCCGCCGGAATAACCTGGATTAAGTCAGGTGACAATCGGGTGAGTGCCGTGTATTCCTTTTTCCGTTCATCCGATACTACCACCTGGGTAACACCCGGCCAGGCGGTTCGCAGCAGGTCCCATGGATAACCGTCAAACAATTCTGGCTGGTACCGGGGAGTAGTCCATGCCAGATCGTGGTGCCAGAGAATAATACGCGGCATATTGGGTTTTTGCGATATCTGGTAAAGTGCAGCCGTTAACGCCAGGTTTTTATTCAATGAACCAATGTTGTGGACGATCAGTATATCGACACTCGCAATAGCTGCTTCCAATTCATGCTGGATTTGCTCTACCAGTGATTGGAAATCCTCAGGTATAGACCCGGTATCCAGGACAGCTTTGACATTTAATACTCTGGGGTGTCGAGAATCGATCAGCGGGATTAATTCAACGGGACAGCGGGCGTCTATTGTTTCGCCGCGTCCGGCAAATATGCGTACCGTATGTCCCCCATTACTGATGCATCTTCCATGACTGCTGATAACCGATTCCACTCCCCCAACAACCGGCGGTGCTGCATAGTGCATGATCCCGACATACATGCCATGCTCCTTTCCCTTGCCAATCATTATACAGATGGCAATAGGGGAGTCAAATGAGAAATAGATGGCTATGCTATAATCTGGTTATTCAAATATTGAATATTTAACTATTGACTATGTCCCCACGAAAAAAATCGACCAATCCTCTCGAGATCATTCTCCTCGGTTTCTTTCAGGAGAATCCACTTCACGGTTACGATCTTTTTAAGATCATTTCCCAACCGGGTGGAATTTCCGATATCTGGCATGTTAACCAGAGCAACCTGTATGCCATGCTCGATAACCTTGAGGGGAACGGTTACTTGATGTCTCATCTCATTCAGATCGGTAACACACCGGTCCGAAAGGAATATCACATCACCAAGGCAGGTATTTCCCGTTTTGAAGAATGGATGATGGAACCTGTGATGCATGGACGGGAGATGCGGCAGATGTTTCTGGCCAAGCTATTCTTCGCTGTTAATGACAATCCAAACACAGCCTTGAAACTCGTGATGAAACAGAAAAGCATCGCTGATGCATGGAAAGAATCCATCCTGGAAACCATGCAAGATCTTACGGTTGAAGACCTATACGATCGGTTGGTTCTTGATTCTCGATTGAAACAGATCAATGCCTGGTTGGAATGGTTGGATGAGTGCATGAAGAGCCAGATCATAAACCACAAAGCTACCAATAATCCTATGACATAGAAATACACTTTGGAGAAAATGGATGATCAGATCAGTATCCGGTTTATGGAGCAGGCACACCTCTTTATTTCTAATTGGTTGTGTTCTGATGCTGGCAACGGGTTTGTCTTTGCTCATTGGCCGGTATCCTTCGGTACAAATATCCATGCCATGGGATATAGCCGATGACCAGCTGCTCTCAAAGCTTGTACTAAATCTACGGTTTCCGCGTATCTTAATCGCGCTGATGTTAGGAATGTCGCTCTCAGCTGCCGGGTTGGTTTTCCAGATGATCTTTGGCAATCCCCTGGTCGAACCGGGATTTCTTGGGGTTTCACAGGGCGCCTCTTTCGGCGCGGCTTTTGCGATCATTTATATGGGAAGTTCTGCCCTGATGGTTCAAACCTCTGCCGCTCTTTTTGCCATTCTTGGATTGGTATTTTCATATTACCTGGCTCATCGTTTGCGGTACGGTGGCTGGGTGCTGCGTCTTATTCTCTCGGGTATTGCTGTTTCCGCTCTGTTCTCCTCTGGAGTCGGGTTGATGAAATACATGGCTGATCCGCTGAGCCAACTACCTGAGATCACGTTTTGGTTACTGGGTGGATTGTCGGGCAGCACATGGAACAAATTGTTGAGCATTCTACCTGCTGTATCCATCAGCCTGATCGTCCTTTTACTTTTACGCTGGCGGTTAAACCTTCTTTCACTAAGCGACGCAGCCGCTTTTTCCATGGGCGCTTCACCAAAGCTGGAACGGGCTGTATTACTGGGCGCGGCAGTAGTGGCCACCGCTTCGGTCATATCAGTCAGTGGAATGGTTACCTGGGTCGGTCTGATCGTACCGCACATGGCCCGTCGTCTGTTTGGGGCTGATTCCAGGTTCACCTTGCCGGCAACATTATTAATCGGTGGATTTTTCACCCTGATATGTGATGATCTCTCCCGTATTTTGCTTCCCGGGGAAATCCCTCTGGGTGTTATCACGTCACTATTTGGAGCGATCGGGTTCATTGTTTTACTTTCAATCACCGGTGTCCGGAGCCAGCGATGAACAAACCGATCATAACTCTTGAGAATATCTCGTTTTCCTATAATGGCAATCACAAAAACGCTTTGCGGAACCTGAGCCTTAATATCGCCGATGGTTCTGTAACATCCATTCTTGGCCCCAACGGGGCGGGGAAATCAACCCTGTTGCACATTCTTCTTGGCTGGTTAAAGCCGGACGAAGGATCAATTTATCTAAAAGGCCGTCCATTAACCGATTATTCCCGCCGCGAAGCCGGTCAGATGATGGCATTGGTCCCCCAAATCGAACATATGCCATTCGACTATTCAGTGCTGGAATATGTATTGCTCGGACGCACTCCTTATCTAAATCCTCTGGAATCGCCGCAAGATATCGATGTAAGCGCAGCCCGTAAAGCACTTGAAATATCCGGTTTGAGCCATATGGAAACCCGGACGGTGACCTCATTGAGCGGAGGCGAACGCCAACTGGTGCTTTTGGCGCGCGCATTGACCCAACAACCGCACATCATCCTGTTGGACGAACCCACATCCCATCTTGATCTGGCGAACAAATCCCGACTGATAAAGATACTCGGTGAATTGCACCGGGCCGGATCTTCCATTATCCTCACAACACATGAACCGGACGTTGCTGCCACCATCTCCACCGAGATCGTCCTTCTACGACAGGGTCAGATACTGACCAGTGGAAAAAGGGATGCTGTTTTCTCTACACAAAACCTATCAGAGGCATACGGTGTTCCGGTGCGTATTGTTGAGATTGACGGCCAACGGGTTGCCCTGTGGACATAGACTTAACAACCCTAACACAAGGGATCACCATTTTGACCGGAGGGCGAGGCAGCGGAAAAACGACAACCTGCCAGAAATGGGTGGAACAGGCTCATCGGGCTGACTGGCATATCTCCGGTTTGATCAGTCCAGCTGTATTTGAAAACGGGGAGAAGACAGCCATCGATGTGATCAACCTGAAAAGCGGTGAACGCCGTCGATTGGCTAACAGGGTGAACCGGCATACAGGTTTTGACGTTACCGACCACTGGAATTTCTCCCCGGATGTAATGACCTGGAGTAATGCAGCTTTAAATGAACATACTCCATGCGATCTATTCATGGTTGATGAACTGGGCCCATTGGAATTCTCCCTCAGGCAAGGCTGGGGCAATGCTTTTCAGGCATTACAGGAAGGGTTCTTCCGATTTGCCGTGGTGGTCATCCGTCCAGAATTATTGGACGAGGCTTGCCGTATCTGGCCATACGCGAATATTATTGACCTTGATGCTTGATACGCTCCACGGCACGTGATAGCTGCATCTTTTTGCCCGCGTGGTAAAATCGAAATGCAGGGTTCTTTTTATTAATTCAGGAGGAAGTTATGGAACAGCAAGTAGCCACCTTTGCCGTCAAAAAGGGACTGGCTCAGATGTTAAAAGGCGGTGTGATCATGGATGTGGTCACTCCTGAACATGCCAAGATAGCCGAAGACGCGGGAGCCTGCGCAGTAATGGCATTAGAGCGTGTTCCCGCAGATATTCGCGCCAGCGGCGGTGTCGCTCGGATGAGCGATCCAGAAGTGATCATCCGCATAATGGAAACAGTCAGTATTCCGGTTATGGCCAAGTGCCGCATCGGTCATTTTGTGGAAGCTCAAATTCTAGAATCGCTTGGTATTGATTACATCGATGAGTCAGAGGTTTTGACCCCGGCTGATGAAGCACATCATGTCAATAAGCACACTTTTAAAGTTCCCTTTGTCTGTGGCTGTCGGAATCTGGGAGAAGCTCTTCGCCGGGTAGGCGAAGGCGCCGCGATGATCCGAACCAAGGGCGAAGCCGGTACCGGCGATGTTGTCGAAGCCGTCCGCCATGCCCGTCAGGTTCTGGGTGACATCCGCCGGCTGCAGAACATGCCGGAAGAGGAAGTTATGTCGTATGCCAAAGAATTGGGCGCACCATACGAATTGGTAATGGAAACCCGATCACTGGGCCGTATGCCGGTGGTCAACTTCGCTGCTGGCGGTATTGCCACCCCGGCCGATGCCGCGCTGATGATGCAATTGGGAGTGGACGGCGTTTTTGTGGGTTCCGGTATTTTCAAATCCGGCGACCCGGCCAAACGTGCCGCGGCCATCGTCAAAGCTACCACTCATTACAATGACCCGAAGATCCTCGCAGAAGTCAGCCGCAATCTGGGCGAACCCATGGTAGGACGGCAGGTTTCTGCCATTCCTGACGCAGAACTGATCGCGGGTAGAGGCTGGTAACATATATATGAAGATTGGTGTACTGGCGCTGCAGGGTGACTTTGCCGAACACCAGACAACGCTGCAACAACTAGGTATCAATTCCATCCAGGTCCGCCTACCACGCGACCTGGATGGTTTGAATGGCCTGATCATTCCCGGCGGCGAGTCGACAACGATCGGCAAACTGGCTGTTGCGTATGGTCTGATGGAACCGCTTCGCGAATTCGCGAAAAACCGGGCGATCTGGGGAACCTGCGCTGGTGCAATCTTTCTTTCAAAAGATGCCCAACGCAATCAACCCCTGCTTGAAGTCATGGATATTACAGTAGAACGCAACGCATTCGGCCGCCAGGTCGATAGTTTCGAGATCGACATAGACATTCCAGCATTGGAAACAATTGATCCTGACATGAAATCGTACCATGCTGTATTTATCCGCGCACCACTGATCCGTGAGGTCCGGCCACCGGCCGAGGTGTTAAGCCGTTTACCGGAGAACGCTGTAAAAGGCAGCGGACGCATTGTGGCCGCCAGACAGGGTCGTCTGCTGGCAACTTCATTCCATCCCGAACTTACGGAAGACGACCGTTTTCATCGATACTTTGTGGAGATGGCAAAATAGGCATTCGTTCATTAGCCTGGCATGACCTACCTGCCCTGTACCGCTATCGCCGGCAGGTTCTAGGACTTGACAGCGCCCTGTCGTTGACGAGAGGAAATCAACTGGGACTGTCAACCCTGTTTGTGTATTTAAATCCCGCACTCGGGATTTACACCAACATCTCCCCCTCAGAAGATGGAATTCCGCCTCTCTTCGGCCAGATGACATACCAGCAGGGCGAACGATCTGCCCGCGTGGCTTTCATCGCTCCGGAAACCGGGACAACCAACTCCAAACTTCCATTACTGGTGGAAGACCTGGCACGCCAGGCTGGCGAGTGGGGAGCCTATCATCTTCTGGCAGAAATAGATGAATCAAGCCCGGCTTTTGAAGCCTTTCGGCAGGCTGGATTTAGCGTATATGCCTGGCAAAGGATATGGAAACTCCCTGTTTCCGCCGGTGAAGTTTTTCCACAGACCGATTGGGCACCTGCCCGGCTTGACCAGGAAAACAGCATCCGATCATTATTCCTATCATTGGTCCCACCGCTGGTACTTTCAGCGGAACCCATGACTGTCCATTCTTTTTCCGGCCTGGCCTGCCATCAGAATGATGAAGTGACCGCCTATTCGGATATTGAATTTGGTCCTCAGGGCATTTACCTGAAACCCATCTTCCACCCCGACGCGGTGGATGTTGATTGCCTGATCAGATCACTGACAGGTATTATTCCCAACCAGAGCAACCGTCCCATTTATATGGCTGTCCGGTCATACCAATCGTGGCTGGAACACGGACTGCAGAAGATAGGGGCAGAAGCATCGCCCCGTCAGGCATTGCTGGTTAAACACCTCATCGCCCGACAACGCAGTCCAATTCTGGAACGCAGCCTGCATGCGCTCGAAACCCGCCACGCTGAAACATCAACACCGCTTGCAAGGGTGGAATCGCGCAACCATCAAGGGAGCAACTAATAGCATTGCAAAAACTGGTTGAAAACAGATGAATCCATCGGTTCATTAATAAAACCAGGATTTGTTAACCCAATGTTTATTTGCATTTGAACCCGCCATGATTTATTCTATAGATAGGCTATGACACAACGAAGAATAACCGACGATTTACAAAAATTACTTGAAGTGCTCCCTCCGGCTGTGGCCGATGCCGTCATCCGGGCGGACAATATTGACAACCTGATCGAAATCATTCTGGATCTTGGACGGGTTCCCAAAGCCCGGTTTGTCAACAGCGAGATCGAACTGTTGGAGCGCGAGATCACCCACCAGGATATCGGTTACGTTGTAGAGCGGATTGGCGAATTTGATGCCGATAACCGCGCCGGCCTGGAGCGTACACTGCATCGCATTTCGGCCTTCCGCAACCGGCGGGGCCATATAGTTGGTCTCACCTGCCGGGTTGGACGGGCTGTTTACGGAACAATCGATATCATCAAAGATCTGGTTGAATCGGGCAAGAGTCTGTTGATCCTTGGCCGCCCGGGTATCGGTAAAACGACCATGCTGCGTGAAGCCGCCCGTATCCTGGCTGAAGATAAGCGGGTGATCATTGTCGATACCTCCAACGAGATTGGTGGTGATGGTGATGTACCGCATCCCGCCGTCGGTAAAGCGCGCCGCATGCAGGTTCCCACCCCGTCATTACAACATGAGGTGATGATCGAAGCCGTGGAGAACCACAACCCGGAGGTCATTGTCATTGACGAGATCGGGCGCGAGCTTGAAGCCATGGCCGCCCGCACCATCGCCGAACGCGGCGTTCAGCTCATTGGAACCGCCCACGGACGATCACTGGAAAATCTTTTACTGAACCCGACCCTATCCGACCTGATCGGCGGCATTGAATCGGTCACCTTATCAGATGAGGAAGCACGCCGCAGAGGCACGCAGAAGACCGTGCTTGAACGCCGCGCGCCCCCAACATTTGATGTTCTGATCGAAATGATCGAGCGCGATAAAGTAGCCGTGCATCCTGATGTCGCGGCAGCCGTTGACACCCTGGTGCGCGGAACAACACCCGTACCCGAAATCCGCTCAATGGGTGATGATGATCAGGTCCATATCGAAAAACCGGCGCTTCAACCCCCTACACGACAGAACCCCAACCAGGGATTCCGGCGTGGAATGATCGAACCCGCAACCCAACCTGGAATGTCCTCGCGGCGCGGCGGCCGCTACCAGAATATGATGGATACCAGCAGCTTTGAGATGGTTCCGGAAGAACCCGCACAAGTTGTTTCGCCGTATGATGGGAAGCCTGTCCGTCTGTATCCTTATGGTGTGGCACGGAACCGGCTCATCCAGGCAGCCCGCAGGTTGGGTGTTCCCGTTCTGGTCGTAAAAAATCTGGAAGACTCCGAAGCTCTCATCACCCTTCGCGCGTACTACAGGAACCGTCAGCAAACCATTCTGGACGCGGAAGAACGTGGTCTGCCCATCTATGTGTTACGGGCCAATACCATCAACCAGATCGAACAATCACTGGCCGATATGTTCAACCTGAGCGTGGAAGGACCAACACCCAACGAGTGGCAGGATTACACCAGCGCCACACGGGCGGCTATAGAAGCTGTGATGAACGGCAGCAAATATTTTGACCTTCCCCCGGCGACCGCTCCCATCCGCCGATTGCAGCATGAAATGGCCCGTCAGGCTCAGCTTATTTCCCATTCCTACGGGAAAGATCCCAATCGCTATGTACGGATTTTCCGCGAATGAGCGGGATGTTCATTACGCTCGAAGGGCCGGATGGTTGCGGCAAATCCACCCAGATAAACCCGCTGGCTGACTATTTACGTTCAAAAGGACGCATGGTGTTCACCACTCGTGAACCGGGCGGCACTGAGATAAGCGACCAGGTGCGTCAGATCATCATGGCTATGAAAAACACATCGATGCATCCACGTACTGAACTGTTGTTATTCCTTTCAGCCCGTGCACAATTAGTGGAAGAAGTCATCCGTCCACGTTTGGCCGCGGGTGAGGTAATAATTTCCGACCGGTATGCCGATTCAACCCTGGCATACCAAGGGTATGGTCACGGTGTTGACCTTGACGTGATCCGCCGCCTGTTGGATTTCGCTACTGGTGGGTTAAAACCTGACCTCACTCTGCTTTTGGATGTTAACGCGGATGAAGGTTTACGCCGCCGCCAGTCATGCGGTGGTGAATGGAATCGGTTGGACGCCTATCAACTGGAGTTCCACCGCCGGGTACAAGTTGGATACCACAAGTTGGCCGCGTTGGAACCGGAACGCTGGGTGACCATAGACGCATCCCAACCATCCGAAATGGTACAATTATTAATCCGCCAGGTGGTGGATGATCGCGTGGTTTAATCAGAAGAATTCAGCCGTTCCCTCCATAACGGGCTCACCGTAGGTAGAAGGCAAGGCCGGACTTATTACGAAAAGATGTAGATTTGAACGAACCAGTCATAATACAAACGAAACCTGAAACCAAAACGCACTGGCCTTCTCTTGGCATGCTATTTCTCAGTGGAAGCGGGGCTTTAACCGCGTTCACTTCTTCCGCCGGGCTGGCCGCACTTGGCTTGATATCATTCGCAGGCAATACATCCGATGCAGAAGAAGTCCAGGTGTTATTCAGCCTTGCCACTACGTTTGGCCTGATCTTCCTGTTATTGATTCCGTCAATAATCCTGGCTGCCATACGCCTTTTGGGAAAACCGCTTCCAGACCTGAACTACCCATGGTTCTTGCGTGTATCCGGGATTGCCTTTTGTCTGGTTCCTGTCTTCATTCTTGTCGGCTTTCTGATCATGCGAACGCCCCCCGCGGCGGCGTTTATTTTGCCATGGTTCCAACTGGCTGTTGTTGCCATTCCCATCTGGTGGGTGGTGGAGCTCGGACGTCAGGGACTTCCACCCTTACCATCAGAAAGGGGATGGGGATTATTCTCGCTCACTGTAACCCTGGCCATGCCTGCCATTATTATTATCGAAATGCTTTTGGTGGCAGGGATCGTTGCGGGTATCTTTGTTTATATTGGCATCACGTATCCGGATATTTCCCAACAGGTTCTCCGGACTCTGGAACGGTTGGGAAACTCATCATCCATGGATAGAGAAACCGTTCTACGTATCCTTCGCCCGTATCTTAGTCAGCCGGGCGTTATATACAGTTTATTAGCCATCACGGCCGGGGCGGTACCCTTGCTGGAAGAATTTTTCAAGCCTCTGGCGCTTTGGTTCCTGGCAGGAAAGAAGCTTACGCCCCACGAAGGTTTTGTGGGCGGTATGATCTGTGGGGCCGCGTTTGCCCTGCTCGAAAGCCTGGGAGCCATGGGAAATCCTGGTACTGATTCCTGGCCGATCGTTGCTGTCGGGCGTATCGGGACTGGCATTCTGCACATTTCTGCCAGTGGGATGGTCGGATGGGGATTGGCACAGGCCTGGACCGAAGGCAGATACCTGAGACTTGCAGCCGCGTATCTACTGGCTGTTGGTTTTCACGCCATCTGGAATATGACCGCTCTGGTAGCCGGGCTCAAGGAATTGGCGCAATTTTCTCCGGTACTGATCAAGCAATTTGAAGGATTTATGCTGGTATCTCCTGGCATTCTGGTATTTCTGGCTGGCAGCATGGTCATCTGGGTGGTGCGTACCAACCAGGAATTACGTACACCTCAATATTAATTAATTCGATCAGGAATGAGATAAAATTGTTTTTCAGCCGGTCTCACTGAAACCGGACTGTGGTTGCGCCTGGCGAAAGGAATCAACCAAATGGATTTTATTGCATTGATCATTGATTTTGTGCTTCACCTCGATAAATACCTGAGTGTAATCATTCAGGATTTCGGCGTTTGGTCATATTTAATCCTATTCATTGTTATATTTATTGAAACCGGTCTGGTGGTTACCCCATTTCTGCCGGGTGATTCGCTTCTCTTCGCGGCTGGGGCGTTTGCGGCTGCTGGAGCGTTCAACCCCGTCCTGCTCTTTGTGCTGCTGGCTGTTGCCGCCGTATTGGGTGATACCGCCAATTACTGGATCGGCCACAGCATCGGGCCGAAAGTTTTCACAGGAAACGTCCGTTTTCTCAAGAAAGAATATCTGGAAAAAACCCAGGCTTTCTACGAAAAACACGGCGGCAAAACAATCTTCCTGGCGCGGTTCATCCCCATCATTCGCACATTTGCCCCATTTGTTGCCGGAGTGGGAAAGATGCGCTACGGCTATTTTATTTCTTACAACGTCATCGGCGGCATTGTATGGACCAGCCTTTTCATCTTTGCCGGGTATTTCTTCGGGAACCTTCCTTTCGTTGAGGAAAACTTCTCTCTGGTAATCATTGCCATTGTCATCATCTCCGTCCTGCCTGCGGTATGGGAATATTTCAAAGCCAAACTGGAAGAGAAGAAAGCGGTCGAAATCGCTTCGATAAGTGGGAAATGAATCAAAAAATCATCCGTTTCCTGATCGAAAACTTTATCCGGTTTATGACCCGGACTTCCTACCTGCAAACGGAGAATATCCCCCCTGCGGGCGGCTTTATTCTTGCCACCAACCATAACAGCCGCGTGGATTCTGCCATCCTGTTGACCAACCCGGTGCGGTCAGACATGTCCGCGCTGGTGGCCAAAGAATACAATGGCAACCTTTTCTTCCGCGTCATTGTTCAAGCGGCGGATGTTATCTGGTTGGATCGTTCAAAAGC
>JAAYYW010000129.1 GCA_012515195.1 Leptolinea sp.
AAATTTGGTGAGGCCAAATACCTGGACATGGCAAGAAGCGCCGGGGACTTCCTTCTGGAGGGCTTGAATCTCACCATAAACGGAGATGAACTCTGTTTCAGTTATACCCCCCTTGACCGCGGTCAGGTTCACAACGCAAACCTTCTCGGTGCCGCTTATCTATCAAGACTTTTCAGCATAACAGGCGATAAGAAGTTTCTTGATCCCGCCCTCCGCGCTGTCCGCTATTCAACGCACCGACAAAATGAAGACGGCTCCTGGGCCTACGGGGAAGACAAAACTCAGGCTTGGGTTGACAATTTTCATACGGGCTACAACCTCTGCGCTTTAAGAAAAATCGGCCAGTACCTGAATACGGAAGAATATGAGCCCCATGTCCGTCTCGGTTTTGAATTTTACCGGACACACTTTTTCCGGGAAGACGGGGCACCCAAATATTTTCATAACCGTGTCTACCCCATCGACATTCACAGTATCGCTCAAAGCATTATAACGCTTATCACCTTTATCGATCTTGATGCGAATAACAGAACGTTAGCGGGTACTATTTTTCAGTGGGCAGTGTCCAACATGTGGGATGAACGCGGCTGTTTTTACTATCAGATAACCCCCTATTACAAAAATAAAATATCATACATTCGCTGGTCCCAGGCATGGATGCTGCTGGCGCTGGCAACACTTCTCAGGCATTGCAACCAGGCTGCGGCTGCGTTGCCGGTCAGCTCTTCACAAATTCCGCAGAGTTTAATTTCAGCATGATTGAATGCATCTTTACCCTGGATTATGAGATTTCAGGAAACGGGGAAGGTTCACTCAAGGAACTCGTCTACGAGCCTTCGGAGAGGTTGAAGACCCTCTTTGAGAAATGGAATGCGCGTTTTGTGGCTTTTGTTGAAGTCGCTGAGTTGGAAATGATCGATGCCCAGGGATCAGATTTAGACATAAAGCTTGTGAAAGATCAGATCCGTAATTTCTGCAGAGAGGGCTTTGAATTAGGACTGCACCTGCATCCGCAGTGGTATGGAGGGCGATACGAAAATGGGAAGTGGCTGCTTGATTACAGCGAATATAATCTGTGCACGTTGTCCCGGACAAGAATCGATCAAATTGTGGAGAGATCCATATCATATTTCCGAGAGATTTTAGGCGTCGAAGACTTTACTCCTTTTTCCTTCCGGGCGGGCAATTGGTTATTTAAACCAACTCAGCCCGCAGCAGAAGTCCTCGCGGAGCGAGGCATCAAAGTGGATTCATCGGTCTTCAAGGGTGGCCTTCGACATCAGCACCGATTGGATTACCGGCGGGCACTTAAAAACGGGAACTTTTGGGAGTTTTCAGACCACGTGGATGTCCCTGATGCCGATGGGCTCCTGCTTGAATTACCCATTCATACCCAGATGGTTCCTTTCTGGAAAATGATTCAGCCAAAGCGTGTCAACGTCCAGCACATAGGTATGGGAGGAGGGCAATCCTGGCGTGATAAGTTACCTCGCCTTTTGGATTTCCTGCGTTTTTGGCATCCGCTGAAACTTGATTTCTGTTGCATGACCCTTGTTGAACTCACAAACATGATGGACGCGGTGATCCAGAAGGATCAACAGAAACCGTCATCATTCTGGCCAGTAGTGGCAATAGGGCACACGAAAGAACTGGTTGATTTTGAGACCGTTGAAGCATTTCTTTCTTTTTTAAAGCAAAAAGGAATTGCCATAACAACGCTGGAGGCGGCGGGAAGAAAAGTAAGGCAATTCGCGAAAGCCACCATCTGACTCAGGGGCCAGAGATTTAATGATCGTAAAAAAAATAAACGTTGATTGGCATCCCGGTCTTTCCATTTACGCCTCCGAGCCATTTTTAAAACTTGTCGGGGACGAATATGGGTGGCTTGGCGGTTTCTACGAAGCGGATAACCTCCGCTGCATATTGCCCTATACCATTATTCGAAAGGCCATTTTCCGTCTCGTCCGTTTCCGGGTGGAAACCATTCCCTTGAACGGTGAGTTGTCGCCGGATGAGGAAAAAGCCTTCCTGAATGGAGTCGTCGCGTATTTTCGAAAAAACGGCGCGGACATGATCATGCCGGCCACAACCAATACCATCTTTCAGAGCTACCCGGATGGGGCGATTGCGGCGCCTTACGGCACTTTCATCATCGATCTGACTCAATCAGAAGATGCCCTCTGGAGCAAACTGCACTCAAAACATCGCAATGTTATTCGCAATGCCATGAAAAAAGGGGTGGAAATCAAAGAAGGACCCGAACAGGCCCACGTAGCCCATGAACTCATAAGAGATACCCTGAAGCGATCCAAACTCGGTTTTATGGGTTATAAAGAATATGAAGAGCTTGTCCATACCCTTAACAATCATATAAAAATTTTTGTTGCCTACTTCGACGGCGTTGCGCAAGGTAGCGCGGTCATTCCTTATAGCGATTACAGTGCTTACTACTTATATGGCGGCAGCATTCCCAAACCGCTAACCGGCGCCATGAACTTCCTCCAATGGGAGGCCATTCGAATGTTTCGAGATCTGGGTGTCCGACGGTATGATTTTGTTGGCGTGAGAATCAATCCGGCAGACGGATCAAAGCAGGAAGGTCTTATGATGTATAAACAGCGTTTCGGTGGTCGGCTTGTGCAAGGTTACCTATGGAAATATCCCTTGCGGCCATTAGGCTGTTTCATTTATTCACAGGCTGTTAAGTGGATGAGGGACGGCGATATCGTGGATCAGGAGCGGCAAAGATTATAGGTCTTCCCATGAGCCACGTTTTGCTTATCCATGCCGGCCTGATCCCGCACTACCGAATACCGGTTTATAATTACCTCAGTTCTTATCTTAAGAATTGTGGCTTCTCCTTTGCCGTCATATCCGACGGCATCCAGTCCGATAATCCCCATGCCGTGCGCTTTGAATTTACGGCACTCCCTCTGTCCACATCCAGCATTGCCCGATTTATACGCGGACATCGAACAGATATCATAATCGATTACATGGAATTGAGGCATCGTTACCTTTTTCCCACCTACCTGGTCGCAAAAATATTGATGGGGAAAAAGATGATCTATTGGGGGCAGGGACTCGATCTTGCCGACCCAAACGCACCGATCAAGAACTTAGCTTATTTCCTGGAACAGGGCATGTGCGATGCGATTATCCTTTACGCCGAGCATCTCAAAAAATATCTTCCGGAACGCTTTCACAAAAAAACATTCGTAGCCAATAATACCCTCAACAACGACTATCCCGGCCTGCCAGAAGGTGCAACACGAGAAAGCATTCTTTCTCAATACGGAATTAAAACGAAGAAAAACATCATTTGCATGGGACGCATGCAGAAGCGAAAGAGAATAGAGATTCTTGTCGAAGCGTTTAAATATATGGAAAGAAAGGATATTGGTCTAATCCTGGTTGGGCCTGATACCGACGGGATCCTTGCCAGCATTAAAGGCACAAACATTTACAAGTTGGGCCCCATTTACGGCGACAGAAAATTCGAACTCCTGACCGCCTCAGATGTTTATTGCCTGCCGGGTGCTGTGGGCTTGAGCATCATCGATGCCTTCCATTGCAGCCTCCCTTTTGTGACTGAGGAAGGGGATGAGTCGGCTGAAATCATGTATCTCAAAAGCGGCGTCAACGGCTTCATTGTGCCCAGGGGAAATATTGAAGAGATGGCCGCAAAGCTCTTATTCCTCATGGACAATGACCCCGCCAGAACAGAATTTTCTAGCGCGGCTAAAACAGAAATCCTTCAGAACGGTTCCATGGATAAAATGTGTGCCGGATTCCGTGACGCCTTGTTCTATGTCGCGGGTGCAAAGAATCATCATGCGGCAAATGCCGTCTGAGGCCTATGACGAGCTTGATCCCGGCTGAATATTGGGAATACAGCATTACCGACTTCATAACCGGACTCTTTGCCTCAAATCTGATGAACACATATCCGGAAAGCCTCCCTATACCCGGAATTGGGAACTGTATCCCGGTGAGATCCGGCAGAGTCGCCCTCATGTTGGCCCTTCAGGCGCTCCCATTGCCACCGGGGGCGCGGATTGGTGTTCCGCTTTACTGTTGCCCCGTTGTATTTAAAGCCATCGAGGCTGCAAACTGTACCCACTGCTTTGTCGACATAGACCCAACGACCGCATGCATCTCGCCAAGTGATGTTGATCGCAAGAGGCATGAAATAGACGCCCTGATCGCCGTCCATATGTTTGGTAACACCTGCGACATGGATGCTCTCAGACAGGCTGTCCAGGGCAAGCCGATCATTGAAGACTGTGCTCAATCCATCGGCAGTAAAATCAACGGGCGCTTAACGGGAACGTTCGGCGATATATCTTTTTTCAGCTTCCGATCCGGAAAATATATTTCCGTGGGCGAAGGTGGCGCCCTGTTCACCAAAGATCAACGATTGCGCACCAAACTTGAGCAGTTGGTTAGAGATCTGCCTACACCGAACTGTAAGGAAGAAATAAAGCACCCGTTAGTAACCTACATCCGGTCCAAGTTACGCAGCAAGCCGCTTTACGGACTCATCGGCCACCGGCTGTGGGCCTTCTACAACAAAAAAATCGATCCGGCGGCCAAAGCGCCAATTACCATAAGCCAAATATTCAAATCAGATCAGGCGCTAACTATAAAGCGTCTATCGATGGTTCCATCCGCCATCGACAGACAAAGGGCCAATGCAGATTTTTATTCGAAACATCTCCATACATCAAAGGACATGCTATTCGCGGAAAAGCCGGGAACCTTTTATAATCGGTATTTATATCCTTTTAAATTGAAGTCAATGACAGCTAGAGATTCAATAGCGAAATTTCTATACGATCACCGGATTGATGCAATCCAGCCTTACAGAGACATCGTCGATTATGCTGCAAAGCAATATGGATACAGGGAAGGGTGCCCCGTTTCGGAACAAACGGCCAAAACCATTCTGGCTATTCCAACACATTGCCATCTCACAGATAAAGACCGGTACCACATTGTAAGAAGCTTCAATGATGGGCTAAAGGCGATGGGAACGCGATAAAGGAAAAATTACTTGAGGAAGACCTGCATGATCCCGAAGCTTTCAGACCTATCTTGGCAAGCGGGCATACAAAAAATCTGATCGATGTTTTAGAGGGTTGGATCAATTTTAGATGACTTGAAAAACAGGGAATCAATGTGACAACTTTTCAGTCTGCCCGATAAGAACTCATCAAACTCCTTTACGGGACAATCGCTTCTTCATGGAAAACAATTGGATTATCAATAAATCTGAACCGATTCTGATCACCGGCGCTGCAGGCTTTGTTGGGACAAGGGTTGTGCAAACATTGCTGGCTTACGGCTTTACGAACCTGCGATGCCTTATCCGATCGACAGGTAGTGCGAAAAAGATAGAGGCCGCTATCAAAGAAGCTGCACTGAAAAATGTCGAAATCCTACAGGGGAATCTGCATTCCAGGAATGACTGTAATGCTGCCGTTAAGGACGTCTCTGTCATTTATCATTGCGCGGTTGGCTCCGCAGGGAAGTCCTTTCCGAACGCATTCATGAATGCAGTCATTCCGACACGGAATCTTCTCGACGCCTGCTTACAGAATAAGTCACTCAGGCGATTCGTCAACGTCAGTTCATTTGCCGTTTATTCAAACCGCAATACCCCTCGTTGGCGCTTGCTGGACGAATCATGCCCGGTTGACGAGCACCCGGAGCACCGAGGCGATGCCTATGGTTTTGCTAAGTTAAAGCAGGATCAGCTCGTCATCGATTACAGCAATAGATTTGGGATTCCCTATGTCTTTGTTCGGCCCAGTTATGTTTATGGACCGGGAAAGGTGGTGATCCCTGGACGGGTCGGCATAGATACATTTGGAATATTTATGCACTTAGGCGGATCAAATAAGATTGCCTTGACCTATGTTGATAATTGTGCAGAAGCAATCGCATTGGCTGGCCTTGTGAGCGGCGTCGATGGCGAGACATTCAATGTCGTGGATGACGACCTTCCATCCAGCAGAAGATTCTTGAGTTTATATAAGAAAAATGTAAGGCGATTCAATAGTATCTACATCCCTCACGCCTTAAGCTACCTGTTGTGTTACCTTTGGGAACGGTACGCTCAAGCATCAAGGAATCAGTTGCCACCTATCTTTTCTCGAGGCGAATGGCATGCCTATTGGAAAAGAACAAGATACAGCAATGAAAAAATTAAGGGCCGGCTAGGATGGAAGATGAAAGTTCCCACTGAAGAAGCATTGCAGAGATATTTCGACTTCTGCCGTACAAGGGAATAGGATGCTGAAAGTTGCCATTGTAGGATGCGGTAAGATTGCTGATTCCCACGCTGTGGAGATCCAGAAAATGCCGGGGTGTGAAATTGTCGCCGTTTGCGACAGTGAAGAACTCATGGCAAAGCAGCTTTATGATAGATTCCCCATCAGGCATTACTACCGCGACATCGAGAAGCTGCTCAATGAAACACGCCCTGATGTCGTTCATATCACAACACCACCCCAAACGCATTTTGGAATCGGGATGCAATGTCTTGAAGCGGGCTGTCATTTATTCGTTGAAAAACCATTTACATTAAATACTTCCGAGGCTGAGCAGTTAATTGCCCTTGCGGATGAGACGGGCCGTAAAGTGACAGTTGGTCATGACGCCCAGTTCAGCGTCGTCGCACGGCGGATGCGGCAGATGGTTCAAGAAGGCTATTTAGGCGGGACACCCGTGCATCTTGAGAGCTATTGGTGCTACGACTTCGGCGACGCCACTTACGCGACAACCTTACTGGAAGATAAGCAACACTGGGCACGCACCCTACCTGGCGGATTATTGCACAACATCATAAGCCACGGCGTATCCAAAATCGCAGAGTTCTTTACCAGCGACTCACCCCATGTAACAGCGTATGGCTTCGTAAGCCCCTTTCTCAGAAAATTGGGAGAAAACGTTCTTGTCGATGAGCTTCGGGCCATTATCAGCGAAGAAGGAGGTACGACAGCCTACTTTACATTCTCTTCACAAATGCAGCCATGTCTCCATCAATTCCGCATCTATGGTCCCAAGAACGGCATTATGATCGATGAGGACAAAAGGATTCTGATTAAATTGCAAGGCGGCAACTACAAGAGCTATGCTGAGCATTTTATTCCACCCATCAGTTTTGCCAAGCAGTATCTATCAAATTTTGTCCATAACGCCCGCCTATTCCTGGCAATGGACTTCCACATGGACGTAGGTAAGAAATATCTTATTGAATCGTTTTACCGTGCGATTACCGAAGGTTCACCCTTGCCCATACCATATCGCGAAATACTCTTGACATCCAGAATCATGGACGCCATTTTTGACCAAATCGGCACGAAAGAACCAGATCCTCCATATCGCACTTCGGGGAATTTATGCCGTGTCCGTTAAGTTCCTTTCCTGTAATGGCATCGGGCTCAGTCCACTCGATATCCTGGCCAGCTTCTTCCAATCCTCCCCCCAACTGCCGGATGGTTATGGCTTTACGGACCGCCAGGCCATCTTCACCTACCAGGGCCGTTACGCGGTTCATTTCATCTGTCGACTATTAAATATTGGACCGGGCGCGGAAGTGCTTGCACCAGCCTACAATTGCGGAGCGGAAATCGATCCCTTTGTCTGGGCCGGAGCAAAAGTGGTTTTTTACCGGGTCGATGAGCGGGGTGCCATAGACACGCAGGATATCATCCGACGGGTCACTGCATCGACAAAGCTGGTTTATGTTTCACATTTCTTTGGATGGCCTCAGGATATTGAAGCCCTTTCCCGCTGGTGCCGGGGAAATAAGCTTTTCCTTTTGGAAGATTGCGCACTCTGCCTCTTCAGCGAAGGCCCCCAAAAGACCATCGGCCGTATAGGCGATGCCGCGATTTACAGTTTTGTGAAGTCACTTCCTGTGCCGGACGGCGGCGCCCTGGTATTAAAAAACAAAGACGCCTGGAAGGGAAAAACACCATTTCGGCCGCCGCCCTTTCGTAACATTCTGCTGAACAGTTTACCACTTCTGAAAAAATGGTTCATGAACGCCAATCCGCTCTGGCAGAAGTATGACTTGACGCGCCAGCTTCTCAATAAAAGTTGGCTGAAAAAACCGATGAACCAGGACCAAGAGATCGAACGTGAAATGCCACAAAGCAATTATTTTGATCCGCAGAAAATCGAATGGTCGATTTCTCGATTGTCCAAAAGGATACTAAGCAAGACAAGCCCTCAGGAAATCATCGAGGCTAGAAGGCGCAATTATCAATACTTACATGACGCGTTGCGGAATGTCCCCTCCATAAGATTGCTGTTTGATGCACTGCCCGATGGTGTATGCCCTTTATCGTTTCCGATTTATGTAAATGACCGCAACTGCTGGGCTCAAGCCCTGGAAAATCATGGAATTCTCGTGGGCGGCTGGCCCTCGTACCACCGAGGTTTCAGTTGGAAGGATTTCCCCGAAGCCCGACATTTGAAGAATGATCTGTTGACACTCCCGCTTCATCAAGGCTTAGCGCTTCATCAGATGGCATACATTGCAGAATGCGTTCAATCGATTGCCAAGGACCATGGTCATCATTACAGCCGATGATTTCGGCAAAACCGGACATGCAACCGAAAGCATCCTTAAATGCTTTTTCAAACGGCGCATTACGTCGGCCAGCGCCATGGTGTTTATGGAAGACTCGGAGCGCGCTGCCTCATTGGCCTCTCAGACCAGCCTGGAAGTCGGTCTCCATATCAATTTTACCATGCCTTTCAGCGCTGAGAGGGTATCCCCTGAGATTCTGAAACATCACAAGAGAGTTGTCTCCTATCTGACCAAAAACAAACTGGCCCAGGTAATATACAATCCCTTGCTGGCCGATTCATTTCACCATCTTTTTTCATCGCAGCAGAAAGAGTTTATTCGCCTTTATGGAAGACTTCCCGACTTTTACAATGGCCACCATCATATGCATCTCTGCGCTAATATGCTGTTAGGCAGGGTTCTTCCGGAAGGCGGACGCATACGCCGGACGTTTACCTTCGATGCAGGCGAAAAGGATTTTTTTAATCGGCTCTATCGATACGCCCTTGATGCACTTGTTGATGGGAGATTCCTTTCAACCGACAGTTTCTTCAGCATCTTACCCATTGAAGACCACAAGCGACTTCAGAATATCTTGAATCGATCTGCCCGGAGCAATGTGGAGATTGAAGTGCACCCGGAAAATGCCGATGAAGTGGAGTTTCTTTTTAGCGATCGATTCCGGCAATTAATAGCATCCGTTCATATGGGCACTTTTCAAGATTTAAATACTCGGAGGCAATTGAAAAATCGTTTATGAGCGCCAAACCCACCCCTCTCGATCGCGGATACACCGCGGAATTCGACACTGTCACTGAAAAGCAATGGGAGGAAATTCTCACGCATTTCACGGATGCAAATATCTATCAAACCTGGTCATATGATGCGGTTCGCTGCGGAGAAAAAAATCTGGGGCATCTCGTCTTACGATTCGATGGTCAGGTTGTTTCTGTGGCTCAGGTGCGGCTCGTGCGCATTCCAGGTCTTGGAGTGGGTGCGGCGTATCTTCGCTGGGGTCCCCTCTGGCAGGGTTGGAACCAGCAACCGGAGCCTTCTGTTTTCAGATCGGCACTGCGTTCACTCAAAAATGAGTATGTCTGCCGGCGAGGTCTGATACTGCGCATCTTTCCCCTCGTATATGATGATAACTCCAATTTCTTTTCTGATATTTTGCTGCAGGAGGGATATTCACCCGTACCCGAAGAAAGCCGAGGCCGTACGCTGGTCATGGATATCAGCCAGCCGCTGGATGAGGTGAGAAAAAAATTCGACCAGAAGTGGCGCAATTGCCTCAACAAGTCGGAACGGAATAATCTGGAAGTCATAGAAGGGACAGATGACCGTCTTTTTGCTGAGTTCATTGGACTCTACCATGCCTTGCTGGAAAGGAAACAATTTCAAGAGCCAAATGATATCAATGAATTCAGGATGATCCAGCAATCACTGACCAATGAATATAAAATGCGGATTTTTCTGTGCCGGGAGAACGGCTTTAATTCCGCTGGTGCTATCTGCGCGGCCATTGGTGATACAGGCGTCTACATATTCGGGGCAACAAATAATGAAGGAATGAAAAATAAAGGTTCTTATTTGCTCCAATGGAAAGCAATTCAATGGATGAAGGAAAGTGGATGCCGGTACTATAATTTAAACGGCATTAATCCAGAGAAAAATCCAGGTGGATATCATTTCAAGGCAGGACTTTCAGGAAAAAACGGCAGGGATGTTTACTATCTTGGAAGGTTCGATTGTTATTCCAACGCACTTACGGCCAAACTTGCCCTTTCTGCCGATGCCTTGCTCCCGTCGATGAAAAAGATACTTGGCAAGATAGCCGCACCGAGATGATATGCAGCTCAACTCGCTGACCTATATTGCATTTTTCCTCCTCACTTATCTGGCTTACAGGACGGCGCCGCACCGGTTTCAGAACAGGCTGCTTCTGATAGCCAGTTACATATTTTATGCCTGGTGGGACGTTCGATTTCTGTTCCTCATTCTCCTCTCGACGGTCATGAACTATGGTTGCGGGATTGTTCTCCGGGAAGGTGTAATCAGCGCCCGGCAACGATTCTTTTTTTCTGTATGGATCATTATCGCTTACTTCCTTACCATTGTCATTCAATGGCAGCATTTCGCCCCATTCCAGAGCACATCAGCTTCCAGTACCAACTGGCATGCTCTGGTTTCAGGTCAGCCAGATACCTGGCTGTTTTTTGTGGCGTTTGGAATTGGCGTTTCCCTTTTTAACCTGGTTTATCCCAGGATTGCATCACTGAGTGAAGAAAGAAAAAGAGGCCTTTTTGTTCTTCTCGGCGTGTCCGTCAATCTCGTTTTATTAGGATTTTTCAAATATTATAATTTTTTCATCGAAAACATCGAATGGCTTCTTTCGGGTTTGAATATGAACCCGCCAAGGCTTCATCTCAACATCATCCTTCCCATCGGGATCTCTTTTTATACCTTCAAAGGTATCAGTTATGTGGTCGATTCCTACCGGGGCAAAGTTAAAATCCCGCATTCCTTTTCCGATTTTTCCCTCTTCATGGCGTTTTTCCCATCCATATTAGCGGGACCAATCGACAGGGCCTCTTCTTTTCTGCAACAAATCTGTGAAAGGCGAAACCTGAGCTGGGAACAGTCTATCCGAGGGATTCATCTCTTTTTGTATGGCTTGTTCAAAAAAGTTGTTATTGCGGATGGCGTGGTCCGATCCGTTGCCTCCGTCTTTGATTCGACCGGTCAGGCGAGCTGGATCGATGTTGTGCTCGCCACCTTGCTGTTTACGATTCAAATCTATTGCGACTTTTCCGGATATACGGATATGGCAAGAGGATCAGCGAAACTGTTGGGCATCGATCTGATGGTCAACTTCAGGCTGCCGTATTTCTCAAAAAATCCTCAGGAGTTCTGGTCTCGATGGCATATCAGCCTGTCCACCTGGCTGCGGGACTATCTCTACATTCCCTTGGGCGGCAACCGGACCGGCCAGGCAAAAACATACCGCAATTTGATTATTACGATGATTCTTGGCGGGCTATGGCACGGTGCCGCCTGGAATTTCGTGTTGTGGGGATTGTATCATGGCATTGCGCTCAGCATTCACAGGGCAATCCTTTCAATCAGGACAGCAGCGCGTCAACGTAAAGGCCTTTTTTACGATATTGCCAAGATCACAGTCTGTCTTATGATTGTTTGCTATGGATGGCTGCTCTTTCGCGCGCCGACACTGGAGAAGATATTGACCCTTACCTCAACCCTGATTTTTGATTTCGGTAACTTGGATCTCGGTATTGCCTGGCCGAGATTGGCCGCCGCCATAGGCATCCCAATTTTATTTATTGTAGAGCTTACTGAGAAAGCCGGTGAAGAAAAACCATTTTATAAAAAAATGCCGGTACCTGCCTGGACTTCATTATATGCCGCATTCATCTTTTGCATGGCGATGGGAATAACAACCGAATCGACACAATTCATTTACATGGTCTTTTAGCCAATAGATGAATCGGTTTTCATGAAAAATATTAAGATCGTTCTTTGGATACTATTTTATCTGATTCTCATTGACCTGAGTGTGAACATAGTATTCCGTTATCCGAAAGACCCTCATAACGTCAGTCCGTCATTTCTGCAAAGCTATTTTGATTATGGCCGTTCGGTTGAAGGCAAGCTGCAGTGGATGACCCGTCCCACAACGGCCGAATCCGCGCCAAGGGTTAGCGGCGGCTGGCTAAAAAGCGAAAAATATCTTTCGCTGCCTGCAAAGACTACCAGAAAGGATGAAGTCCTCATCGCCTTGTATGGCATGTCGCATACAGAACAACTTTGGAAGGCCATTCAAAAAACGGACAACAAATATCTAGTTCGTGGATTTATGGCCGCCGGCGCTACACCGAACTGGTCTTACGCATCTTATGAATTCGATATGGGGAGACATAAAGCGGATGCGGTCGTACTCGGAATTTTAACGGACAGTGTCCCCCCCATTACATCAACTACAGGCATGACCGCCTTCTTTGATTCCAGCTTCCCATACACATTCCCACGATATACTGTAAAAGATGGGAAACTCCGAATTGCACACCCACCTTTTTATGATGCAAAAGGATATATTGATCATTTTTATAACCCATCAAAATGGAAGGCATATCGTGGCTGGCTTGCAAAGAATGA
>JAAYYW010000130.1 GCA_012515195.1 Leptolinea sp.
CGGAAAAGGCTCATAGCAGCAATCCCATCGCGCACTTCACCGATCACCAGGTAATCGGGGGACATACGCATGGCGTCATCCACGCCATCTGCCAGGGTATAGGGTTTCACATCGGTGCCAACCGCCTGTGGGCGAGCTTCTACCGTCTGAACTGTCGGTCGGTCTACCCAGATTTCTTCCGGATCTTCAATTTTTACAATGCGCCAGCCTGGCGGCAGGAAGTTGCACAAAGCGCTGAGCAGGGTAGTCTTTCCGGTGCGAGTTCCTCCGGAAATTAGAATGCGGTATCCCTTCTCCATCGCCTGCTGAAGGATATCCATCATCTCAGGGTTCATTACCTCCCGCTCCAATAACCACTCCGGCCTGACCGGTTTCTGTTCGTACAGACGGATATTGATGGATGGATTTCTGCCTGGAGGGGCGATCACCGGATGTAGCGCCTTGATGCGCCCACCACCCGGGTTATGTGGTGTTGCCGGCAGCTTGGCATTGATACTCGGATTAGTTTCATTCAGGGTTTTATTCTGGGGGCCGATCAAGCGGTCCAACACGCGCCAGATCTCCCCAGCTTCAGGTCGCAGATCAATCGTTTCCCATCGTACCGAACCTTTACGCATGATTTGCACCAGTCCGCTCGAGTAAATTGTAATTTCCGAGATATCTGTACGCGCCGGCGGTAACAGCATATCCAGAAACCCCAAGCCCAGGATGCGCCGGGTGAGTTCTTCGGAAAGAATGCCCTCTTGTTGAACGCCTGGCCGGCAGTTGCGTTTCCGCAAAGCTGCGGCAATCAGCGAGTCAACGCGTTCCCGGATTCGTCGCCGATCTATTTCGCTAGGACTCTGCAAGACTGCAGGTTGGAATTCCTGGTTTATCTGGTCGATGACTTCATTGAAAACAGCGCTGCGGGAAACTTCGTCTAAAACGATGTCGTTTGCCGGTGTGTCGTATAACCCTAAAATGCCTGGCATATTGGAACTCCTGACGAAAAGATAATATCTTGTGGATTAAGTAAAACGAATTTTTGGCAATCGTAAGACGCTTTTATGTTCGTTCGAACTGTTGATCGAACTCCCTACCGATGGGAATAAGGTATTGACGATGGCCCGGATACCTTTGGCGAACTCATCCCCACGTGTCACAGGGGGTGTGCCATCATCCTGCGCTTGCGGAACTCCGGGATCATAGGGGACTATGGCAGCCAATGGCGGTGCCCAGCCCAGGGTTTTGGACAACTCTTCCTGGAAACTGCGCGGCGTAAACCCGCTTCGATCCGTGAATTGATTTAACACCAGGTAGATGGATTCACGTGCCAGGCGTTTTTCACTTTTTAGACCAGAAAGTAATAACGTCAGCGTATGCCGGATAGCAGCCAGATCAGCCAGAGTCGGTCGGGCGACAATCAGGGCATAATTGGCGAAGATGATCGAATGCGCCATCCACAAATCCTCTGACGAAGGTACATCCATCACAATCGATGCATAACGCCCATCTTCAGAGTCGATCAACATCCCATTGATACTACCCTCTCCTGTCCCTTTATTGGAATTTTCCAGAATCCGCATGTAATCCAGTGAAGATTCAGGAGCCAGCAATACTTCCAGGTTCTCTCTCCGCTGTATAGCTGCCTGGAATGTGGCTTTTCCGGGACGGTCAAAATACTCAGTCAGGTTGGGCAGATAGCGTAAACGCAGGTGAGGTGCGGCGGCCGGTGGTAACCCCATGGAGACC
>JAAYYW010000131.1 GCA_012515195.1 Leptolinea sp.
AGAAGACTTTGCCTTTTAATTTGACATTCTCATAACCCACCAGGCCAAGGTCAATACCATCTTTGATCTCTTCGCCATTTTTCATCATTAGGGCCAGTTTGTTCATGGCTTTTCCAGCCAGAGCGGGATCCCAACCAGAAGCCATCTGAATAGCATCGGTCTTGAGCAATTCGCCAGCCATGGAAGCCAGAGAAGTTCCGACAACGGCAATCTTCCCATTCAGACCGGCTTCTTCAACAGCCTGGCCGAAGCCAACGATATCATTGGCCGAGGAACCCTGCATACCTTTTAAGTTCGGGTAGGTTTTTAATAGTTCCTTGCCTTTTTCATATGCCTTGGTGGCGTCATCGTAGGATTCGTTCTTATCGCCAACCAGTGTCATGTTGGGGAAATTGGCTTTCTGATAAGCGATACCAGCGTCAACCCATTCATTGTGGGTCTTCGATGTCAGAGAACCGACAAAAACAACGTACTCGCCTTCGCCTTTGGTCAGTTCGCCAATTTTTGCCATCAAGTGCTCACCATATTCAGCATTGTCAAAGGCTTCAATATCGTAGTCAACATTTTCCTGGTTGGAGGCTTCGTGAGAAATCACGATGATCCCCTGTTCCCTGGCTTTCTTCAGAACAGGCTCAAGGGATTCAGGCTGGAAGGGGACGACCAGGATAGCATCAACTTTCTGGGCGATGTTGTTCTCAATTACCTGAACCTGGAGCGCAGCATCCGCTTTTTCAGGTCCCTGGAGGAAAGCCTGGACACCGGTCTCAGCAGCAAACTCTTTAACACCTTCTTCCATCCGGTTAAACCAACCCACGCCAACGAGTTTCACAATCGTGGCGAATTTCAAGTCGGCTGGATCAACCTTGGCAGGTTCAGCAGCAGCCGGCTCAGCGGCAGCGGGTTCGGCAGCGGCAGGCTCAGCGGCAGCGGGTTCAACGGCTGGAGCAGGTGTGGCAGCAGGTGCACAGGCAGCCAGCATGGCTACCAATACCATTACAGAAAGCATCGTAAACAGAAACTTCTTCATTCCTTCACCTCTTAATATTTGATTGGATGAGATGCAGTTCTTACGATATTACGGATAGGTTCCATTACTCGAGTACATCACCTCCTTTTCACTACCAGTAGAAAGAAAATTCATTCTGAAAACACGTTTCAGATGAAATAAGAAGGGGGAGATCTAAAGAACGGATAAAGACATTAGATTGAATGTGTGTTTTTGTTCACTTGATGAAATCTATTTACCAACTTGATTAAAATTTTACAACATCAGACTATCGCTTGTCAATGCCTTATTAGGTCAATGTGATATTTATATCACGTTTCGAACATTATCTGTATGTCATTTGACCATTTATTAACAGCATTTTGTCCATTTGTTCATGAAGTACTGGTACTTGTGCATTTATTGTGTTAGAAATTAATCGTATAATCAAAAATGTGTTATTCGTATAATGATTTATCGAACATTCCCATATTTCTATTGAGAGGTCCATATGAAAAAAATACTGAACAAGCCCGTTGATTTTGTTCCAGAAATGCTAGATGGCCTGCTAAAGGCTTATCCAGATCAGCTCGCTTATGAAGATGACATTCATTGCATTGTTCGAGCAGATTCCCCGATTAAGAACAAGGTGGCACTTGCTACAGGTGGAGGATCTGGCCATTTACCTGTTTTCCTGGGTTATGTTGGTAAAGGAATGCTGGATGGTTGTGCCGTGGGTGATGTTTTTCAATCACCGTCTGCTGACCAGATGCTTTCTGTTACAAAAAGAATAAATAGCGGCAAGGGTGTTGTGTACATATACGGCAATTACGGCGGTGATGTCATGAATTTTGACATGGCAGCTGAGATGGCTGATATGGAAGATATCAAAGTTAAGACTGTTTTGGTCAAAGATGACGTTGCCTCCGCCCCACCAGCCGAAGCAGGCCGAAGACGTGGGGTTGCCGGAATGATTTTCGCCTTTAAAGCCGGTGGCGCCAAAGCAGATTTGGGCGGATCTCTCGATGAAGTTGTTGCAGCAACAGAGAAAGCGCTTGCCAATACCCGCACCATGGGTGTCGCTCTTTCTCCCTGCACAGTTCCAATGGCAGGCAAACCAACGTTTTCCATTGGTGAAGATGAGATGGAAATTGGCATGGGGATCCATGGCGAGCCTGGCATGAAACGAGAAAAGCTCCAAACCGCTGACCAGATTACTGAACGCATGACAAATGCCATATTGGATGATCTCAAACCATCTGGCGGTGATGAATTAGCTGTAATGGTTAATGGACTGGGCGCCACACCACCCGAAGAATTGTATGTTTTATACCGTAAAGTCAATCAAATTCTTTCGGCAAAGAAATTGAAAGTACATCGTGCTTATGTTGGTGAATTCGCTACCTCAATGGAAATGGCGGGTGCTTCATTAACTTTCATGAAACTGGATCCCGAACTTAAATCCTTGATCGATTATCCGGCGAACACTCCATTCTTTAAACAGGTATAACAATGGCGGAATCTTTTAACAGCCAGTCATTGATCATCGCGATACAACGGGCTTCCAGAGCACTGGTGGCTAATTCGGAATTTCTAACAACTCTTGACCAGGCTATGGGCGACGGCGATCTGGGAATTACGATGGGGAAAGTCGGCGAGGCATTAACGGCTTTCACTCAAAATGCCGAACCAACGGACCTGGGTAAATTCTTAATGAGCGCCGGGATGGAAGCCAATAAAGCAGCTCCGTCCA
>JAAYYW010000012.1 GCA_012515195.1 Leptolinea sp.
CGGGAAGCATCCATTGAACGGATTCTGGAGACGGTGGAAAGAAGAATTACTAAAAAACCGGTACATCTGGCTGTTGTTCACGCCAGTGATCCTGGGGCTGCCATGGACCTTGTCAATCAAGTCAAGCAGCGTTTTACCTGCCGAGAAGTAATTGTTACTGAATTATCCATTCCCGTTGCAGCCAATCTGGGTCCCGGCTCCATCGGAATTGTGGCATATCCGGATTATGAGGGGTAAGAGCAATGGCAATACCAGGAAAAAGTTCTTTTCAACAAGAAAATGATATTAATATCCTTGAAAACCAACTGGGACGGTTGCTGAGTTATAAACAGGCCAACCCGGCATTTGTTCAACAATTACGACGCAGATTAACAACAGCCCCATCTGTCCAATTGGAAAAACGAAACCAGTATAAAGCTTACTTGATCATAGCCGCCGCATTGTTTTCAGGTGGATTGATCATTTTCATTGCATCTATTTTATTCGGTAGATCTAACCGGCCTTTGGCTTAGAAGAAAGATGCGGGCGGGGGTACTCCCAGCTTTTTCGCCAGTTCCTCATCTGATGGTTCGACCAGTTTGGAGCCATCGGGAAAAAGGATGGTCGGCACACTGCGAAAGCCGTTATTTATTTTTTCTACCAGATCACGTGCATCCCTATCGCTGTCAATGTCAATCCATTTATAGGAAATACTATTAGTCTCAAGAATGCGTTTTGCCCGACGGGAACCACCGCACCAGGCCGTTCCATACACAACTATAGTTTCAGTCATTTCCATCTATCCGTGATTGAATTAGCAAATCCTGATTTTCTAATCTATCAATCAGCCTATTTACGTCCAGAAGGAGATCAGAACCCGTATCCAGATTATAGTGTTTATTCACTGGTTGCATCAGGTTTGAACAAATCTGGAGAATATCATCTGGAAGATCGTAGTTAGAAATTGCCTGTCTTATTCCGGCCAATGTGGGTGATTCACAAAGGCCGGCAGCCAAAAAGGCCAATCCAGCTGCCCGACGGGCGCAAACGCGCGCTCTCCCTTCCATGTTCGCTTGCCTGTTTTTAAATGCTCTATATATCTCTTCGTGTGCACTTATCCAATTGGGATTTTCTGGCTGGGATGGGCTGAATTTACTCATTGAGATTGTCCATTTGTATCAGTATATCCATAGTTTTTGATTTTCCGGTAATGCTGTAGGAAGTTTGAAAACAATTGGTAATTCGATGCGTCATTATGAGTCATGGAAAGCCCCGGGTTATTGGAGTCATGAAAAATAAGATGGATATTGAAGTATACAAACCAGATCCGGTCATCCTGATGGGCTCTGGAGAGACATTCCCAAACAGCGGTACCGCCTTTGAGGAAGCCGCCTGGCTTTTCCCTAAACCTGTTCGGATCGCCATTCTGGAGACTCCAGCCTGATTTGAATTGAATTCAGACCGCGTAGCTGGCCGGGTTGGAGAATAATTACAAAATCGGTTGCAAAACTATCGGCCGAAAATCAACCTTGTTCCAGTTTGGAAGAAATGCACTACGTTCAGTCCAGATGATATTGAAATTCTGACGCCACTCCATAAAGATCGATGCTCGCCGGTAGTGAAAAAATTCTGGGGATAGATGAGCACACATCCATGTGGATAGATCTACATGGCAAGGTGGTGAAGGTTTATGGAAAAGGCCAAATCCATCTAGTCGAATCGGATCAAGAAAATTCAATTGATTTCAAGAACAAAGTACGTTCACCTTATTGGGTATTTTCAGACCATTAACTAACTTGTGGAATGGTATCCGGGAGGATATCTGGTTGCAGGTCGTGGACAAAGACAGGCATGCGTCCGTGCGATCTGGAGGCAATCCATCGCAGGAAATGAAAGATATGGAATATCAACGTGAGGAAGCCCGCAGGGTAGGAAATCAATTTCTGCGGATGGCGAGTTATTGATACGTCTGACGGTCCGGTTGCATAAAGAATTAAATAGAAAATGGCCTGAATTTTTCAGGCCATTTTTTGTTTTCTGTGTTTCTAGGAAAGCCAACCCTGGTTTTTGCAGAAATCAGTAACCACAGGAATAACAGTCCATTCACCCTGATATGCTTTAATTGCCAGATAAATCGCGTAGATGCCAAGCAAACCAGCGATGCAGCCTGGAATGACAAGGAAGGAAAGCAATGCCATAATAAGGATTAAAATACCAACTGCCAATCCCTGAACTGCGCAATATTTTATGAATGGGCGGGCTTTTTTATCTTCCATCAACAGAACGATTATGGGGACAATTGGTGTAAATAAATAGGAAAGCAACCCCCATAATTTATCATCACTGGTGAGGTCTCCACCGGGAACATACGTTTGATTCGCCATGTTTGAGTCTCCTTCATATGATTTAATGTTAGTTTAATTTTACAACAGAACGCCTATATTGCAATATATTCCCCCCTTTTTTGTGAAAACTCTCATCCAGGAAAAGGTTTATCCTTCTATTATGTTAAAATCGTTCGAATGAAACCTCGAATTGTTTTTATGGGTTCTCCGATGTTGGCCCGGACTATTCTGGCCAAAATCGCTTCTCGCTACCCTATTTTTGGCGTGGTTACTCAACCTGATCGACCGGCGGGGCGCGGCAAGCAGATAACCCCGCCGCCTGTCAAGTTGCTGGCAAAAGAATTGGGATGCCGGATCATACAGCCTGAAAAGTTGCGTCAATCAGAAAACTTTTCTCAGCTTAAAGAATGGGCTCCTGATATCATTCTTGTTGCTGCTTATGGGCAGATATTGCGACAAAATGTCCTTGATCTGCCTCGGTTGGGCTGTATTAATGTGCACGCATCATTATTACCGCGGTGGCGGGGAGCTGCCCCAATCCAGGCTGCCATTCTTCACGGCGATCCAGTGACTGGCGTGTGCATTATGAAAATGGATGCGGGGATAGATACCGGCCCGGTGTACGCATCGCGAGAAGTGCGGATTGAGACGGCAGATAATTCACAGACACTCTCAGAGAAATTGGCTGAAACCGGTGGTGATCTACTGCTCGAAACACTTCCTTCCATTCTGGACGGAACGGCGGTACCGGAAAAACAACCGGAGAATGGCGCGACATACGCATCAATGCTGAAAAAGGAAGATGGATTATTGGATTTCACGTTATCCGCGGATAGTCTTTTCAACCGAATTCGGGCGTTTTATCCCTGGCCGGGTGCGTACATGCTGTATTGCGGGCAACCCTTGAAAATACATCAGGCGAGCCTGCAATCAGGAAAAACCGGGCCAGCCGGAACCAGGTTTGTCCACGCTGGCTGCCCTGCCGTTATGTGCGCGGAGGGTGCTCTTCTGCTGGAGGTGGTTCAACCGGCGGGTAAGAAACCCATGAATGGACGCGTGTTCCTGAATGGGGCGCGAAATTGGGAAGGAGTTTAACAGAATGCGAATTCTGATGTTTGGCGCGGGGGCTATCGGTTCCTACATTGGCGGAAGTCTGGCACTGACAGGGGAAGATGTTATCTTCTTTGAACGTGAGGATGTGGCGGCTCAGTTGCGAAAAACGGGTATTCGGCTGGGTCTTCCAGATGGAGAGAAAACACTTCAAACCCCCTCAATCCATTCAACACTGAACGAAATATTTCAATCTGGTGAATTTGACCTGGCTATTCTTGCCGTTAAAGGATTTGACACAGCTGGTATGCTTTCCATGCTGCAACCTTTCAGAGAGAAGGTCCCTCCCATATTATGCCTGCAAAATGGCGTGGAAAATGAAGTTGCTATCGAGAATGCATTGGGAAAGAATAGTGTTATCCGTGGGACAGTTACCACGGCAATTGGCCGCCGTGGTGTCGGGAACATCATTGTGGAGAAATTCCGTGGGACCGGAATTGAACTTTCTCACCCCGTATCTGCAAAGGTATTACGTGTGTGCAATGAGGCCGGTCTTGGAATGCGGGGTTATACAAATGGGAAAGCCATGAAATGGTCAAAGATGTTGACCAACCTTATGGCCAACGCCACATCGGCCATTATGAACTGGACAGCTGGACAAGTGTACGCGCATCCCGGTCTATTTGAGTTGGAACGGCGGCAGCTTCTGGAAACTCTGGCAGTTATGGACTCGAAGAAAATTCCCGTGGTTGACCTGCCGGGAACACCGATTAGACTACTGGCTTTTGGAATCCGCCATCTTCCCGGGATTATTCTGAAGCCATTGTTAGTCAAAGCGGTTGGCGGCGGGCGAGGTGCAAAAATGCCCAGTTTTCACATTGATCTAGACCAGGGTCGTGGTCAGAGTGAAGTTGACTGGTTGAATGGCGCTGTTGCTCGTTCCGCGCGAGACGCAGGTTTGGACGCTCCCGTAAATGAGTTATTGACGAATGTTCTTTTGAGATTGACCAGCGGCGAATGGAAAAAAGAAGAATTTGACAGCCGTCCGGATAAGCTGCTTTCTCTGCTTATGTAGGTTTTGCAGATTTACCGTTTTCACTATATTTCTTTTGCCATTCGAAAAGTTTATTCAATGCTTCAAGTGGAGAAATTGTTACAATATCCAACCTACGCAGTTCTTCCACCAGTGGATTGGTTTCAGGAAACAGCGCCATCTGTTGTGATGTGGCTCCGCTGATATTGACGGCTTTCCCGGATGAGGCTTCCAGTTCACCCAGAATCTCATTGGCACGCTGAATGACTGGTTTTGGCAGACCGGCCAATTGACCTACGTGGATACCATATGAGCGGTCTGTTCCACCGGGAACGATCTTGTGAAGAAAGACCACAGAATTCTCCACTTCGGTGACAGCCACATTGAAATTTCGGATACCGGGCAACAGGTCGGCGAGCTGGGTAAGTTCGTGATAATGGGTGGCGAACAATGTGCGGGAGCGTAATTCGGGGTGGTTGTGTATGTATTCAACGACAGCCCAGGCGATGGTCAGTCCATCATACGTGCTTGTACCCCGTCCGATCTCATCGAGTACCAGCAGGCTTCGTGATGTGGCATGATTAAGGATGTTGGCTGTCTCAACCATTTCAACCATAAAGGTAGATTGCCCGGCATGGATTTCATCCTGCGCCCCAATCCGGGTGAATATGCGGTCCACCAGACCAATACGGGCGGAGGAAGCTGGAACAAAGGATCCCATTTGCGCCATCAGGACGATCAGGGCTACCTGGCGTAGAAAAGTACTTTTACCGCTCATATTGGGACCGGTGATAATGCGAATCAGTTCATCCTGGTCAAATACTGTATCATTTTGGATAAATCGGTCACCGATTAACGTGCGTTCTACAACCGGATGGCGGCCGTCAATGATCTCGAGAATTGGGCTGGTAGTAATTTCTGGGCATATGTAATGGTTAATTACGGCAATTTCAGCCAGAGAAGACGTTACATCCAAAACACCGACAGCCTGGGCAGCCTTGACCAATTTCAGGGAGCTGGACGCTATGCCCCGACAGACATCGCGGAATATCCGGCCTTCCACTTCGTGAATACGTTCTTCCGCGTTTAAAACAAGTGTTTCATATTCCTTCATATCCGGCGTTATGTAGCGCTCTGCGTTTACCAAGGTCTGCTTGCGAATATATTCCGGGGGAACATTCCCGGTATTGCTGTGGGTTACCTCGATGTAATAACCGAAGACTTTGTTATATCCGACTTTTAACGTCTTGATCCCTGTCCGGTCACGTTCAACCTGTTCCAGGTTGGCAATCCACTCACGCGCGGAACGTGAGGATTGAATAATGTTATCCAACTCGGCAGAATAACCGGGATGGATTATTCCTGTGTTTTGAAGAGTGGCGGGCGGATCATCACTGATGGCTTCTTCCAGAAGAGCCAGTTCGTTGGGACAGGAATCAAGTTCATTTAGAATGGAAAGAACCGATTCAGACGCGTTGGAGAGAATTTTTTTTAGGTCAGGTAAGGCACGGAGATTGGCTCTGATGGCTGTTAGATCACGCGGTTGGGCGGATCCAGCTATTACTCGATTGACCAACCTTTCAAGGTCCGAAAGGCCCTGCAATGCTTGCCTGAATTCCTTACGGATGAGACCATTCTCAACAAACCAACTTACATTGGATTGCCGCGCTTTGATCGCTGGAATATCCAGCAGTGGTTTGCTGACCCACCCGCGCATCAGACGATGCCCCATGGGGGTTTTGGTGTCATCCAGAACGGATAGCAGTGACCCTTCCACATTTCCGCCACGGATGGTTTCTGTCAATTCCAGATTGCGCCGGGTGGACACATCCAACAGCATAGATGAATCCAGTTGATAGGTGTGAATGGAGGTTAAGAGCTGAAGTGCAGCAGATTGCGTGTCCTGAAGGTATTGAAGCAACGCCCCGGCTGCCTGGATTGCCATAGACATTCCCCTTAAACCGAAGCCGTCAAGAGTTGAGGTTTGGAGTTGTTTTTTAAGGGCTTCCTGCGTGCGGCCGGCCTCAAAACGCCAGGATGGCTGAGTTGTTTGATGATAGGGTATCTGGTCGGTAAAAGGACTTTCAACCGGTAGAATGACTTCTGATGGCTGCAGACGGGCTAATTCAGCCCGCACCCGGGTTAGATGATCATGGCCAGTCCATTCTGTGGTGGCATATTCACCGGTCGAAATATCGGCATAAGCCAGACCAGTACCATTCTCAGTTATAAACAGAGATGCAAGGTAATTATTACGGTCACCTTTTAACAGGGACGGTTCCAAAAGTGTTCCCGGCGTTACCACACGGGTTACCTCGCGCGGGAATATCCCCTTTACCGGTTGCTCTCCCACCTGTTCGCAGATTGCCACATGATAGCCGCGCTCGATCAATCGCGAAAGATAATTTTCCGCAGCGTGGTAGGGAATACCGGCCATTGGAATGCGCATCCCTTTTGCCACATTACGGGATGTAAGGACTATGTCCAATTCGCGAGATGTGATTTCAGCATCCGTGTCAAATGTCTCGTAAAAATCCCCGAGCCGAAAAAACAGGATGGCGTCGGGGTATTTCTTTTTTATTTCCAGGTATTGCTGGCGGATTGGAGTTACATCATCAGACATTCAATGTTCTATTCAACTTTTGCGCCGCATTCTCCACAGAATTTAGCGTTTGGCTGCAATAATCCTCCACATTGTGAGCAGTGGGTTGTTTTCTTAAGCGGTTCCCCGCAATTTGGGCAGAATTTGGCGTTGGTTGAAAGTGGGGTTTCACATTTCGGACAGGTAGCCCTGATGTTTTCGCGCCAGTTGCCTTCTGATAGCTTCTTGTCTTCAGAGCTCATAGCAGCGTGTGCCCATACTTCTTCAACTGAGCGGGAAGCCTGCGCGGCAGACATTTCCACACCAAGATCCGGAGCACAACCCTTACACAATCCCCTTTTCTCATTCCAGCATTGTTTTCTGCATACCCAGGATTGGCAACGCGGACATTGCACAAAGGACGGACGGATTTGTTCAACCGCCTTTCTGAAAGCCGCATCACGGGCAGACTGCCAGCTGGCGCTCCTTACTTGCTCGCTGATATCGGCTGCTTGACCGAGAATGCCGCCGAATATGTTGCTTGCTGTGTTAAGGGCGCTGGAGATTGTTCCAGTTGCGGAGGCTTGAAAGGGTGTTCTGTATCCGGTTCCACAACGATCACATTGAAACTCAAACTGAAATCCGGTTTCTGTACTGAGATCGCTATAGTTACTTGTAAACTCGATCAATTCACTCACAACTATCCCTCCACAATGGAATAATGATGAACCAAAGTTGTATTGATAAGAAAATTATAACATCGCACCTAAGTGGAATCATTCACCGAATTCGGAAACTGATTCTTCATCCAATGGTGATCCCAGAGATTTCAGGGAGATATCTGAAAAGAGAGTTCCCTGTTCCGCTTCAATTACATGTCGTTTGACAAGCTCAAGCATCGCCAGGAATGTCACGACCACTGACAACCGGGAGGAATTGTCGCGGATCAATTCAAAAAAGGAGGTTTGGTCTTTTTCTTTAAAAATTGTGAGTATCCGTTGGATTCGTTCGCGGATCGTTATCTTCGGGGCAGCAACAACATCTGTAAGCGGAAGGCTGATTTTTCCTGAAAAGATATCCCGCGCGGCTTCCATCAACTTTTCCAGTGTCAGGTCAGATAGGTCTAATCGGGGTTCGATTTTGGGAACCTGGGCAATGTGAAGGTAAGTTCGGAAACCATGTTCTTCACGCTCAGCTAGATACATGGAAGCTATCTTAAATTTTTTGTAAGCGATCAACTGACGGGCCAGCGCTTCTCCAGGGTCTTCTTCTTCTGGTTCAATAACAGGCGGTTTAGGTAATAATGCCGCTGATTTGATCTGGATCAGTTTTGCGGCGATAACCAGAAATTCGGAGATATCAGCCGCCCGAATACCTTCCATGTGTTGGATATAAGAGAGGTATTGATCGGTAACCTGAGCGAGTGCAAGGCGGGTGATGTCCAATTCCGCTTTTTCAATTAATGAAAGAAGAAGGTCGAGGGGACCTTCGTACACGGGAGTGTTAACCCGATACGCGGTTTGGTTGTAGGAATCGGCAAGCATGAATGCATTATAGCAAAAGGTATTCAAATTAGCCGGAATTTGCGCATAGGCAATATAGTTTGTCTTGGTTAAAAATTTTCTCCACGCATGAAAATCGTATAATAGGTCATAGGAGATACGCAAATGGCAGACATTCGATGCATGACCTGTGGGAATCCCTATCCGGAAACGAATATCATCCATATATGTGAAAAATGTAGAGGAATTTTTGATTTTGATTCTGAACCGTTTTTCGAAGATTCCCGTGTTGATCTCAAACTTCCCGGAATTTGGAAATACTGGCATAGCTTTTCTCTTGAGCCTTCCTCACCAGTCATTACCCTCGGAGAAGGGGATACTCCACTGGTTTGGGAAAATTCAGCAAAAATGGAAGTCGGATTTAAACTGGAAAGCCTTAACCCAACAGGATCCTACAAAGACCGGGGAACTGCGGTGTTGGTTAGTCAGATGGTTTTCCGCGGGGTAAAAATGTCTGTGGAGGATTCAAGTGGAAACGCCGGTGCGTCTTTTGCAGCATATTGCGCGCGTGCCGGAATAAAGGCCCGGGTATTCGTACCCGAAAGTGCGTCTGGTCCGAAAACCCGACAAATTGAGGAGTATGGAGCTGAATTGATCCGGATTCCGGGTCCCAGATCTGAAGCGGCCAGAGCTGTATTAAAATCTTTGGAAGATGGCAGTGTTTATGGAAGTCATGCCTACCTTCCATTTGGACTCACTGGGATCTCCACTATAGCCTATGAATTATTTGAACAAACGGGGGGAAATGTTGGAACAGTAATAGCTCCAACCGGCCATGGAGCTTTGCTGTTAGGCGTAATCAGGGGATTCAAGGCGATGAAAAATGCGGGGAAATGTTTGCGGTTGCCTCATTTTGTCGGTGTTCAGGCGGAAAATTGTTCCCCAATGGCGATGCTCTTTAATAAGGCGATTACTGATTATGCTGATGCCCCTGAGGGAAAAACTCTGGCTGAAGGTGTACGCGTATCCCGCCCGGTTCGGGGAAATGCCATAATCAAGGAATTGGAAGAAAGCGATGGAGAGATTATCGCCATCAGAGAAGAAGAGATCACACCGGCGTTGGTAGAATTAGCTGAAATGGGCATCTACTCTGAACCGACTTCAGCGTTGGTCTGGTCTGCATATAAACACCTGGAACAAAAATTGCCCCGCCCCATTATTCTCATAATTTCCGGTAACGGGTTAAAATACTACCCTACATGAATTATTTGAACTGATGGGCCGCAATCTACCTGACACAGTCTGGTGAGGTGGCTTGCGCTCCAATAGTTCGGGAGGTTATTTTGGAAAATTCATCAGTCCCGAATCAAACAGAGACTCCACAGGATCTGGCAGAACGCTTGAACCTACCATTCAAGAACTGGTTGTTGTTAAGTAGGGCACTTACCCACCGGTCTTACCTGAATGAACACAATGATGCACTGGAGGATAACGAGCGATTGGAATTTCTTGGAGACGCTGTAATGGATTTCATTGTCGGCGCGTGGTTGTATAACCGGTACCCGGAGATGGCGGAAGGCGACCTCACACGAATGCGATCTGCACTTGTTCACACAGAACGGTTCGCAGAGTTTGCGCGCGACCTTCAACTTGGAAATGCCATGCGTTTGGGGCGCGGGGAATTGCAGGGCGGCGGACGTGAGCGAGATGGACTTTTATGCGATACTTTTGAAGCGCTTATTGGTGCTCTGTATCTGGATTGCGGGATCGATGCGGTTAAAGAATTCACAGCTCCTCTGCTAGATACCGCATCAGATGATGTTCTTATTAATCACAAAAACGAAGACCCCAAAAGCTTATTCCAGGAATGGGCTCAATCACAGGGATATCAGGCTCCCATTTATGTCACGCGAAATTCAAGCGGGCCAGATCATTCAAAGATTTTTGAAGTTGATGTAGTGGTAAACGGAGAAATCTACGGTTCTGGAAGTGGCCATAGTAAACAAGCAGCAGCGAAGGCTGCCGCAGCAAAGGCCCTCGATCAGATAGGATTGGTAGACCGAATTCAAATTAATGAAGGATTACAGTGATCCATGCCACCTAGATTAAAATCTCTGGAGCTGCATGGGTATAAAACCTTTGCGAGCCAGGTTCTTTTTGAATTTCCCGGTGTTGTAACGGCTATTGTGGGGCCAAATGGTTCCGGAAAATCTAATATTGCCGACTCACTGCGATGGGTATTGGGCGAGCAAGCGTTCAGTTTGCTTCGAGGACGGAAAACGGAGGACATGATCTTTTCTGGGTCAGAACAGCGGTCCCGCGCTGGAATGGCCTCGGCGACCATTACGTTCAACAACGAAGATGGCTGGCTTCCCATTGATTATTCTGAAGTTTCGATCACAAGACGAGCGTATCGGGATGGACAAAATGAATACCTCCTGAATGGACAGCGGGTGCGATTGAAAGAAATTTCAGAGTTACTCGCTCTTTCGGGTTTGGCCGAACGAACGTATACGATTATCGGGCAGGGCTTGGTTGATGCCGCTCTTTCGTTAAAACCGGAAGAACGCCGCCGCTTCTTTGAAGAGGCAGCTGGCATTGGTTTATACCGAAGCCGGCGGGAAGAATCACTGAATCGGTTGGAAGCAACCCGTCGAAATATGGTTCGTGTCCAGGATATTGTAGCCGAGCTGGAACCGCGGCTTGCATCTTTGGAACGACAGGCACGCCGGGCATTGGAATACGAACAGATCAAGTCTGACTTACGATTGCTTTTACGGGATTGGTATGGTTACCATTGGAACATTCTTCAAGAAAATGTTAGCCGTGATCATGAAATCCTTCGAGGATATGAGTTAAATCTGGATAACGCCCGCGATGCATTGAATGAAAATGATATCGTTTTAAACCAGAAGAAAGGACGATTATCAGATGTTCGGCGGCAATTGACTGAGTGGCATAACCAATTAGCTGGTTTGCATAGCCGGCAGGAGACTCTTTTGCGTGAAGTCGCAGTCAAACAGGAACGCAAGCGCTCCCTAATGGAACGGGAACTGGCTCTTCAAAATGATCTGGCTAAACGGGAAGAGGAAACCGCTTCACGAAAACGCAGTA
>JAAYYW010000132.1 GCA_012515195.1 Leptolinea sp.
AGTTACCCAAATAAACCAGTCCGGGTTAAACCGCCGGGCTGTGTGCGCCATGGCCCCTGCTATTAGACACGGAACAACGGACGCGCTGAACAGAAGATACTTTATATACCGAATAGCTTTCATTTGCGGTACTGGCTGGTCTATCGTTACTATATCAGGCAAGGCTGGTTTCCTTCCATAGATCAATCAGATGTATACATCCACATTACTGATGTCGAGTTGAAGTGTATTTTATCTTTTTAACGTAGATTATTTCATCGACCTTACATGTATCAAAATCTGTTGTATCTGGGAAATCTACAAGTTGAGACTGGAGGATTACTTTGACAGCAGCCTTCTTACTCCAGTGGAGTGGCCTTGAATGGGAGTTGAATTGATGTAGTGTCAAGCCGGTTCTTGCTCCGGCAATCTATCTGTTATGGATGTGTACAACTTTTTCAGCAGTATTACACGCTGCTGGAGCATTTTCCGGTAATCCCGGTTGTATGTCTGCCTGATCTCCATCCGCAGATCAGAGATCGCTGTGTCAAGAAGATCTACCAGGATGATCATCTCTTCAACCGCAAATTCGAGTTTGATCATGTCAATCTCCTTTCAAACCGTCTGGCGAAGCAGAGACTTCCGGGGAGAACGCAGACCTGTGAATTGCAGATTGTATGCCAGGAGGGTATCCGCCAGTTTTATCTTGACCTGTTACAATCAAATAGTCAGGGGGATGGGTTTATCTCGCAAAAATACCATCCTTTCCTCTCAGTCTAGTCAAATCTTCAAGTATTTCAATACCATGAGGAGGTATTTTGTCTTTCCACGGAATGGGATTGGGCCGTCTGGCCCGGGCTACAGATGAAAAACCAAAGGTCACCTGGCCATTATTAAAACGGGTTCTTTCGTATGCCCGGCCGTATGGGTGGTATATCGCTGGAATGCTACTGGTCATTCTCACCTCTACAGGCCTGTCCATCCTTAATCCATTAATTCTCCGTGATCTAATTGATCGCACCATACCAGCGCGTGATCTTAACCGGTTGATGTGGTTATCCGTCGCGCTGCTGATCATTCCCACCACACAAAGCGGTCTGAATGTATTGCAGCGAAAACTGAATGCCAGTGTCGGTGAAGGTGTGATCTTCGATCTTCGGGTATCACTGTTTGCCGGATTGCAGCGCATGTCTCTGAGTTTTTTCACCAACACCAAGGTAGGCGAATTATTAAGCCGGTTGAACAACGATGTTGTTGGTGCGCAAAACGCCATCAGCAACACATTCCTGGGGATCATCACCAACCTGATCCAGGCTGTAATCATCTTTTCCATTATGCTCACGCTGGAATGGCGGCTGACCCTCATCAGTGTTATTGTGATGCCATTGTTCATAATCGCTTCCAATAAGATGGCTGACCGCTTGCGCGATATTGCGCACCAGCAGATGGAAGCGAATGCCCAGATGAACGCAATGATGAGTGAAACCCTGAATATCGGCGGGGCACTTCTGGTCAAATTGTTTGGCCGTCGTCAATTGGAGATTTCCCGTCTTGCCAGCCGGGCGAAGAATGTAGCCAATCTGGGAGTTAAGCGCTCCTATACCGGCTCGATTTTCATTTCCATAATTGGATTGTTGAGCGCGGTCGGTTCAGCGTTAGTCTATGGCCTGGGCGGTTACTATGTCATTGAAGGCGCTTTCACCATAGGGACAATTGTCGCCTTTGGTTCTTATATGGGAATATTGTATGGAGCTCTTCAAAATCTTTCCAACGCGCCGGTTGAATTTGCCACGTCCATTGTCAGTTTCGAGCGGGTATTTGAGGTGATTGACCTTCCAGAGGACATCCCGGAGGCGCCAAAACCGTTGATGTTGGAGAAAGTAGAAGGCGGGATTGTCTTTGAGGATGTGACATTTAAATACGAAACCGGAGACGAGACTCTGTTAAGCGACGTTCGTCGCTACGGCAGCATGGACTCTGTTACCACAGTTCTCTCCGGTGAAACACCGGTTTCAGAGAAGAAAATCGAAAACGCGGAGGAAGAAGAACAAAGCTCACATCATCAAGCCCGGGGGAATGCGCTGGAAAATGTCAGTTTCCGGGTGGAACCTGGCCAACTGATTGCGCTTGTCGGGCCCAGCGGCGCAGGAAAAACCACCCTAACCTACCTTATTCCACGTCTTTACGACCCTACGGAAGGACGCATCCTGCTTGATGGGCATGATCTTCGAGACCTGTCTCTTGATTCCCTCTCTGATCAGATCGGTATGGTAACCCAGGAAACGTACCTTTTCCACGATACCATTCGTACCAATCTGCAATACGCCAAACTGGACGCACCGGAAGATGAGCTTGAGAAAGCCTGCCGCACAGCAAATATCCACGATTTTATTGCCAATCTTCCCGAAGGATATGACACAATTGTGGGTGAGCGCGGCTATCGGTTGAGCGGTGGAGAGAAACAACGTCTTGCCCTGGCAAGGGTTCTGCTGAAAGATCCGCGCATTCTGGTTTTGGATGAAGCCACCAGCAGTCTGGACAGTGAATCAGAGTCATTAATACAGGAAGCCTTAAAGATCGTAATGACCAGACGTACAAGTATCGTCATTGCCCACCGATTGAGCACCATCCTGGCTGCCGACCTGATACTGGTAATCGATCGCGGCCAGGTGGTGGAAAGTGGTACTCATTCCGAGTTGTTGAAACAGGGCGGCTTATACACACAGCTGTATAACACACAATTTAATAAGGAATCTTCCTAGGGATAATTCTTGATCACGGATGGCGTTTGGTTGCGGGAAAATCTTGTGTGAACCATCCACTTAGTCCAGGTGAAGGATAAAGCTTCGACTACTCTCTGCGCCTCCCCCGCCGGTCTCTCCTATTGGATTGGTTCGAACATCGATTACTTCCGCGCCATCCCTGTACTCAAAGTTTAAGATCAATGGGCCGTTATCGATCCAAATAAATGGCTTCGATTCTGGAAATGGATTAATCGCTCCTTCCGGTATGTTGGTGAAATAGTTGGTCAGACTCCCCACAAATTTTAACTCCACCACTAATCGGGTCTCGCCCGTTTCGCCGGTTTTCACCTTGCCGGAAACCCTCACGTCATAGTCCATTACAGCATTTGCCATTCCAATCTCTGACTGTGATTTAAAATAGCAAAATACAGAACCACTGCCATCTATAGTCTGTCGATCCGCTTTTGAGAAAATGTCAAATGGAAAATAGTTGACGCAATCCACACTGGATGGATTGAGTAGATCAGGAATGCGCATTTCGATATTCCCATGGGTGGGTCCGGTCACCGGGATCAAACCGGTGCTTTTCGGTCGTACCAAAATGGAAGTCTCCGGTATTCCCGTTGGCGCCGATTGCGTTAACAACCGTGTGATCGACGCCTGATTTACATTTTTAACCATTTCGGGAATTAGGTCACAGCAAGCCATGGTCAGAACACAAAGAGAACTGACCCCGGCCCGGATCAGAAATCTCAGTATCATGTCCATTCCCTTTCTCTACAGTTGGAAAATGGCCGTTACCAACATGTTGAGACGTGAATGCCTGACCATTTTGAATCCATATTACTGCGTTATAGTGTTGGATTCAATATTCGATTATTCGCCCAGGCTGGTGAATGGCGTGCTGCGTTAGAGATTAAACCTCAGAACAGTCAGATAACGTACGCATACAAAAGCTGATCTTGCACAACCCCATCTTTGATTGCGCTCTTGCGCAACCGTCCTTCCAGCGTGTAACCAGCCTTCTCGAGGACACGGATTGAGCCTTTGTTGTGTGCAAATGGCACAGCAAAGACACGGTATAACCCGTGGGTCTGTATGGCATATTGGGTTACCGCGGCCAACGCCTCACTGACGATCCCCTTGCCCCAGTAGGTTTCACCCAACCAGTACCCAATCTCAGCCCCGATGCGTTCGATATCCGTATGCAGCACAAAACCGATCCCCCCCACAGCTTTATCATCCACACATATGGCAAAATTGGTTTCCGGCTGTAAAGACAGGGAATGCTCAATGAAAATCCGGCCACTTTCCTCTGAATAGGGGTACGGAAAACCATCCCGCATATTCTTCGAAATGGCCCGGTTATTGGCGTTAAGGCTCAGGGATTCGACATCCTCCAGTCGATAGGAGCGCACGGTGCAATTTTTTAGTTCAAGCTTCATCACATATCCTGTCTGCATTGGAATTAAGAGTTCTGCGGGTATTCATACCCTTCTATGATGATCAAATCGCCAGTGGATACCGGTCGTCTGAATTCCAGAGCACGTTGATATTCCGGTGAGTAGTAGCAATCCCGGGCAGCTTGATAACTGGGAAATTCCACCACCACATTACGGGACCGGCTGGTCCCTTCCGGGTTCTCATATTTCCCGGCACGCACCAGGTGACGTGCGCCATACTTCTTAAATGCTTCCCCGTTGGATGCCAGATATTCTTTATATTTTTCAGGGTCAGTCACATCCAAACTGACAATCCAATATCCTTTTGGCATATCCTCTCCTCTGTTCTATTCCGGTCAATCCAAATCCCGCAGTGTGTGTTAATCCGGAAGTTTGTCAATCTTAAAATAAACCGGACGAGTTCCGTCAGTGCAGCAGGCTATGATCGTATCACCGCCTTCGTACCACATACCGAAATGGCCGTCAGCGTAATAAGCAGTTACCACTTTGTAAATGTCATCCCAGGCCCACGGACAAAAACCTGCTGGCATTCCAGTCACCGCATCGGTGATGAACTCCTGCCCTTTCTTAAAAACCTCACAGGGGCCGAGGGTCTTTCGGCGCTCTTTTTCCACGTATAGATCGACGTAGTCTTTATTAAATGAAGTCTCAAGAACGGTTATTTTTACTCTTGCCATACTTTACTCTTATCATCAGCCTATTTTGAATTTTTCATTAACTGTCTGGCCCAGGCGCCTTTGTCTATTTTCGGGTGTTGATAGACAGAGAATTTATCCAGAAGATCGTCCGGTGTTTTATCGGTAAGGATCAAACCACGGGGCACGTCTCCGATGAACTGCTTCTCAACCGCAACATCAAGGAAGTCGAGCAGGCGGTCAAAGTAACCGGCCGTATTCAACAGCCCGCATGGTTTCTTATGCAGCCCCAGTTGCGCCCAGGTCACGATCTCAAAGAATTCGTCAAGCGTACCCAGACCGCCGGGCATCGCGATAAAACCATCGGCCATTTCCGCCATCCGGGCTTTACGCTCATGCATGGATTCCACAATCTCAAGGTTCTTCAGGCTTGTAAGGGCAACTTCCATGTCGACAAGCTGGCGGGTGATCACCCCGTAAACCTCTCCCCCGCCCTCCAAACAGGCTTGTGCCACCTGCCCCATCAGTCCGACATTCCCGCCACCGTAGACCAATGCCAGGTTTTTCCCTGCCAGCGCGAGACCAAGTTCACGGGCAGACCGCATATATTCATCCCCAAACCCGGGGCTTGAACCGCAAAAAACACAGATTCGTTTCACAGGCTTTCCCTTTCCATCCCGCAATTCTACACGCGAATTATAATTTTTTGTTTTTTTCTTCAGCCTGCTCACAGGTATACTTGGTTTTTAGACCATACAATCATCTGGAGACCATGACCAGCCATCGTGAACACGTTATCAGTCAAACCATACCTCATTGATATCTCTTTGCTCCGCGAGCGGATTGCCAACCCGGAGGAATATCCGTTCTGTATCCCGGTTGTACACCACCTGGAAACATTGTCTTTTCATCCGGATGTCACCTTCTTCATCGGCGAGAACGGGACCGGTAAATCGACACTACTGGAAGCCATTGCCGCCTCAATGGGATTTAATCCTGAAGGCGGCACAAAAAATTCATTATTTTCCACCCGCGATACCCATTCCAACCTGAGCGAATACATCAAACCTGGTCGCAGTTATAAAACACCCAAAGACGGTTATTTTCTGCGAGCCGAGTCATTCTACAATATGGCATCATATATCGATGAAGTTGCTTATACCGGAAGTTACGGGGGAACATCATTACATGAACAATCCCACGGAGAATCATTTCTTTCTCTGCTTACCTACAAATTCAAGGGCAATGGCCTGTATCTACTGGACGAACCGGAAGCGGCTCTTTCCCCCTCCCGGCAACTCTCGGCACTGGCTCTCATTCATCACCTGGTGCAACGGGAATCACAGTTTATCATCGCCACCCATTCACCCATTTTGATGGCGTACCCCGGGGCCAGGATCTTTCTTTTCGATGAAGATGGTATCAGGGAAACCCGCTACGAAGATACAGACCATTACCGTATCGCCCGTGATTTCCTGACCCACCGTGAAGAGATACTGCGAGCGCTGTTCACAGGACCGGATGAATAGCCTGACACACATTTGCCACAAATCCATGCTATGCTTTTGAGTATGCAAAAAACCATCCTCGTTGTGGATGACGAGCAGGCTGTAACCGATCTGCTCTCCTATAACTTGCGAAAAGCTAACTACAACGTATTGACCGCTGATGACGGACTGGAAGCGTTGCGGGTGGCGCATGAATCTCAACCGGACCTGATCCTGCTGGACGTGATGATCCCACAGATGGACGGGATGGATGTATGTCGAGAAATTCGCAAGACCAGC
>JAAYYW010000133.1 GCA_012515195.1 Leptolinea sp.
CGTTTTTGTTTCAGTCAGTAAAGTTTGAACCAATAACCGGATTTTTTTAAATGCCCGTTGATAAAAACGGGCATTTTTTCAATCTGTCCGAATTTGCCAGCCGTATTTGCCCAACAACGGTACGAACACGACCGGAAGAATATTTTCCTCATTAAAACGATTTCCGTTCCTTTGCCAGACCTGAAGGTTTTGAACGCTTCGCGATCCAACCGGGATGATCATACGGCCGCCATCAGATAACTGATCCAGCAAAGCCTGAGGAACAGAAGGCGCACCGGCTGTCACCAGAATGGCATCGTAAGGAGCGTTCTCCGGCCAGCCCGTGGTGCCGTCTCCGGTGATGACCTTCACGTTGGGAATTCCTAGTCGAGAAATCACTTTCTGCGCGCGGTCTGCCAGTTCGGGGATGCGCTCAATACTGATCACCTTCCGGGCAAGCAGTCCAAGAAGAGCCGCCTGATAGCCGGAACCGGTGCCGACTTCCAGAACGTTCTCATTCCCTTCCAGAGCAGCCAGTGATGTCATTAGTGCGGTGATGTATGGTTGCGAGATGGTTTGTCCAAAGCCTATCGACAACGGTTCATCTTTATAAGCGTATTTTTCATCACCTTGTTTCACAAACTCATGTCGCGGCAGCCAGCGCAGGGCATTCAACAGCCGGGAGTTACTAAGGCCGCGATTTTCAATCTGCCGCAGCACCATTTCATCCCGTTCACTGGAATATTGTGTAGAAATTTCCATTACCCGCTCCTATCTCATTATAACGATTAGCCAAAATGAAAGGGAGCTTACTTCTGGTTTTTCCTATGGCAGTGTACAATTCAGAGCGGAAGGTTGATCAGATGAAATCAGACAAGAAAACACACGAATCCCGCCTGGAATTCCGACAGGAAAACCTGTTTATCTTCCTGACGTTATTGGTTTTTCTCTTTGTGGTCATTCGCACAGCATGGATTTCGGATGATGCATACATTACCTTCCGTGTCGTGGAAAATTTCATTCATGGGTACGGGCCTGTATACAATCTGGGTGAACGCGTTCAGGCATACACCCATCCTCTCTGGTTTTTTGTCCTATCCAGCGTATATGCCATCGTAAACAACTTGCTGGGACGTTTCTTTTTAGATGCCCGCCTCGCGTGGACTGCGATCTTTCTCTCGATCATCTGCTCCGGCGGGGCTGTCTGGTTGTTCGCCCGCCGCATCACCCGCGATTGGTGGGCGGCTGTATTTGGAGTATTGCTCTTAACGTTTTCCCGGGCGTTCACCGATTATTCAACCTCCGGGTTGGAAGAAGCCCTTACCTATTTGATCATTGCCTTGTTCTTTGCCCGGTATTACAAGCTCATTGATAAAAGCAAGCTGGTCCAACCGGTTGCCATCGGTGGATTGACCCTGATCGCCAGTCTGGGAGTACTGAACCGGCTGGATACCGTGCTTTTGTATGCCCCCATTCTTGCATGGCTTATTTGGAAATCTCGGTCGTGGAAGGCTGTTGGATTTACCTCATTGGGAGTTCTTCCGGTCATTCTTTGGGAATTATTCTCATTGTTCTATTATGGCTTCCCTTTCCCCAATACCTTTTACGCGAAAATCCATACTGGCATCGCACAGGGTGTACTTCTCTGGCAGGGCATGGTCTATTACCTCGCGACAATCAATTTTGATCCTCTCACTCTGTTGGTGATCCTGTTTGGATTTACAGCGGTTATTGCTGGAAGAAAATGGGAGCTGCTTCCCGATCTGTCTGGCATTTTGCTATACCTTCTTTACATCTTACGAATTGGCGGCGATTTCATGACCGGGCGTTTCTTTGCCGCGCCATTTTTCATTGCTGTCATCATTCTTGTCAGGGTGGGGCTGAAACGCGAGATTTTTATCGGTCTGGCTGCTGGTTTGTGTGGACTTGGTCTCGCATTTGGCATCAACCCGCTGGCAAGCGATGCTTCTTACCGAGCGGCCCAACTTCCCGCTTCCGGTGTCGTGGATGAGCGCGGTTCATATTTCTCGGATCGCGGACTCTTGAACTATACCCTGGCAAAGCCTTTTCCGGACTTTCCGTGGGATGAACGCGGTTGGAAGCGGTATAACGACAACTACAAGGTTGAAGTTTTGGACGCAATCGGTATGCTGGGATATCAGGGAGGCCCATACTATCACGTTGTTGATAAGCTGGCCTTGCCGGATGCACTGCTGGCACGTCTGCCAATTGCCGGCGAAAAAACATGGCAGATCGGTCATTTCAGACGGAAGATACCGGACGGTTATCTGGAAACATTACAGGAGAACCAGAATTTAATCGCAGACCCGAATCTTTCAGCCTATTACGACAGGCTATCTATTGCCATAAAAGGTGACCTTTTTGCGCCTGGACGGTTCTTGGAAATATGGCGATTAAATACCGGGTATTATGACGGCTGGCTGAAAGCTTATCACAATTGATCTGACATTCCCTCGAAGAACAGGGCTATGATGGATCCTGCCATCCGCGCTGTCAGTACCGCGAGCGGATTGCCTTTATGCGGGATAAAAAAAGTGACACCGGGTTGCAGCCAGTTGTTGGATTGCCAGTACAGGTAGTCAGGGTGATCCTTGCAATTCGTGGATTTTCGCCATAGTTTTTGTTGCACCGCAAAAAACAGGAGTGAGATGAATGAGGGTTCGTAATTTTCATGATTGCGGTAGCTATTAATGACCTTTTGGGCTATTTTGTCCAAGGATTTTTCGAATCTGGCGAATAGTTTCTTTTCGGTTGACAATGATCCGGCGATAAAATCTTTCTGGGCGATGACTTTTACTCCCCAGGCGCGGAGAGTGGAAGCCATTGTCATACAGGCGTGTCCACTGGATCCGGAACCGGATGTGGTCAACAAGACGGCATATTTGCCGGCAAATTCAGGCCGGTGGTTTACGTGTGCCATGCGCTCCAGGAAAACCTTCATAACCCCGTTCACGTCTTCCACGTAAACCGGACTGGCGAAAATCCAGATGTCGGCCTCCTTCAGGGCCTCTTTTATAGGAGCGATCTCATCCCATTCTGGGCAAAAAGTCTCGCCTTTATCAAAGCAAACCCGGCAGCCACGGCAATATGAAATATTCTGCTCGGATAGGTTGATCGTATCAAAATCAACTGGTATTTGATAACGGTCAGCCACTTGTTGTATCTGTTGACACAACAGATGTGTCAGTAGATATGTGTTGCCTGTCTTACGAAAACTGGAAGTGAGAACAAGGATTTTCATGAAAGCAGAATGGTTTCTTTTATATTGAATATTTTAAGTCTATGCCTTTGATCCCTGTCCTAGCCGCATATGGATCATATACTGGATATTCTTGCTGTCTGCGAAGAGTCCGATCAGCCAGATATTTAGCGGCAGGATTTTTCTGTTTCCGCGATAGTAATAAAGCGTTTCCAAGACCGTATAACGCGGATCCCATTCTTCCAGGTCTTCCGCCTTTTCCAAACTCCAGACAAGATATGATTTCTCATCCAGCCCACCGCGTTTGATAACCAACTCATTGGCCGTTTTGATTCCGAAGGCGGAACAGGCATCAAAGACCAGCTCACTACCGGGGAACCTGCCTGCCAGACGGGTGAAGAAGGTTCGGATTTCCGGTTCGGTAAAATAGTAGAACACCCCGGCAGAGACAAAAAGCAGACCATCGTTGACTTCTATCTTTTCCAGCCAGTCTTCTTCAAGAAATGATGAGGAAATGTAGGTTCGCCGGTCTGTTTCAGGTATAAATTTCCCGCGCAAATCGATTGTGTCAGGCAAATCAAGGTCATACCAGCGTAGAGTCCCGTTATCCACACGTTCGAAAGTAGTATCCAGGCCGCAGCCGATGTTAACGATCGTTCCTGCAGGGTGTCTTTTAAGGAAATCTTTTATCACTCCATCGGTATACCGACTGCGCATGATCCACGCGTACTGTGACATCGGACTGATACCCGCAGAAATGGTCGAAAAATCGTAATCAATCTTTTCCATCACCTCGACGGCGGTTTTATCAACGAGCAGTGGTTCTGATTTGCCAGTTTCCATCGCTCTGCCCCAGAGGGGAAGCAATAAAGTCTTTTGTACATTGCCAAGCTGAACTGCTATCTTTTCTGTCATATATCCTCCCGGACAGTCTTATTTTCTTGTAACTCCCTATCTGCCCCCCGGGCGATATTCGTCGCGCAATATGGCCATGATGGCCGTGTCCCAGCGCTCAGGGCCTACCAGGGTGGATGAACGGCGGGTTCCTTCATGTGTGAATCCTACACGGGTGTATGTCTTGATGGCTGCTGTGTTGAAGGTGTACACATTCAACTCCAGGCGAAAGATTTCTGGAAACGCAAAAGCCTGTTCCATCACCAGTTTCATCATTTTTTTGGAATACCCGAGACCGCGGTGTTCCGGATTGATGGCAACCCGCTGTACTGTCGCGTTGCCATTGCGCCAATCGAACCAAAGCTCGATGTGTCCGATATACAGGTTGTCTTCCATGATCATCCAGCACATCCGCCGCGGCGGGGTTGAATCGCATTCGTCCAGCAGGTTCTGCAGCTGCGGTTCATCAAGGGGAAAATGCATGAGGGGACCACCCCATTGGACTACTTCAGCCTCAGAGTGGAACCATGAGATCAATATGGGAAAGTGTTCTGGTTTGAACGGGACAAATTTCATTGTTCCCCTATTCCTAGATTAAGTTTGGTTAAGCTTTCTTCATCGGCAGATTTGTTCCGCAGAAAGGACAGTCAGCTGATTGCGGACCGGTCCAGAATACATCGTGTCCACGGGTTGGTCCACCGCATTTCGGGCAGTTGGTGGGAAGCAGGTCTGCGTGATGGTAAGTGATTTCGTCCAGTTTCTTCTCCGCCACAACGGTTGAAGGCGTCCCTGTTGGTTGTGGAGAAATAGCCCCCTCATCATCATTAGCATAGGGTCGGACTGCCCCTGGATCGACTTTTTTGGCAAAGGCTTCGAATAATACGGAAATCGCAACCAGCACCAAAATACCCGGCCACCACCAGCCCTGCCAGGCGATAACAGCCAGACCAAGTAACCAGATTACGGCATGGATGCTTTCCCAACCGCCGGTGAGCTCTTCTTCTTTCTTCTTGTGCTTTTTGCCCATACTCAAAACCCTTTCCTGTTTAAACAGCACTTATGACATTGGCTCACTTCACCCGAATAAAACGATTGCATTATATTCATATTCATCTACGTGGAAAAGGCTCTTGAGGTATTATTATTTCAATTCAAGTTAGTTCAATTGAAAACGGAGGGGTCATGGTCACCGAAGAACAAAGGAAAAAGATTCTTGTCTTTCAAAGGGACGAGATGACGAATTACCAGTTGTATAAAAAACTTGCGAGCCTTATCAAAGATCCCCATAACGCGGAAGTTATGCGGGAGATGGCGGACACGGAATTGCGTCATTATGAATTCTGGAAGGCAGTCAGTAAAACGGAAGTTAAGTCAGATTCCCTTAAGATGAATTTTCTCTTATTGATGGTTCGCCTGTTCGGTTTGACGTTCTCGATAAAGCTTCTTGAAAAAGGTGAAGCAGCCGGGGCAAAAGAGTACGCGGAATTTGATTCGGTCATACCCGGCGCGGTGAAGTTAGGCAAAGAAGAAGAAGAACATGAAGATGAATTAGCCGGGATGATCCGCGAGGAATTCCTGTCTTATGTAGGATCTATAGTGCTTGGCTTGAATGATGCGCTGGTGGAATTGACGGGCACTCTGGCAGGCCTGACGTTTGCGCTTCAGAACGGACAACTTGTGGCTGTCAGCGGATTGATAACCGGTATCGCGGCTGCCTTTTCCATGGCGGCTTCAGAATTTCTCTCCGCCCGCGCGGATAACGATGCCAAAGCCGGCCGCTCGGCGTTGTATACCGGCGCGGCTTATCTGATTACCGTCATCCTGCTCATTTTGCCCTATCTTCTCGTACCGCAGGTTGGTAATGGGATTTTCATCAGTCTTGCGATCACTCTCTTGATCGCGATTCTGATCATTCTGTGTTTCAATTTCTATATTTCCGTAGCCAAGGACCTGCCTTTTAAGCAGCGCTTCCTGGAAATGCTGGGAATCAGTATGGGAGTCTCCGCGTTATCCTTTTTTGTGGGTTTGATCGTTAGGAATGTGTTCGGTATCGAAATTTAACCTATTTTCAAGAACCAGCCAGGAGTTTTGACCCGGATCCATTTGCAAAGTGGATCCGGGTCTTTGTTTTGAGTCTGATGGCTGCGGTTTTCCTCTTTTATTTCCCTTGACTCTTTTTCTGTTTGAGTGTACTATATGACTATAACACTAATACAGAAGGTGAGGAATGAAATTTAACCCAACCGTTCCAATTTACCTCCAGATCATGGAAAGTATCAAAAAAGACGTGGTGACCGGCAGCCTGGCCCGCGGAGAAAGGGTAGATTCAGTGAGAGCTTTATCAGAAAAGTTTGACGTAAACCTTAACACCATGCAACGCGCCTGTTCTGAACTGGAACGCGAAGGTGTTCTTTTCACACAGCGCGGAGTGGGTAGTTTTGTTACAGACGATGATTCTGTCATAAAAACCCTGAAACAGGAGATGTGCAACAACCTGGTAAACGAATTTATCGATGGTATGCGCGGCATCGGCCTGTCAAACAAAGAGATACTAGATACTGTTGGAAAGGCACTGCAGAAATGAGCGCGATATTGGAAGTCAAAAACCTTTCAAAATTTTTTGGTGGAAAGAAAGTTCTTAATGATGTGAGCTTTTCGCTGGAATCCGGGCATGTGGCGGGTTTGATGGGGCCGAATGGGGCCGGTAAGACCACACTGATGAAAACTGTGATGAAGATCATCAAACCGCAAGATGGAAAGGTGACCGTTTGCGGAAATGACACCGTCGAGGCTATCCACCGGTGCACCGCTTTCATGCCCGACCGCAATCAGCTTTTCGGTTGGATGAGGGTGAGTGATGCGATCCGGTATTATGCAGACATGTTCACTGATTTTGATCCCAAACGCGCGGATGACCTGTGCCGGATATTGGAATTGGATCAATCTGATGCCATTCGCTCTCTCTCAAAGGGCACAATCCTCCGCGTCCAGATCATGCTGACATTTTCTCGTAATTCCCGCCTGTTTCTGCTCGATGAACCCATCGGCTGGTTTGATCCGCTGGCAAAACACAATATCCTGAAGACCATCCTGGCCGGGATCAATGAGGAAAGCACGGTTCTGATCTCCACGCACCAGGTAAAGGACGTGGAAACCATTCTGGACGACGTACTCTTCTTAAACAAAGGAAGTCTTATTCTGAACGACACAGCCGAGAACATCCGCCAGGAACACGGCCAGTCGATCGAAGACCGATACATTGAGGTATTTCAAAATGCTTAATCTACTTAAATGGAATTCAATTGATTTTTTGCGCCGCTATGGTTGGATGTTCCTTGCCGCTGCAGTCTCGTTGGTGGTGGCAGCGATCGTTCAAGATGGAGAAGGTTTCACCAACGGTATGCTTATCTTCAGTGCGGGAATGCTGGGCGGGGTTTTCTTCCCGGCCTGTATCGTGCTGGCCATGTACCAGTCTTTCGGCTGGCTTCGACAGGACAGTGCGCTGCTTGAACTTTCACTGCCGGTCTCTGCCTGGAAGCAGGTACTCAGCCGGGTGATCATTGCCATTGTGGTGAACTTGCTCGCGTGCCTTGGACTGATGGTTTTAATGATGCTGTTTGGTAAATATTCTTCGGGTACGATTCAACCGATGACCCTGGAACACTGGCAGTCATTGGGTGGACTGATCCTGCTGCTTTTGCTGGGTGACATGACTGTGCTGATCTCGTATTTGATTACTCGCAGTATCGGATTGACCAGGTTTTGGGCCGCGCTGATAACTACGTTCCTCGGGACTATCCTGATGGTGGTCATCGCCACTTTCATCGTATATCTGATGGTGTGGACCAATGTGATCATTCTGCCCACGTTCAGCGGCCAGGGGATCATCACCATGAACGGTAATCTGCAGGTCAGTTCGTTTGTTCCGGCCATTCTGGGTATCCTGTGGATCATACTGCTCGAATACCTGGGATCAAGCATGCTGTTGAAGTATTCCTTTCAGGTGGATTGAACCTGCCGTAATGATGAGTGCCGGCGGAGAGTAGATCCGCCGGCCGCGATAAATTAAAACAATATTGAACTGCCGCCAGCCCGGTGGGCGAAGCCTTGCCTGGCTGTGAAAGATAATCCCATCCGGATGACTTTGTTCGTCAAATTCGGATGATAAAAATTCGGGAGAAAAATGAAGTCTTTGAAATCGTTGATCTTACGTTACCCCGCGGCCGCGTCGGTCGCACTCTTCGGCCTGTTCTTTGTGCTCTCAGAGATCGAGCTGGACAAATGGCTGATGAATTGGATGGGCTACCAGAAGGCCAGCTATCTTTCCGGTACGTTGGTGCAGGGTTGTGTGAGCGGGGTGATCGTGCTGGTCATCGCCTGGCTCGGAATGACCCGTGAAGCTGGTTTTACCCCGATTTCCCGGTGGAAATCTGTGTGGCTTATTTGGCCTGTGGTTGTTTTCAGCGTGTTGAACGGCATCGATGTGATTGACGGCACGCTGCAGATTAACTGGGCGGACGGCTGGCTGATCGTTTTGCTGGTTCTGCTGTACATCTCTGTCGGTCTGATCGAGGAGATACTATTCCGCGGGCTGATCCTGCCGTTGATGCTGCGCCAATGGGGCTCCACCCGCGGGGGTGTGTACAAAGCGGTGTTGATCTCCAGCGCCATCTTCGGGCTGGCGCATCTGGCCAATTTGTTGTTGGGCCGCCGCGAAGCGCTGTCGACCGGCGCGCAGATCACCTACGGCATCTTCTTCGGCGTGTTCTTCGCGGCCTGTTTCCTGCGCAACCGGTCCATCTGGCCGGTGATATTCGCCCACTTCCTTTTTGATCTGGCCGGAAATCTGCATGAGATCACCGTGGGGCACGTGTACTCAC
>JAAYYW010000134.1 GCA_012515195.1 Leptolinea sp.
ACTGTGGCAGATCGGATCCCGGTCAGGTCAATCTTGATCCAGTACTGCCCGACCAAACCGCCTGCGGCCAGCGTACCAATCTCCGATAAACAGGAAAAGAACCATCGGACAATTCGGGGCATTCTGTAAAAGAACAAGCGGCAAAGAATACCGGCCGAAAAACCAGCAAAGACCGCAAGAATTATGGGGATTGTGGAAACCCATTGAAATTCCCGTTTATAAAGCAAATAAACAAATGCTCCACTAATATCCACAGTAAGGAATACCATTGTGACCAATTTGATAAAAAAACCTACAATGGATGCCACAAAACCTTGATGTGGACGTGCTTCAATAGCCGGTGATTGCATACCCATTTCCATGTCAATCTTTCCAGAGTGTTACACGGCCATGAGCCGGATTGGATGGTGGTTCATCGGCAGCCGATACTGCATGCAGACGGATAGTCTCACGCAATGGTGTTGCCAGCTGATGGTTATCCTGCCGATCGAAGTGTCGGAAATGGAGCGTATCTTTCAGGTCGCCTGTCAATTCGTAAAATCGGTATTCCGAAGCGTTGAAAGCCCTGATGACATGCAGGGGAGGGATACCAGTCGCCAAAAGCGACAGATGAGCAAACGGTTCATCCCCTGTGATCGTGTGGGTCATTTCTATTTCTCGCAAAATGCCACATGTCGGACAATGTGCAGCCTTAAAACCTACTTGCGACATGGGTCTGACAATATCTTCATGGGACCCACACTGAGGGCATGTCAAAGACAGGATCAACTCCTGGTCAAGCTCAATTAGTGTTTCAGGTCCCAGATCAGACTTAACCACCCGCGCGAATTCTGACAGAGAAGTGGTTCCCGCACTTATTGGCAATTCGGTAATCTCACCGTAATTCCAATGGCTCTCGCAATCCTCACGAGCCGTATAGGCTGTCGTATGCATTACATTGGTCAATCCGTTGAAATGAGTGACCTTTCCTGGCTCCACAGGCATACCGTGGATGAGCTTTAGTGTTTCCTGCGCCTGCATAGCCCCGATGATCGATGCGATGGTCGGTGTGGTGGGAACTTTACCCAACAGTACATTTTCGCGGGCCAACAGCGGACATGAATAACGCACCGCCAGGTCACGACGGGCCTGTTCGGTAAGACTGCATTCAAAACAGGCACCCTGACCGGGGACAAAGACTCTGACCAACCCGTACAGTTCCTGAATAGCCCCATCAACCCAAGGTTTATTCACCCAGTAAGCAAACCGATTCACAGCCAGCCTTGCTTCGCGGTTATCCAGACAGCCAATGATCACATCCATGCGCCGGAATATTCCCAAACCAACCTGGTTAGAAATATCAGCATGCAAGTACTGCACATGCACGTTCGGATTGATCTCTTTGGCACGCGCAGCCGCCACCTCTGATTTGTTACGCGATGAATCGCTCTCACGGAAGAGGACAGACCGGCTTAGATTTGCCATCTCAACGGTATCAAAATCTACGATCAAGATGTGTCCAACACCCATAAGCGCCAGATTCTTAACAACTTCATTTCCCAAGGCTCCCGCCCCTACGACCATCACTCGCGCCTTCTCAACCTTCTCCTTCTCCCACCAGGATATAAGCTGGAATGTGCCGGAGCGGTCGGTTTTCAGGTTCGGAATCTGCAGAGGTTTTTCCGGATTCACCGGCAGTCTGCGCGGACCTGTCGGTGGCTCCTGTCCGGCAGGTTTTGTTGGGGTCGGATCTTCAGCCCGTGCCCACGAAGCCAGTTCGCGTGCTCTGGCCAGGTTGGTCGACGTAATTTGACAGACAAACCAGCCTACGCTGATCCGTGATTCAATGAGCTTGCTGTCCAGCAGGATCTTAAGCGCTTCACGAAGCGTGGACCGGCTGACGCCAAACTCTTTTACCAGATCGCGCTCAGAAGCAAGCTGAGTTCCTGAAGACAGTAACCCATCCAGGATACTGGCAGCCAGCTTTCCGGCTATGATTTCGGCAAGTGATTTACGGGCAATGGGGGCATTTGGTATGTTCATGGTATTTTGGTCTGACCTTCATACCAGATTTTATTCCTTTACTCCCATCTGTCAACCGCTATTCACCACCGCTTATCTTAAATTTATCAATTCGCTCTTATTAAAAAGTGCGTCTGAATGGTAAAAAATCAACAAACGCGGCATTGCCTGCGATATTTAAGGCATTTCAGATGCTACGCTCTTTATGGGCATAGTGTTGTTGTCCAATCGAAATTTCCCGATCTAGCGCAGCGATAGCGAACTCCTGCCCAATTAATAATCCAGATGTCTTCTGAAACACCCAATTCAATCCGGTATTCCTGATCCATGATCGAATCGTCCAGTAAACCTTCTGATAAAACCGTCACAACGGTGTGCCCGGTATCGGTAAAAACAAGCGTTACCCTGTCTGGCGTTGTTCCATCGGAGTTCGGGTACCCGGCGAAATGCAGAGCCACATCATACAAACTGGAATCACGGATTTTCTCCAGAGGGTTGGATTGTCCCGTGCTCTCCCAGTAATCGACATTCATCGCATCAAGTTCATCGATCCGTTTCCATTCATTTGCTACATCCAGCGACGCAAAATCTTCCCTGTGAAGCGGTATTTCGCAACCTGACGTGGAAGAAGGTACCGGTGTTATCGTGGTATCTACTTTACGCAGATTTCCAGTCCGGATTGAGCTTTGATCTGACAATCCTGCGTCCAACCCGTCATGCCATTCTTCCGCAGTGACCCAGGTAAAGGCCGACGCAAGCAGCATCAGGCTGATGAGAAATACTGGCAGACGCTGTTTCATATGTCCCTCCCAAAATATCGGTTTTTCAAGTAATTATTAGTATACATTTTCTAACAAAAAAACTTCCGGCTCCAGAAAATTATGGCCGGAAGAAATTTTTCAAGGTGGCGAGGGTGGGATTTGGACCCACGACCAAGGGCTTATGAGTCCCCTGCTCTACCACTGAGCTACCT
>JAAYYW010000135.1 GCA_012515195.1 Leptolinea sp.
AGTTGTTGTTGTAACACATCTGAGGGATTCGAAACCTATATAGGTCCTGTTGTGGAACCAATCGGACCTATTTTGCATAGAGATATTGAATTATGTTAAAAAATAGGGAAAATAGAGTAGAACAAAAAAATTTTTCAGGAGTTTTCTGTGGAGTATTCAATTGGTGATTTTTCAAAAATTTCCCGGTTGGGTATTAAGACATTGAGGTATTACCATGAAATCGGGCTTCTCATTCCTGCACGGATCGATAAATTCACTTCATACCGGTATTACGAAGAGAAATGCCTGAGCAGGGTCGAAACCATTAATCGTCTGAAAGAACTTGGGTTTTCTCTTGAAACAATAAAGGAAATTCTACAAAAATATTCGGAAGACCAGGATCTTGTTGAATATATGCAGACCCGTCTATCAGATGTTACGAAAGAGATTAATGAAATTACTGACGTCAGGGATAAGATCGAAGCGTTTTTACAGCTTGAATCCACTATGCCGACACCAATAGGTGAGCCAGAAGCCAAAGAAGTCCCCGACCAGTTTATCGCATCGATACGGTTCAAAGGCCGGTATACCGATATCGATCAGCATATGATCAGGCTGTATGATATTTTTGGCACCGTAATAAATGGACCGCCATTCTGCCTGTACCATGACGAACACCACGCGGAAGAAGAGATGAATATAGAATGCTGTCTACCCATCCGGAAAAAGATGCCAGCCGCCAAGATCAATTATTACACTCTCAAGGGAGGACGGATGATCTCCATCACCCACGAGGGCGATTACTCATCCATCTGGAAGGCCTATCAGAAGATCGTTGATTACCTGAACAAACGGGATTTCCCAATTTTGCCTCCAACAAGAGAAATCTATTTACGAGGAAAGGGCAAATACCTGCCGGGTGATCCGGAAAAATATCTCACCGAGATCCAATTCATTCTCAAAGAAGACGAAGACCCAATATCAAAAACCATTCGAACAAAGGCTTCTTTCAATATTCATGCGTAAATAGGGGAAAACCAATCTTTCTACTTTTTCGACCGATTTCCCGAATTCACGTAAAATAAGAAATGGGACTGACATTATCCTGTTGGCACTTTTTTTCTAAACACAAACCAGCACCGGAGAGACCAATGGAGTACACAATCGGAGACCTTTCAAAGATCTCGCGGACCAGCGGGAATATGCTGCATCAATATCACCAGGAAGGACTTGTGACACCCACCCGTGTTGACAAATTCACATCCCGACGGTATTACGATGAAAAATGTCTATATCGGGTCGAGATTGTCAATCGATTACACAAGATCGGGCTTTCAAAAGAAGCGATACAAAAACTACTGGGGAAACATAAAGACCTTCCCCATTTGGTGAAACAGTTACATTCCGCCATTGAAGACACAAATCACAACTGGGGAAAGACCGGATTATCCAGAGAAGAAGCACATGCGCTATTACAAACCCAATTCCTTGATCAACGCAAAGCAGGCAATCTTGAGATCAGAGTACTCCCTGGTGTAATGGCAGCCTGTGAGCGGTTTACCGGAACTGGAAATGAAGCGGAAGACCGCATGCAACGCCTTCTTCTGGCATGCGGTTCGGAAGTAGATGGTCAACCCATTCTGCTCTTTCATGATGATCACCAATACAAAGATGAAATGGATCTGGAATGCTGCGTTCCAATTAAGAATAAGGTTCCAGCAGCCGGTATTGATATACGAACATTAAAAGGAACCCGGGCAGTCACTGTGGAATTTGAAGGTCCTGTTAATGGCATCTGGATGGGATACAAAAAGATCCTGGATCACCTGAACAAGTACAATCTGGCTGTCCAATCTCCATCCCGTGAAGTCTGGCTGGATGGTACAGTTTCCGGGTATACAGATTCAACACGTATTGTAAAAGTTGAAATCCAATTTTTTACCGGAGATCTGAATGACCCAGAATTCAACCGGGACGTGTCTCGTCCGGGGTTCGGTGTAGGCGCGGAATTCGATCTTTAAGAAAGCAATTACAAACCTTGAAAAAGATCTGCTTCTTTTTCTCCCGGTGATATTGGTGGAAAAGCCCGCATATATTCTTCAACTGAGCCAAACTGTTTTCTGAACCAGCCGACAATACCACTGACCATACTTGTCCCTCCCTGACTGGCATGGCAGGCGGCCGCCGCGTCACGTATATGTGAAACATTCCGGCAATTGATACGTGTGGAAATGGGAAATTCCATTTCTGAAATGGCAACCATATCAATATCCTGGTTTGCCCCAAATTTCCGCGGGTCTTTCCCTATCAATCGATACAGACGAACAACCAGCCGAAGAAAGGTTCGCGGCATAGTCTGGAAATATAACTTATGCGGTCTGAATGGCGCAAGTTTGTCCAACGTTTCTTCAGGATCACCCGCCACGTCAAACGCCATGACTGTCGCTTTGTGGATGGCAATATGATCGGGATGGTAATAACCGCCTATCGGATCGAACGTGATAACGATGTCAGGCTTCAGTGTCCGAATATGACGGGCCACTTCTTTTGCGACGGTATTAACGGATTGAGCAGCCAATGCCTGCGGGTGATGATTATCTGGTGTGCCTGGCATTCCTGAATCACGGTATCCAAGAAAATAGACGGATCGAATTCCGAGGGTCTTTGCTGCGCACCGCAATTCAGCTTCGCGTTTTTCTCCAATGGTTTTATAACCAGCCAGCATATCTTCAGGCATTTCGCCCACCTCACCACGGGTGGCACAGATAAGATAAACATCAACTCCCTGACTGGCGTACAATGCCAGCGTTCCTCCTGTGCCAAAACTCTCGTCATCCGGGTGTGCCAATACGGCCAGCAATGTTCTCTTATGTGACATGCAATCCTCAATCTAAATTTCAAGCAGAAAAAAACTGTGGCAGCAGCTGGTGGTAATCGACCGCTTAGGCTGCCATTCCAATAACCAATTGTAGTGGGAAATTCCCTCTATAGGAATAAAATGTCAATAGTTGTTCATTCCCCGGGGCACCTAGGGTGGGCATTTTTGGCATACAATACAGGCATGCAATTAATTCTTACCCATGACCAGGCCGATTTTGATGCGATCGGATCTCAGCTTGGCGCCGCTCTTATTCACGAAAACTTTATCCCGGTGCTGCCCCCACGCTTGAACCGGAATGTGCGTTCCTACCTGAACCTGTATGGCGCAGAGTTACCTTTCATCGAACAGCAAGACCTTACCGGTGAACCGGTGAAAACTATCATCCTGGTTGATACCCAGTCACTGGTCACGGTGAAGGGGATGAAGCGCAACACAAGTGTCCGGGTCATTGATCACCATCAACACCGGGCTGACACATATCCTGACTGGCAATTCTCCCTGGACAATACAGGCGCATGCACAACTCTTTTTGTTGAGCATCTGCG
>JAAYYW010000136.1 GCA_012515195.1 Leptolinea sp.
AGCAAATTACATGGCTTTGGAATATCACGGATTAGACTGGATGCCACTTACAGGTCGTCAGACTATCGCCAGTATGGCTGTAGAAATGGGTGGAAAAGTGGGGATTTTTCCACCCACAGGTAATTTACCGGATGACTATGTTGTACCCGACTGGCTGTTTGTGGATGAAACCGCCAATTATTACAACACTATTGACCTTGATCTTACTTCCCTTTGTCCGCAGGTATCCATCCCGCACGCGGTTGACAATGTAACGGATATCACCGATCTAACGGGGACAAAGGTGGATGTAGTGTTCCTGGGGACCTGCACTAACGGCCGGCATATTGATCTGGTCCAGGCGGCTAACATCCTTCGTGGGAAAAGAGTAGCAGAAGGTGTGCGTATGATTGTAACTCCGGCATCAAGTCGTGAAATGGCCAAAGCAGCCTCAGATGGAAGTCTGACAACTTTGATCGAGGCTGGCGCACTAATCACATCACCCGGCTGCGGGATGTGCATGGGACGGCATAATGGGACCTTGGGAGATGGGGATGTATGCCTGTCAACGGCTAACCGGAATTTTAAAGGACGCATGGGCGCTCCTACATCAAAGATATATCTGGCTTCACCTTCTGTTGCTGCCGCCACAGCCGTGCGCGGTTTTATTACAGATCCACGTGAATTATAGGAGTTATGCAATGTCAAAAATTTGGAAATTTGGTGCCGATGTAGATACCGATCAGATCGTTCCCGGCCGGTATGCCCCATATATGCGCCCTGACGCTGATGTAGCGGATGCGGCGTTTATCGAAGCCCGTCCAGAGTTCGCGAAAAACGCAGCACCCGGTGATGTGATCGTAGCTCTGGAAAATTTTGGTTGTGGTTCTTCGCGTGAATACGCGGTTGAAGCGCTACGCCGACGAAAAGTGGGAGCCATTATTGCCCACAGTTTCGCACGTATTTTTTATCGCAACGCCATCAACCTGGGTATCCCGTTGTTTGAATCGAAAGAAATTGTAGATGCATTGGAAGATGGCGAGGATGTTATTCTTGACTTGCTCAACGCACGCTTGTCAACATTAGGCGGTAAAACCCTTATTCTTCCCGAAATGCCAGAATTTGCCCGTGAGATTGTAGATGCAGGCGGTGTTGTATCATATGTCCGTCAAAATGGGCGATTCCCGGGAGAATCCTGATGGATTACCGGTTGTGTGTCATCGAAGGTGATGGTATTGGTAAAGAGGTTGTCCCGGCAGCTGTTCGAGTATTGAAAAAGGTTCTTCCAAATCTTGTTGTCGAAAATGCTGAGGCTGGATGGGAAACGTTTCTTTCACAGGGTGTTTCTGTTCCAACAACTACGCTTGATTCCATTCGACAATGTGGAGCGGCGCTATTTGGAGCTGTATCCTCTCCATCGAAAAAAGTGAGCGGTTACCGAAGTACCATTATTACCATGCGACAGATATTGGATTTGTATGCCAATATTCGGCCGGTGAAATCTCTTCCCTGCCTGTCACCACGCCAGGATGTCAATATGATCATTGTGCGTGAAAACACAGAAGGAATGTATTCAGGCCGAGAACATTTGGAGGATGATCAAGCAGTGGCAGAACGTGTGATCACACGACGCGCATCCACCAGGATCGCTGAAAAAGCAGTTGAATTAATGCAAGCTGGAAGTCGATCGAAGCTTTCCATTGTTCACAAAGCCAATATCATGCCTTTAACTGATGGTATGTTCAGGGACACCGTGCGTGAAGTAATTGACCGGTTGAAAAAAACTAACGACACATGGGATGTGGAAGAAGTGCTGGTGGATACCGCTGCCAATCGGATTATCAGTCAACCGGAAAAATTGGATGTGATTGTTACAACAAATCTGTTTGGAGATATTTTGTCGGATGAAGCCGCTCACTGGGCAGGCGGTATGGGGTTGGCGCCATCCATAAACCTGGGAGATGGCCTTGCTGTAGCTGAACCCGTTCATGGGTCAGCACCGGACATAGCAGGAAAAGGGATTGCCAATCCAATCGCGGCCATTTTGAGTACGGCTTTATTACTGCGATACCATTGGCATGATGAACCACTTGCCTCAAGAGTGGAAGACGCTGTAAGTCGTGCCATCGCGGATGATCTACCAATTGCAGATGGGAAATTTGCAAACGATACAAAAACGGAAACCATCACCCAGGCAGTTCTTGCCCGGTTGAATTGATCAGGAGATATTTCATGAATGTCGCAGTCTTGTGTTCACGAGTCAGAGTTGAAGAACGCTGGATACTTGAAGCCCTTGAGAAACAGGGAATTCCATACACAAAAATTGATGATCGGCAGGCAGTATTACTCATAAATAACCCGGATAAATGGCAGGATTTTGATGTTGTAATTGAACGCTGCCTATCATATAAGAATGGGTTATATATAACGCAAGTGCTAAACTCCTGGGGAATCCCAACTGTTAATATGTCAACTGTTGCAGCTACATGTGGAGATAAACTAACTACATCTGTTGTATTGAGTAGTGCTGGTATTCCGCAGCCCAGAGTATGGGTGGCTTTTACAGCCGAAGCCGCATTGCAGACAATGGAGGAAATTGGTTATCCTGTCGTATTGAAACCAGTGGTTGGATCGTGGGGACGATTGCTGGCAAAGATCAATGATCGTGATGCTGCAGAAGCGATTCTGGAACACAAAGAGCAACTAGGTTCTTTTCAGCATTCAGTCTTCTATATTCAAGAATTTATCAAGAAACCTGGTCGTGATATCCGGACCTTTGTCATAGGAGATGAAACAGTATGCGCCATCTACCGCCATTCTGGACATTGGATTACAAACACGGCTCGTGGTGGACAGGCAGAAATTTGTCCGGTCACACCAGAAATTCATGAAATTAGTCAGGCAGCTGCGAAGGCCGTTGGTGGTGGCGCCATCGCCATTGACCTGCTTGAAGACCCTGACCGTGGATACCTGGTAAATGAGGTAAACCATACAATGGAATTTCATTCCACCGTTCCACTGACGGGCATAGATATCCCCGGATTGATCGTGGAGTATGCGGTAAAACAGGGAGAGAAACACAAAGAATCGATTCCCTGCACATTAAATTAATACCAAATGCAGATCAAGGAAGGTATGAAATAGTGATTCTTTATATAATTAATGGGAGTGTGAGAAGAAAAAAAATAATTAAACCCATCTGGAGTGTTTGATGACAAAACCGAATGTCCATGTTGTTCACCGCAGTTGGGATCGAGATTACCCGACCATAGTGAGGGGCGATGGTATTTATCTATATGATTCAACCGGGAAGAAGTATATAGACGGCTCCGGGGGCTCATCTGTAGTCATGTCGGTTGGACACGGCAATAAAGATGTGAAATTTGCCATGGATGAACAAATGGAGAAATTCTCCCTGGTTCCAGCTCATGCCTTTACCAACCAACCGGAACTTGACCTTGGGGATCTTATTGTAAGTCTGGCCCCGGGAGACCTGAAGGATAAATCAAAAGTTTGGTTTACCTGTACAGGTTCAGACGCTAATGACGATGCTTTAAGGTTGACCCGGCAGTATTTTGTGGAATCACGTAAGTCATCAAAATATCAGATCATAAGCCGATGGCGCGGTTTTCATGGAAACACGTTATCTGGCGCTGGAATTTCTGGAATTACCGGTCGAAGAAGCATATTTCAACCAATGTTTGTTGAATCACCGCATCTCCCACCTGCTTTTTGCTATCGGTGCAGTTATGAACAAACATATCCTGCCTGTAATTTACTATGCGCGCGTTCATTGGAGACATTAATTCGGCAGCAAGGCCCAAACAATGTCGCAGCTTTTATTGCTGAACCAGTTGTCGGGGCAGCGTTGGGTTGTGTTCCGGCTCCAGATGGCTATTTTCAGAAAATCCGCGAAATATGTACAAAATATGATGTATTACTTATTGTTGATGAAGTTATGACGGGATGGGGGCGAACGGGTAAACTCTGGGGGATAGAGCATTGGGGAATAACACCGGATATTATTACTTCGGCTAAGGGATTATCGGCCGGTTATTCACCGATATCTGCACTTATTGCCCGTGATTCAATATGGCAGATGTTGGAACAAAACCACTCTCCCTTTAAAGCTGGTCATACACTCAATGCCAATGCTGTTAGTTGCTCGGCGGCTCAAGCTGTGATCACTTATATAGAAGAGCATAACCTGGTTGA
>JAAYYW010000137.1 GCA_012515195.1 Leptolinea sp.
AGCCGATGTATGAAACCCCGAGCTCCCTTTTCTTGCAGACGGGAAAAGAATCGCCAGGGGAACATCATTCCTCTTATCACGAATATCTCTTTAAATTACGCAGGGTCAAAGACCGGCTCTTCACAGAATCCGCCCGGCAAATGGCCGAACACCGCCATGCCGCGATGCAGACATTTTTTGAGCAACTGGCAGCAGAATATAAAGGGCTGGCTTAATAGCCCGCGTTCATCTGTTATTGGTTTGTTTACAGCTCGAACAGGATCCTTTAATCTTCGAGAACGAAGGTGACCTTCATGTGAATCCGGTATTCGCAGATCTCACCCTTATCGTCAAGTAATACTTCCTGGTTTTCGATCCAGGCGGTTTTCACATTCTTCAACGTTTTATGGGCTCGGGCAACACCGACCCGGAGTGCGTCATCGAAACTTTTGGTGGATGAAGCTTTGATCTCGGTAATTTTTGCGACTGTCATTTTCAATACTCCTTTCGGATGGATCTAAACCATTTTTTCTATCTACTAACCATACTACATTAGATCATCCTTTTTCACAAACTCCGGTCATTCTGCCAGTACCATTTCCAAAGCGGCCATGCCTTGAGGGAAATTCCTCCGCCCCAACCCGATCCGGAAATGTCCACCGGTGTGGTCAAACATCGATCCCGGTACAAGCATAACGCTGTGATCTTCTACCAATCTCCGGCAAAGTTCCTCTACCGGGTACTGCCCCAACCAGGCAGGAAAGGCAATGGATCCGGCGGAGGGTGGCAGCCAGTTAAACCTGGATGAGAGCCGGTCGAAAAATCCCGCTGCAATTTTCAAGTTATCTAAGATAATGGATAGGTTTCGCTCCACCAATCGATCTCGGGTTTGTACCGCGATGATGCCAAGCACTTCAGACGGAGCACTGTTGCATATGGTCGTGTAATCTTTGAATGCCAGCCAGCGTTCCATCAAGCCAGTATCCTGCGAGGCTAACCACCCGATGCGAAGTCCGGGAAGCGCCATCGTCTTGGACAATCCACTGAGCGAAATGCCCTTTTCATATACGTCGCATATTGCTGAAAGCCGGTCTTCCGGGTGGTATTCCAGCAAACGGTACATCTCATCAGAAAAGACCATCAACCCATGGCGGCGGGCAAATTGGACGATCGCGTCAAATTCTGTTTTCGATGGCACAAACCCCGTTGGATTATTCGGGAAGTTCAAAACCAGCAACCGGGTGTGGGGGGTTACCAATCGTTCCAGATCATCCGGGTCGATCACCCAACGTGATCCCTCTATTCTCAGCGGCCAGAACGAAACCGAACAACCGATCGAGCGCGCCACTTCGTATAAAGACTGATATGCGGGAGAGAGGGCAATCACATGGTCACCAGGTTCAAGCATGCTTTGCATGGCAATGTAGATCAATTCTTCCGGCGCGGCGATCAAAAGATGCTCAGGCAGTATTCCAGCATAAGAGCGTGATACTTCCTGCCTGAGGATCGGATGCCCCTGGGTTTCTGTGTACCCCAGTTTGAGGTTATTCCATAATTCCATAGATGAAGGGGAAGCCAGTGCCAGCAGTTCAGCCATGGACAGGCTTTCACAATCAGATGAACTGAGCATGACTCGGGCTTTGAATTCATACAGAGAATAATATCGTTCTAATTTAAATGGCGTGATGGACAATTTTCCTCCCCGGACAAAACATAAGAGGTCATAAAAAATATGACTTGTGGTGTAACTTATGGCACATTATACGCATTCTTTCCTATGATAAAGTCAACTCATCTTGAATGCCTTTTTGGCATTATTTACCTATGGAGGCATTATGCAGATCGTGACTGACCAGGGGATGGACCTTCCCGAATCCGTTGAAAAAGAGTTGGATATCCATACTCTGCCCCTTACGATAGTGTTGGATGGAAAGACTTACGTTGGCAAAAAAGAGATCGATTATGTGAAGTTCTATCAAACTTTGACAGCGACCGGGGCTTACCCCACAACGTCTCAGCCTTCACCGGGAGATTTTGCCGATATGTACCGGAAACTGGCCAAGACCGATCCTGAAATTCTATCGATCCACATCTCTTCAGGGCTGAGCGGGACAATCAATTCGGCCCGCCTGGGCGCGGAGATGGTACCGGAAGCTAACGTTACTATTATTGATTCCAAAACATTATCCGGTCCTTTCGGTTGGCAGGTGCAGGCGGCAGCCCTTGCGAACCATGCCGGCTGGGTGATGGGTGATATCCTCAAATTGATTGATCAGATCTGCAATAACCAGCAAACAATTTTCACGTTGGGCGACTTGAAGTATCTGATCCATGGAGGGCGAATCAGTCACCTCAAAGGTCTGCTGGCATCGATGCTTAAAATCAAACCGATCATTGGTGTCGCGAAAGATGACGGCAAGTATTACAACTGGGGGCAGGCCGCAACCTTGAAGCGGGCCATCCATCGCATGGGTGACATCGTTGCTCAGAAATTTCCAGATAATATTCCACTGCGCGTGCAGCTGATGCACGGTGACAATATGGAAGGTGTCTCCCTTTTGAAAGAACGGATTTCGTCTATGTTTGACTGCGTTTTTGACGAAACCGTTTCTGTTGCTCCATCTCTGGGCTCGCATACCGGCCCCAGTGTGGTCGGCATCGGTGTAGCCCCGCTGCACATCTTCGAAAATTGCGGATTAGAGCTCCTGCGGCCTGAAAAAGCGGCCGTCTGAAATCAACCAAAAGATCAAAAAAGAACGCGGAACTTAAAAAATCCCGCGTTCTTTTATTTTTCTTTATTCACTTATTAAATGAGAGTCTTAGCCCACTCGGCTGCCCGCTCCAGTTCCCCATCCTTTAATGGTCCCTCAGATTCCAGAACGAAGAATCCGGCGGGTTCCAATACCTGGGTTCCGCCCTTTTTGATCAGCTTCTTTGCGATCGGTTCAGCCGCATACCCGAAAATGCTAATCATGAATTTCAAAAAACCGGGGATCCTGTCTGTCATCTCAGCACGGGTGTCAAAAGCCGCGATTTTTTTCCCTTTCAAACCACCGGATGGAATTCTCCGGAGGAAAGCCTTTGTGTCAGGAGAAGCCTGGAAAGCCCGTGTTGGAGAACCAACGATCAGAAGTTTAACCCCTTCCAACCGCTGGATATCAAACTCACTGATTCGAACAATATCCTCGTCCATTGATCCAAGCGCTGCGCCAATCGCACGCGCAATCTTCTCTGTGTTCCCGAAAAATGATTCAAATAACACCAACGTTTTCACTCTACTCTCCTTATTTTTTCGCCATTACCCTGGTGGTACGTCACATATATTGTACGCATAAAGAATGCATCTATG
>JAAYYW010000138.1 GCA_012515195.1 Leptolinea sp.
ATTTCCGAGTTGCAGGTCGCCATTGTCGGGGTTCGCGCCTTTGGGATTGCCAGAGGTCTCTTCCGTTACCTGGAGCGTCTGATTTCGCACTCAGTCAATTTTCACCTTCTCGCCCACATCCGTGGATGGTTCTTCCGTGCGGTTGAACCACGCGTTCCAGGGGCAGTGGAAGATATTAAAGCCGGTGATCTACTTTCGAGGTCAGCCCACGATATTGAAACCCTTGAAGATTTTTACGTACGTGGTATAGCCCCACCACTGGCAGCCATCATTGTCACCCTGGGTATCAGTCTTTATACCCTTCAATATGGAATGACCATGGCCGCTTTACTCGCGGGTGGTCTTTTCCTGACAGGTTTTGTATTGTCCATTCAGGTTCGTAGTTTGAGCCGAAAACGGTCAGAGGCAATGATCACATCACATGGACACATAGCGGCTATGACCATGGATACTATACGGAACACAGCCGAGATACTCATGACCGGTGCGCAAAAACGGCATCTGGACGGGTTCAAACAGGCATCAGCAGAACTACGTCTGGCCAGTCTGTCCGTCAGTCATCTGCAATCTGTGTCGCTGGCGGTTGGTGTTCTCTTTTCCAATCTGACTCTGGCGGGCATTCTGTTTATTGGGGGTCATCTTGTCCAGTCCGGACGTATAGATGGTGTGACTCTCGCTGTACTGGCTTTGGTAACACTGGCCAGTTTCGAACCCATCAATCTCCTGCCCGCTGCCTCATCCAGGGTGGAAGTAAGTCTAGCTTCCGCGGAACATCTTTTTGAAGTGACAGATCGTCCACTCCCTGTCATCGATGGCAAAGAAACCGCATCGGTTTCCCAATCCGGCAGCCTCACGGTTACCGGATTGGACTTCAAATATCCCGGTGCAAATCGTACGGCATTGAAGGGGATTGAAATTGAACTGTTCCCCGGCAAGAAAATTGCTCTTGTTGGCCCGAGCGGGAGCGGAAAGACAACCCTGTTCAGGATCCTCCAAAAGTATCTGCCAGCGTCGGTTGGAGCTGTCTATTGGAACGGAGTGGATTTTTCTCAACTCGATAGTCATTCCATTCGTTCATGCCAGGCGGTCGTATCCCAAAATGGTTACCTGTTCTCGGCCTCCATCCGTGAAAATTTCAAACTGGCGGCACCAGAAGCAGATGATCCACGCATAATCAAAGCCATTCGAGATGTTGGTTTGTCGAACTGGCTTTACAACCTCCCACAAGGTCTGAGTACCTGGTTAGGCAATAACGGACAGCAAGTCAGTGGCGGTGAGAGGCAACGGTTGTTGGTTGCCCGCAGTTTGATCATGGATCGGGCAATCCTTCTAGCGGATGAACCTCTTTCCAACCTGGATGCCAACTCAGAAATAAAAATAATGAAAACCTTGCTCCACCATTCAGGAAAATCAGCGTGTCTGATAGCCACTCACCGCATGATCTCCATGGAAGACTTTGATGAAATCCTGGTTCTGTCCAATGGCGAAATCATTCAACGCGGCAAACATGGGGGATTGTCCAACCAATCCGGTCTTTATAAACAGATGTGGGATGAACAAAACGACAGGTTTTTGACCTCTTAAGTTTTTGGAACAAAAGGCCACTTTTCATCGTCCTTCTGATAGAACATTTTTCAGGAGGCTCACATGCTCATCCGGTGGTTATTCAGTCTGGTGGTAATATCCGCGATTCTTTTATCAAACGCTGGTTCCGTTCTGGCTGATGGTTTCATCATCCCCGAAGTACCAGTTTGCGATCCTTTCCCCTGCCCGCCACCGTTTTCTACATTACACACGAGTCCCCTCGCGGTTAAAGAACATATTGTATCGGTAAGGATCAAAGACCAATTGGCTGTAACCCATATCGATCAGGTATTCCAGAATACTGGTCGGGAGACAATTGAAGGAACATATCTCTTCCCGTTGCCGGAAGAAGCTGTTATTCAACAGTTTACTTTATGGATTGACGGACAACCGGTCGAAGGTCAGGTCCTCTCGGCCGAAGAAGCCCGAGAGACCTATAACAGCATTGTGCGTGATATGCGTGACCCCGCATTACTGGAATATGCAGGACGCGGAGCTTTTCAAGCCAGCATATTTCCCATTCCACCCGGAGGTGAGCGTCAAATAGAACTGGAATACGCTCAAACGTTGACGTCGGAAAACGGATTGGTGGAATATACCTATCCTTTGAACACAGAAAAATTTTCGGCTCTTCCACTTGAAAAGGTCTCAATTACTGTAGAACTGGAAACTCCCGATCCTATCCGGGCCATCTATTCACCCAGCCATCCGGTAGATATCCATAAAACTGACCTCTCATCAGCTCTGGTAAGTTTTGAGGACTCCAACACGAAACCGGATACAGACTTCTCCCTCTATTACTCTTCCGGGGAAGATGAGGCTCTGCATTTAATATCCTTCCGAGATGGACGCGATGTGTCAGATTCGGATGGTTTTTTCGTTCTGCTGGCTGCCCCCCGTCCGGGTATCGAGTCTACCCGTGTGGACAAAGATATTCTGCTGGTGATAGATCGTTCAGGCAGCATGGAAGGAGAAAAGATAAGACAGGCCAGATCAGCCGCCCGCTATGTCCTTTCACACCTGGGAACCGGTGACCGGTTTCATATCACCTCTTTCAGCAGCAGTGTTGAGCATTTTGCGCAGGGAATGGCACCTTCCAGAGATGCGGACCGTGCCAGCAAATGGATCGATACATTGTCTGCCGGCGGCAGTACAGATATCAACCGCGCCCTAATCGAAGCATTGCAGTCTGTCGATGGGGAACGGCCAACATACCTGCTCTTCCTCACTGATGGCCAACCCACCATCGGTGTACGTGATTCATCTCAAATACTCAGGAATTTCAGTGATGAAGCCAGTGGAAACATCCGACTGTTCTCCTTTGGTGTCGGATACGATGTTGATACCCTGCTGCTGGATACTATGAGCCAGCAACACCATGGCACGAGTACATACATCAATCCGGATGAGCCCCTTGACCGCGTACTCTCGGAATTCTATGAAAAGATATCAACCCCGGTGTTGACCAACCTCGAGTTAGATTTTGATGGTGTAAACGTGTATGATTTGCATCCCCAACCTCTTCCCGATCTTTTCCAGGGTAGTCAGCTTGTTGTAACCGGCCGCTATCGGGAAGGAGGGAAAGCAGATGTTTTCCTTTCCGGCCAGATCAATGGCAAAATGCAGGTTTTCAAATTCATGAAACAACCATTCACAGAAGAGAGCTCTTCTGAACCTTCTCCCGAATCCTCCCTGCCCCGGTTGTGGGCCGCAAGGAAAATTGGATCCCTTTTGAACCGCATCCGGCTTGAGGGCAGTGACCGTGAGACAGTGGATCAGATCGTGAAGCTCAGTATCCGCTACGGGATCGTAACGCCATACACGTCGTATCTGGTTACTGAACCAAGTGTTCTGGGAGAGGCAGATCAAGAACGACTGTCGCAAGAGACATTTGAGAATATGCGCGCCGCTCCATCAGCGGCCGTTTCCGGTGCGGATGCTGTCACGAAAGCCCGTGAACAGAATGAACTCGCAGGTTCAATTTCAGCACCGGAAATAACACATGAAGACGCAAAGGTAATAAAAAATGTTGGCTCGCGCACCTTTGTCCAAAAAGATGGCATCTGGGTGGACACTGCTTATGATCCTGATAATACGTCCATCCGGCAGGTGGTCTTTCTCTCTGATGAATATTTTAACCTCACCAACCGTCGTCCTGATCTGGCAGCCTGCCTGGCTCTGGGCGTTAGAGTTCTGGTTGTTGATGGCTCCAGCGCAATCGAGATCGTTGAAAAATAATCCGTTTCAGTGCAAAGCTATGATATCTTTCCACGCCACAATCGGGCAAAAGCGTTGCGAATAACACATTGTTGCACGCCTTTTCCTGCGGCAATGCATTTTTGCACAGGATAATGAATGTCTCGACTATAGATCTCTGAATACAAACCATTCCAAAACAAGAGAATGTCCGGCTTGCTGGTTGGAAATTCTGCTGCCAGGACAGTGAGTAAGTCAGCCGGAGTAACCGGTCGTCTGGATACTATGCCAGACCAGATGGACGTTTTCTCAATCCAGTAGTACCGCAGGGCTAAAGGTGTAAGGCTTGTATACCAATCCCACCAGTGCAACCAGCGCGGGACTGGTATTCGTAAAAACCGTAATAGTTGCACAAGTATTTTTGGCAGGCGGAACGGTTTTAATCGCAGCCTTTTTTTCAGTTTCAACCATAACATCCAAAAAACTACGCATACCAGCAATGCCAGCGCGATAAACAACATCCATGAATTCTGAAATACCTGTTCTGTTTCAGGTTCAGGTATGTTGGGAACAATCTCATTCTGAGGGACTTCATTGATATTCCCGCGGCGTTCTTCCGGGGTCAGGTCGTCATTCTCATCCTGATCGGATTCCGGCGGATTCGAATAGGGTGGTTCTCCTTCGTTCACGGTTGGTTCAAATGGCAGCCAGCCAATATCAGGAAAATATACTTCAGGCCAGGCATGAGCGTCATTTAACCGGACGAGGTATGTGTTTTCCATCCGCTCACCCTGACTGTAGCCAACAGCCATGCGCGCGGGTATACCGGCCGCCCGTAATAGTATTACTTCGGCCGTGGCAAAATATGTGCAAAATCCCTCTTTCTTTTCAAATAGGAACCAATCCACCGGATCTTTTCCCCGTGGGGGAGAAGGTATCTGGTTTTTATATTTATATTGGGTTCTCAGAAACCGGGTAACATTCATAACCCGTTCCGCCACAGTATTTCCTATGGCAATTTCTTTGGCAAGTTCCCTTACCCTTGCAGGTACCGTTTCCGGGAGTTGAAGGCTGCTTGCAGATATATCGGAGGGAATGGAGCTATTTATCTCCCGAAGAGTCAACTGGGAACCAGTAAACATGGCACTGTTCAGGTGGAACACATCACCTTCTTTGATCAAATCCACCGGAAAAACCTGGACATCGCCGGACTGCCCCACGGGTTTTTCGGACGTTGTCAACCGGAAAGGAATATCCAACGATGAGAATCGTCCGGAGTATGGTATGACCGATCCATCCGCAGATTGCCAAAAGTAGCGAGTGGACAATGTACTTAAGAACGGAGAACCTGAGTATTCTTCTGTTTTTAAGGCAGCTTCATTATTATCAACCGCAATGGGTGCTTGCCAGTGTCCATCCCGATATTCATAAAACGACTTCACCCGCCAATAATATTTCGCTGCCTCTGAAGGCTCAGAAATCAATTCGACCAGGAAAGCAGGACTTGGATCCTCAGGTGTCTGGGATCCCAGTTCCATACCACCTGGATATGTCCCAGTCAGGGTTGTAGTTCCCTGCAATGACACGAAATTATTCTGAAGGCTCATCTGAATATTCTGCCAGAGCTCAGAAACCCGTTCATATTCACTCGTTCCGGGCGTAAACGATCGAATAATAGTTTCAAGATTCCAGGCGAGAAATACCAGCAAAATTCCCAGAACAGCTGCCAACTGTGATATCGACTCTCCCGCCTCTCGCTCCACCTTATATCCGTCACCCTCCAGAATAAACTTACGGTTTAACCAGAAGAGACGGGAAGCCAATAAGAACAGAAGGAAGATCAAAGACGCCCCCAGCCAGGAGGTCAATACAGACGTTTTGGCATAAAAATCGATCACTCCAAAAATCCCAGCAGCGGCAAGCAATCCCTGCCATGGGTTCCATCGCCGGGTAAATCCAAAACCAGTGACATAACCAATGGTCCAGAAAAAGTATGCACAAAACATCACAAAGACCAGCGGATCCTGGACTGCCTGACCTGATATGGCCTGTGAAAATGCTACTTGTGTCCGTTGACCAAGGGAGCCCAGGCGAACTGACCATCCTCCATCTGGCGTCATCCGAATGACAAATAACCACAAAGGAATAAGTACCGATAAGATAACAAAAATCAGGTTGGAAAAAGCGGAATTAAGTTTCGATCTCCCCAGGAACAATCCGAGAGAAGCTCCAACCAGAGCCAGTAATTCCACCAGGTCCAATCCAGCAGCCCAACCTGTTGATGTAAGCAGGGCTGCTGGAAGCCAAATGCAAATCAGCAGCAGGACAACCGAAAAGTGATCCCATAAACGGGGCGAATTATCGACCATTGATTGAGTGTACAATAGGACTGATTTTCATAAACCGGACTTTTCCCATTTACAAATGACTATATTAGATACTCAAACCAATATCATAGTACAAAATCTTGGAGAGTGGCTTCTCCCAATAATGAATGTGTTCAGTATTCTGGGCGTGGAGCACTTTCAACTTCTTATCATATCAGCGATATTTTGGTGCTTTGATCGCAAGCTTGGTGCCAGGTTGGGTCTGACATTATTATTCGCATCAAGTCTGAACAGTTTGATGAAAATTGCATTTCATCTACCGCGTCCGTATTGGATAGATGCGGATGTGAAAGCCTACGCGGCAGAACCGTCCTTTGGCTTCCCTTCCGGCCATTCACAAAAAGCGGCTGTTTTCTGGGGAATGCTGGGGATACAAAAAAAACGCCTTCCATCTATCCTGGCTGCCGTATTTCTGATCGGAATGGTTGGAACCTCCCGCCTTTATCTGGGTGTTCACTTTTTGGCGGATGTACTTGGCGGTTGGCTCTTTGGTCTACTTATTCTCACATGTGTTTTACGACTGGATCGCCCAATCAGCCGCTGGTTCGAGAAAAGACCTTCTTCAATCGGCTTTATCCTTATCTTATTTACAGCAGGATTTATGATTGTAATGGGTATCGTTGCGAAGAGTTTTCTCCAAGATTGGAATATCCCGCCAGATTGGGTAACCCTTTCCGCTCGAGCTGGGACAATCCACCCAGTAAATTTGACAGGTCTTTTCTCTGGCTGTGGCATTTTCATTGGATATGCCGGCGGCCTATTTTTTCTGCGCAATTTTGAAGCACGCTCCGGTATTATGATCAAAATTCAGGGAACTACTGAACAAAAGTTGTGGCGGTTGGTAACCGGGTTCGCCGGATTGCTTCTGATCTATTCCGGGTTGGGAATGATCCTTCCACGGGACGAATCAGTTATCGGATTTTGTGCGAGGTTGATCCGATTTGGATTAACCGGTTTTTGGATCACAGGTCTGGCTCCCCTTTTCTTTTTAAGAAACAAACTAATTTCTCAGGAAACTGCTTTGCGTGTAGAATCATCTCTATCAACAGATTAACCACAGGAGGAGCATCATGCGAAAGATATTCGGATTCATTCTGGGCGCATTTACCGGCGGATTGTTAGGCGCCGCCGCTGCTTTATTGTTGACACCGGTCACCGGGGATGAACTCCGGCAGCAAGTATTTGATCGTGTCAATTTTGTTCAAAAAGAACTGGCCGACGCCAGAGATCAAAAGCGCGCCGAGCTGGAAAGTCAACTCCAGGCCCTGCGCGCTCCAAAAGCCTAACATTGTCATCCCAAACAGTTAGAATGATGTGTTATTGATAGTGATCTGATATTTCGCCTTCTGGCGGGAAAGCCGGGTTGTTCCACTCACCACCAGAACAGCACCTTTTGATCCTTCCCCAATTGTCAGTGGAATGGACGCGTGATTTCGCTCATCCAATGTGATATAGGTCACAGTAGTTGGTGATCCATACTGGATGAGCGATACTTTATAAGTTTGCGGCAATTTATTCTGGATCCGCACAAAACCGGCTGTTTCCCATCCACCATTATCATTCTCAAAATCGGTCTGGTAACCGATTTCGGGGATGGCAATATCATCCAACATCATACCTTCACCATTTACAGCTGCATCAGTGATGTATTCAAACCGCAATTGAACTTTCTTTCCAGACAGGAAAGATAGATCAACAGATTCCTTCACCCATCCATTGGTCTTTCCATTCCAACCACACCCATAATTGTTTCTCGATATGTTCTCCGAGGTGCATGAGACTGTTGGGATAATGGTCCAGGATTCACCATCTTCACTGTATTCCAGATACGCAAAATCATAATCCTCTTCAAGGTCATACCAGGTCCAGTACTCAAATGTTAGTTTGGATTGTCCGGCAAAATCGAATTCTTGCGTCAACGTCATATCCGATTCATCGCCTTTGTTTGACCAGAAAGCATATTTGCCGGAATGAGGATTTTCTTCCAGAACACCGGTTTCAAGAACTCCCTGAAAATCAACCAGCAGATCGCCTTTGCAGTTTATGTCAATGTAGTCCACACCATATTGAGATACCGTTCGATTTAGAGCATCGGTAGGACAAGTATTTACTGCCTCAGTGACATCCGGTTGGGGCGATTCGGGATAGTTGGTATATAAGAAACGCCCATCACCGGCTTCGGGATCTTTCAAGAACATTGCGAGTGTCCAATCAGCAAATACATCATCCGCTTTGATAACATCTCTCGAGATCGGGTCCAAAACATTCAAATCTTGCAGGGTCTTATCGATGGATGCCATGCCATTTTCTGGTTCAGCAACCACGGCCTGGGTCGCTTTTTCGCCAAAACGGTCAAGAAAATAGTTAACAAAGAGAAAAGATGCGCCGTAGTGGGGACGGGTGATTGAATTGTCATCCGGCCAGTCTGTGAGCTGTTTGTCAGGATTCATAACGAAAAGATCGTCAAATCCACCAGTATCGTATCCATTTAAAAACTCAGCCAGAACAGAAAAACCTTCATTCAACCAGGTGTCCTCATTGCGGTCACGGTACCAATGGATCATATGTTGAAATTCGTGCGCCAGTGTCCCTTTATCTTCTTCACCAAAATACAGGTTGTCGGCACTCATATAGAATGACTCATGCCCGTTTGAATCCGGACGGGCAAGTGGATGGATCGAATCTATCGAAGAGAACAAGCCAGCGATGTTACTACCCAATCCGCGGGCATAAATAATATACAGGTGGTCATCACCATCTACGCCGGGTTTCCATTCACTGCCGAAGAATTCTCGGTCGGTCACATATATTTCGTTTTCAAATACCTGGGCCAATTCTTTAACACGATCTTTGTCGAAATTTACACCTTCCTCAATCCAGAAGTACGCATGGTCAGTTTCATAGGCGAGGCGCGTTCCTACCTTGAAGTTCTCATTTGTGTCTGTATTTATCGCGGTAAATTCTTTGAAATCACCAACGTTGTATTCGGGGGCAGGTTCGCTTAATGTCTCCGGGATATTTTTGATACCTTTCAATCGGGAGGCAAGCTCGCGCAAATCATTGTTTGGAACAATGGTTGAATCCAGTGTATTCCGCGTTTCGAGTGCGCCTTCATCCACCGTGCTTCCTTCAGGCGGGATCTGTATTGTTACAGGCTCGGATGGCTCCTCATTGATTGGCTCAAAAAGGTCATCCATTGAGCTTAATGTCGAAAGCCCTTCGCTTTCTATAATCTTATAAACGCCAAAAAGACTGGCTGTACCGCAGCAACAAATAAGCGCGAGTATGACCCCAACAATAATCCAGATAACCTTATTATTCATTATTCCTCCTCTGAAGATTGCGAAAAAAAATCACCTTCAGTGTTTTGTATTTGATCTATTGCCAGTATCAACCCACAAGAAATCCAAAAATAAGGCATTCCAAAAGAATCAATACTGAACCCTTCCAGGATTATGCCAATCACTATAAAGATACACCATATTGCCGCCAGTTTCTGCAAGGTTTTACTGGTATCCCTGCAACTCGAAACCTTTTGAAGCATAGAAACCGACCATGCGGCAAAAAAAGCAAATCCGACAAATCCGGTTTCTGCCAGAATTCGTATCCAAAGGTTTTTTATATTGGGTAAGTCGGTCGAACGATAGAGTAACTGACGGACTTCGATTAAATTCATGCCATACGATGGAATAGTCTGGTCAAACCAACGACCTGCGTTTCCCAGTCCAACCCCCAGAATGGGATATCGGGTAAACACGTCCCATCCGGCCTGCCAGTAAACCACCCTCTCGCCAAATTGGAGCGCGTTGGCATACCGGTTGATGTTATTCAATTTCC
>JAAYYW010000139.1 GCA_012515195.1 Leptolinea sp.
ACACGACCTTGGCAAGCAGGTACCAGCCGAAACGGTGATCAGTAAAGCAATCGAATTGAATGCGAACGCGATCGGTTTAAGCGCCCTGTTGGTTAGTACTAGCAAGCAGATGCCTTTGATCGTAAACGAGCTTCATCGCCGCAACCTGGATCTTCCTGTTTTGATCGGGGGAGCAGCCATTAACAAAAAGTTTGGCCGCCGAATACTCATGACTGACCAAAACGAATACTATGGTCCAGGCGTTTTTTACTGCAAAGATGCCTTTGAAGGATTGTCTACCATGGATACCCTGGTCAATCCCACCGAGAAGACCGCTCTCATGGAAAAAATCCGCCGCGAAGCAGATTTTGAGCTGGGGCAGGCGGGAGAAGAAGGTAGCAGTAAACCCGGAGTTGAAATCAAACCGACCATCCCGCCCGCGGCTGTCATTCCTTCTGTTGAAGAATACGGCCCTCGCCTGGTAAAGAAGATGCCTTTGGAGGCAGTGTATCAATGCCTTTCAAAGAATGAATTATTCCGGCTTTCATGGGGTGCCAAGAACGCACACGGCGATGACTGGAAAAAACTTCTGGCAGAATATGAAGACCGTCTTCAGGTAATGATTAAAGAAGCCGAAAGAGAAGGATGGCTTAGACCCCGGGCAGTCTATGGTTACTGGCCATGTCAGTCTGTTGGAAATGATCTTGTCATCTACCAACCGGTTACCGTCAACTCTGGAAAACCTATCGAGTTAACGCGATTCAACTTCCCGCGTCAGTCCTTCGGCGAGTATCTCTGTCTGGCTGATTACTTTTCATCAAAGGAAAGCGGCCGGATGGATGTTGTCGCGCTTCAGGTTGTTACAGTCGGTCAGGAAGCCACTGAACGATTTGACCAAATGCAGGCAACCGGCAATTACAGCGAAGGCTACTTTACTCATGGGCTCGCGGTTCAAATGGCTGAAGCAACCGCCGAATATCTCCATCGACATATTCGCCGTGAATTGGGGATCGAATCGGAACAGGGGAAAAGGTATTCCTGGGGATATCCCTCCGTACCTGAGTTAGCCGATCACCAGAAAGTATTCTCTTTGCTCCCGGTGGAACAGGAACTCGGTATGAGCCTGACATCTGCTTATCAACTGGTTCCCGAACAATCAACCGCCGCCATCATTTTGCACCACCCACAGGCGAAGTACTTTAATCTCGGAGAAAGCCGGATTAACCAGTTAATGAAGGACTAAAACATCCGATGTTACAGAAGTTCCCATCCTGGTCTATCTGTCTGCTGCAAGAAGGCTTGAAGTACGTTCTAGTACCTTTTTTTGATCATCCGGATTGGTGAAAGGAATTCGTTATTTAAATGCATTTAACCTGCAATTCCGGATATGGAGTTATGCAGTTTAGGCTGTAGGGATCTGACTACAGAAGTCCTTTCAACCTGTTTTTTTGAATGAGGATCTGAATGAAGTATTCCAATAACAAGTCTCTCATCGCCATCACTTCTGGCCTCATTATCTTGATGGCCCTTGTCCTTTTCTCAACATACGAGAGTTTCAGATCATCAGTGACTGCTTCTGAAGGGCTGGACGAATTGGATATGGTCACAGCCTGGGACAGGCGAATGCGCAAGATAAGAGAGATACTGCCCGACCATGGGGTCATCGGGTATCTGGCAGACTGGGATATTCCTAATGTGAAATATGGTTCATCAGACCAGGAGGTGGAATTTCTGCTGGCGCAATATACTGTCGCCCCTGTGGTTCTGGAACGCGGCGCGGATCATGACCTTATTCTGGGTAATTTCAATGACAGTGGTGAGACAGCGAAAATGGCAAAAATATTGGATACTTTTGAAATTTCATTGCTTGTGCAATTTTCCAATGAATACTCTCTTTTCAGCGGGGTGAAAAAGTGAGCTATCTGGTATACCTGACACTTATTCCGCCCCTTCTCCTTGGCATCCTACTTGTTGCTTGGCTTACACTACCCTCTCGCAAAGGGAATGTCCTTCTCCTGGTTTCACTGGGTGTTCCTGTTGGCTTTGGGGTGGTTTCCCTGATTCATTTTATCTGGTC